>CAMCYY010000195.1 GCA_945885335.1 Bordetella parapertussis
CTACCTGCACTCCGAAATAGAAACTGTGGAACGTGTCGAAATCATCCGCGACCTGCGGCTGGGCACCTTTGACGTTCTGGTCGGCATCAACCTGTTGCGCGAAGGCCTGGACATTCCGGAAGTGTCGCTGGTTGCGATACTTGATGCCGACAAGGAAGGCTTCCTGCGTTCGGAGCGTTCGCTGATCCAGACCATCGGCCGCGCTGCGCGTCACATCAACGGCAAGGCCATCCTGTACGCTGACCGCATCACCGATTCGATGAAACGTGCCATCAGCGAAACCGACCGCCGGCGCAAGAAACAGGTCATGTTCAACAGTGCCAATGACATTACACCGCGCGGTGTCGTAAAGCGCATCCGTGACATGATCGAAGGGCTGTACGACCCGCAGCAGGGGCAGCTTCAGTTGAGAGCGGCGCAGGACCAGGCGCGCTACGAAGGCATGTCCGAAAAGCAGGTGGCGCGCGAAATCCGGCAAATGGAAAAACAGATGCAGGAACATGCCCGTAACCTGGAGTTTGAAAAAGCCGCCCAGGCACGTGATCGCCTCGCAGTACTGAAAAAGAACCTGTTTGGCGCTGCCCCTGTGGACGAATTCGAGCAGGCACCGGCACCGTACCGCAGGAAATAGGCAGACATTCCCCTCTTGCCGTTCAGCCTGTGCCCAGGCGGACGTATCAGATCAGAGCGACCTGCCGTTGCGGATCACGCCGACGCCAAGGCCCTCGATGGTGAGTTCATCGCGGCGCGTATCGACCACAATGGGTTCGAATTCCGGGTTCTCCGGCAGCAGTTCGACGATCGCCCCGCGCTTGCGCAGGCGCTTGACCGTGACCTCGTCACCGACGCGTGCCACAACGACCTGTCCCGTACGTGCCTCCGAGGTACGGTGAACCGCCAGCAGATCGCCGTCGTGAATGCCGGCATCGCGCATGCTCATGCCGCGCACCTTGAGCAGATAATCGGCCTTGGGTTTGAACAGGTTGGGATCAATCTGAAAATGCCCCTGCACATGCGCTTCAGCGAGAATGGGAGAGCCCGCTGCGACACGACCAATCAGCGGCAGCCCACCGCCATCTGCCAGACGTATGCCGCGCGCCGATCCTTTCAGAATTTCGATCGCACCCTTGCGCTCCAGGGTGCGCAGATGCTCTTCGGCAGCATTGGCCGAGCGGTACTGCATCGCCGTGGCGATTTCAGCGCGCGTCGGGGGCATGCCGGTTTCTTCCAGTGTCTGGCGGATGAACTGCAAGATGCGGCTTTGCGAAGGCGTCAACTCTTCCATGTCGCGGGCTCCGTGGATTTGGCAATGGTCTGTATTTTTATACAGTTAGCGCAGAATGGCAAGCAGGCGCACCCCACGACCCCCTCTGCAGCATAAGTTATTGTTTTCATATTTGTTATTTCGGGCCACTGCATTTTTACAGCTATAATCCGAGCTGATCATCAACTACCCTGCACAGCCATGGCCAAGATTTACGAATCCGATGTCACCCGCATGATCCGCGACCTGCTCACGGAGAAGCCGCAAATCGTCGACGAGCAGAAAAAAGGCCGTTCGATGTGGTGGGACAAGAAGCCTGATCCCGAGGGACAGAAAAAACTCCAGGATTCGAAGGTCAACCAACAGGCCTACGTCTATCAGACCAAAGTCTGATTTCTGCCGACGTACCGCGCTGTTCGGCACGGTACTTTGTCTCGCATGGGGCTGCGCCGGACCGCTGGCGTTGTTGCCTGTCACCCCGCTACTGTCATCGTTGCTGGCATCGCGTGGCGGGGACTACGAAAACAACAAGCGCATCACAGAGTTGCAGCGCAAAGGCGACTGGGCAGGCGTGGCTAGACTCGCC
The DNA here is from genome assembly GCA_945885335.1 of Bordetella parapertussis. Taxonomy (GTDB): domain Bacteria; phylum Pseudomonadota; class Gammaproteobacteria; order Burkholderiales; family SG8-39; genus CAIYPG01. The sequence goes on from CAMCYY010000195.1 coordinate 1,851, forward strand.
CAGGCCATGATTGCAGCTGACGCAGACAGCGAGGATGGCTTGATCCTGCTGGGTTATGCGCAGCTGCAACTCAGGGATCTTCCCGCCGCAATCGAAACCCTGACGCGAGCGACACGCATCAGCCCCGAGGAAGTCGACGGCTGGAACCTGCTTGGCGAAGCACAACGGCTTTCCGGTCGGCCGGATGTCGCAGTGCGTGTGCTGGAGCACGCAAGTTCGGTAGACACCACCTCACCGGTCTCACGCTTCCTGCTGGGTGAGGCCTATCGGGATGCAGGCAGCACCGAGCTGGCCCTGCTTGCCTATGGCGCTGCTGTGGAACTGGAGCCCAAAATGGCCACGGCCTGGTACAGCATGGGGGCGCTGCTGGCGCGCACCGGGCGCAGAGAAGAGGCCGCCAAGGCCGTGCAGGTGTTGCGCAAGCTCGATCCCATCCTTGCAGACAGGCTGGCCGCCGAAAAGTAGTTTTTCAGGTCCGGTGCGGAAACACTAGACGATACCGGACTGCTTCAGGCGCTCGATTTCAGCGGCGGTCTTGCCCAGTATCGTGGAAAGAATTTCTCCAGTGTGTTCGCCCAGCACTGGCGGGGCACGACGATATTCAACCGGCGTTTCCGACAATCTCAGGGGACTGGCCACCGTCGATGTCACGCCCCCCTTCGCATGCTTCAGGTCGACGCGCAGTTTGCGATGGGCGACCTGCGGGTGTTCAAACACCTGCTGGTAATTGTTGATCGGGCCATTCGGAACGTCAGCCGCCGTAAGGCACTCCAGCCAGTGTGCGGTGGCATGCGCCATCAGGGAACGATCGATTTCTTCCGTCAGTGCCGGACGATTGGCGTTGCGGCCGGGTATGTCGCGAAATCTCGCGTCAATCGGCAGATCGTTGCGTCCGATGGCGCCGCAAAAGCGCTCCCACTGTCCCTGGTTCCCGCAGGCCACGATCATGTGGCCGTCACCGGTGCGGAATACGCCATACGGCGCAAGATTCGGATGCGCATTGCCATAGCGGCGCGGAATCTGCCCGGTGGCAAAATAACCGACAATCTGGTTCGCGCCAAAGGCGACAATGTTGTCCATCAAGGCCGTATCGATGTACTGCCCGCGTCCGCTGATGTGGCGATGTTCCAGTGCCGCCAGGATGGCTACAGTGGAATTGAGACCTGACAGGATGTCGGTGACCGCGATGCCGACCTTCTCCGGACCGCCGCCGGGCAGGTCATCGCGCTCGCCGGTAATGCTCATCAGGCCGCCTTCGCCCTGGAAAATAAAGTCGTAACCCGGACGCTGGGCTGAGGGTCCATCCTGGCCAAAGCCGGTCACCGAGCAATAGACGATGCCGGGGTTGATCGCGCTTATGTCTTCGTAACCCAGTCCGTAGCGTTTGAGGTCACCGACCTTGAAGTTTTCGATGAGGATATCGACACCCGACGCCAGTTCACGCACCAGCGCCTGCCCGTCAGGCTTGGCCATATCTATGGTGATGGAGCGTTTGTTGCGATTGGTCGAAGTGAAATAGGTCGAGTCGCGGGTATCCTTCCCGTCGCCATCTTTCACCCAGGGTGGACCCCAGGTACGCGATTCGTCACCACTGCCAGGACGCTCGACCTTGATGACGTCAGCACCGAGGTCGGCAAGGTTCTGACCGCACCAGGGGCCGGCCAGCACCCGGCTCAGGTCCAGTACGCGAATGTGAGAGAGTGCGCCTGCCATGATGCAGTTCTTTCCTTTGATGAGTTCCGGTGGCTCGATTACTGACTGACAGCCACCACGATGCGTCCTCTGACCTGGGACTTGATGAAGGCATCAAAGGCGCCAGGCAACTGATCGAACGGCAGCGTCGTCACCAGGTCTTTCAGATGGCGTGGGCGCATGTCGCCTGCCAGCCGCTGCCACACCTGCTTTCGCAAGGGCATGGGCGTATTGACCGAGTTGATGCCAAGCAGGTTGACGCCGCGCAGGATGAACGGCGCCACCGTGGTATTCAGGTTCATGCCAGCCGCTAGGCCGATGCTGGCAATACAACCATCATCCTTCATGCCACTGGCTATCCACGCCAGCATGTCGCCGCCCAGATTATCAACGGCCCCTGCCCATTGCGCCTTGTCGAGTGGCCGGATTTTCGCGAGGTCTATGCCCTGCCGCAATTTCACCTCGGTCGCGCCCAGTTGCTTTAGATAGGGCACCTCCGCTTCCTTGCCGGTCACGGCGACAACCTGGTATCCCAGTGTAGCCAGCAGGTCCACGGCGAGCGATCCCACGCCGCCAGTCGCGCCGGTAACAATCACCGGCCCCCGCTCCGGGTTCAAGCCATTGTGCTCCATGCGCATCACGGCGAGGCCGGCGGTATAGCCCGCAGTGCCCAGCGCCATGGCATCGAACAGACTAAGGCCATGCGGCAATGGCACCACCCATGCGGCAGGGACCCGTGCGTACTCGGCATAGCCGCCGTCGTGCGCAACCCCCAGATCAAAGCTGGTGGCGATGACCTCATCGCCCGGCTTGAAGCGGAGGTCGGCGGATTCGATCACCTTGCCTGAGAGGTCTATGCCGCCGATGCAGGGAAAGCGCCGGATGATTTTTCCGGCACCGGTCGCGGCCAGCGCGTCCTTGTAGTTGATGCTGGAATAGGCCACCTTGACGATGACCTCGCCTGCATCGAGTTCCTCCATGGCAAGCTGCTCGAAGCCCCCTGCAACTTTTCCATCTGACTCGCGTATGCGAAATGCCTTGAAACTGGACATGGTATTTACGCCAAAGATATGATCATTTTGGGAAATGACTCATTTATTGAAAGGCATTAATGTGAAAATTATTATCACTATGCTGGCAGCTTCTGCTGGTTGAGGTAGTCCTTCGACTGCATTTCAATGAGCCGGCTGGCAGTGCGCTCGAACTCGAAGCTCATGGCGCGTATGCGCGCATCGCCAACACCCTCATCGAGCTTGAGCAGCCCCTCAGGCAGTGCTTCCGCAGACAGGAGCAGCTTGATCCGATTGTCGTAGAACACGTCCACCATCAGGGTGAAGCGGCGCCCCTCGTCCACCAGCGACAGGCCGATGCGAGGCACGTTGGCGACAATGACGGTGTGGAAACTGCGCGCCAATTCGAGGTAATCGAGCTGAGAGCGGCCCCAGCCGCAGATTGCCATGAAATCAAACCAGATCACCCCGCCGGCGCGATGCAGGTAGGGTATCGGGCGCCCTTCGATTTCAAGTGCCTCGGTTTCTTCCTCCACTTCGGCAATCCGCGTAAAGGCCTCCGCCAGCGCTGCATCCGCAGCTGCGCCCAGCGGGCACATGTAGGTCTTTACCTGCTCCAGTACACGTCGGCGGTAATCGATGCCGCCATCGACATTGATGATATCCAGGTTCGCCTTGATCAGCGCAATGGCCGGCATGAAGTTGTCGCGCCTGAGGCCATCCTTGTAGAGCTGGTCCGGGTGGTAATTGGAGGTCATGCAGTACACCACGCCCAGGTCCATGGTCTTTTTCAGCAAACGCCCCAGGATCATTGCGTCGGCGATGTCGTTGACATGCATTTCATCGAAGCAGATCAGCCGGTAGCGATCCGCCAGTCGCCCAGCCAATGCCACTAGGGAATCTTCAGCCCCCTTCAGTTCCTCGAGTTCGCGATGGACGTCGCGCATGAAGTGGTGAAAGTGCACCCGGCATTTCCGATCCAGCGGCAGCGACAGGTAGAAACTGTCCATGAGGAAGCTCTTGCCGCG
>CAMCYY010000196.1 GCA_945885335.1 Bordetella parapertussis
TCATTGCGAATCGCGTCAGCCGGTCGGCAATCTTGTCCTTCTCCGTCTCGCGGCCAAGCTGCACTGCCATGCCGTTGGAGAGCTTCAACTGCCAGCTGTAGCGCGGCGACAGCATCACGGCACGCGGCTCCAGCGCGATCGGCGCGAGGATGCTGCGAAAGGCGGCGTAACTGCGCGCCACCTCGAGCGAGGTGCCAGCCGGACCGGAGAACGCCGGCAATTCGCTGCCTGTGCCGCTGTCAACGTTTTTGCCGGCCACGCTGAACACCTCGCCGAAGGTGTTCACCATGCGCCCCTCTTCTGGCAGGCCCCAGCGCGCCAGCGGCACATGCTCTTCCATGCGTACCTCCAGGCGGTCCGGCCACATGCGGCGCACCTCGGCGCGGCGCACCCAGGGCACGGTCTCGAACAGCACGCGCACCGCAGCGATGTCCAGATTGAAAAAGGTACTCGAACTGGCGAGTCGTCCCTGCAGCGCGGCGACAATGTCGGCGCGCTGCACATGCGCCAGATCACCTTCGATGCGGATAACCTTGAGCGGAAACAGCGGCGACTCGGCCACCAGCCGGATGCCGCCCCAGGCAGCCAGCAGTGCCGCCAGCGCGAGCAGCACGTTCGCGAGAGTGTTGAGCAGTTTGTGGTTATCCCACATGCCCTTCTCCTCTCTTCACGGCTTCTTTCGCCATGCCTTCGCTCAGCGTTGCCGCTTCCAGCACGCGCAGGCACAGATCCTCGTAGGAAATTCCGGCATGGCGTGCCGCCAGCGGCACCAGTGAATGGTCGGTCATGCCCGGTGAAGTGTTGATTTCCAGGAAGTAGGGTTTCCCGGAACGGTCCACCATCACGTCGGCGCGCCCCCAGCCACGGCATCCCAGCGCATCGAAGGCGCGCAGGGCCTCGACGCGTATCGCGTTCTCCGCCTCGGGCGGCAGGCCGCAGGGCACGATGTAACGCGTATCGTCAGCGAGGTACTTCGCTTCATAATCATAGAAATCGCGCGGCGTCTCCAGGCGGATCAGCGGTAACGTTTCGCGGCCGAGGATGCCCGCGGTGAACTCCGCGCCCTCGACAAACTGTTCGGCGATCACCAGTGGATCGTAATTCGCTGCCAGCGCCCAGGCTTCTTCCAGATCGCGCGCCTTGCGCACCTTGCTCATGCCCACCGATGAACCTTCATTGGCCGGCTTCACCATCAGCGGCAGGCCGAGGCGCTCTACCACGGCGGCGAAATCGCTGTTGCGATTCAGCAACTCGTAGCGCGGCGTCGGCACGCCGCAGGACTGCCAGATCAGCTTGGTGCGCCACTTGTCCATGGCCAGCGCGCTGGAAAGAACCCCCGATCCGGTATACGGGATGCCGAGCAATTCGAGGGCACCCTGCACCGTGCCGTCTTCGCCGTAGCGGCCATGCAGCGCGATGAAGGCTCGCGCGTAGCCGTCTTTTTTTACGTCGGTGATCAGCCGCTCGGCCGGGTCGAAGGCATGCGCGTCCACACCCTTTGCCATCAGCGCCGCCAGCACCAGACTGCCGCTTTTCAGCGACACGGCACGTTCCGCAGAACGCCCGCCGAACAGCACGGCGACCTTGCCGAATTTTTTGGCGTTGAGCGCGGCGGTCATGCCTGCGCTCCAATCATGCGTACTTCGGGCACCAGCTCGATGCCGAAGCGCTCCTGCACGGTCTGACGCGCATGCGCGATCAGCGCCTCGATATCCGCAGCACTCCCCCTGCCGCCCGGATTGACGATGAAGTTCGCGTGCTTTTCCGAAATTCGCGCACCGCCGATCGCATGGCCCTTCAGCCCGCAGGCCTCGATCAGGCGCGCGGCGTGGTCGCCGGGCGGATTGCGGAACACCGAACCGGCATTGGGCAGGTTGAGCGGCTGCCTGGCAACGCGTTGGGCCAGCAATTCACGGATGCGCGCACGCGCCCTGGCGCTATCGCCGGCCCGAAAGCGGAACCACGCACCAAGAAACCATTCGTCACCGCCACCCTTCAGCACACAGTGGCGATAGCCGATGTCGTAATCGTCGCGGATGCGTTCATGCAGCGTGCCGCGCCGGTCGATGGAGCGCACGCGCTCGACGTATTCCCAGGTCTCCGATCCGTAACAACCGGCATTCATGGCGAGCGCCCCGCCCACACTGCCCGGCACACCGGCGAGGAACTCGGCACCTTCGTAACCATGGTTCGCGGCAAAGCGCGCCAGTTTCGGCGAGGCGGCCCCAGCCATCGCATAGACGCAAGCTTCGTCAATGCTGATCAATGCATGTGAGCTGTGCATCAGGATGACCGTGCCGGGGTAACCGCCATCGCGCACCAGCAGATTGCTGCCCAGGCCGACAAAGCACAATGGCTCTTCAGCCGGCAGCGTGCGCAGGAAAATGGCCAGATCATCGGCATCGGCGGGCGCATAGCAGCGCGCCGCGATGCCGCCCGCGCGCCAGCTGACGTGGCGCGACATCGGCTCACCGGCCAGAAGCCGGCCGCGCAGACTTCCGGTCGGGGCGGAGGCGAAATTGAGCGGTTCGCTCATGTTCATTTCTTCCTGCCCTGCCCGCGCACTTTTGTCTGTGCAAGCTGCCCCGGCACGCCGCCGATGGATCCTGCGCCCATGGTAACCACGACATCGCCATCACGCGCCGCGGCGCGGATCGCCGCCGGCATGTCGGCAATTTTCTCGACGAAGCCGGCGTTGCCGGCCTTGCGCTTGCGCTTCGCGCAGACCGCCTGGTACAGCGCATGGCCATCCTTGCCGACAATCGGCGCTTCGCCTGCCGCATACACATCGGCCAGCAGCAATTCATCGACAGTGCACAGCACTTCGACAAAATTGTCGAACAGGTCGCGCGTGCGGGTGTAGCGATGGGGCTGGAAGGCCAGCAGCAGGCGTCGTCCCGGGAAGGCGCCGCGCAAGGCATCCAGCGTCACCCGCATCTCGACCGGATGGTGGCCGTAGTCGTCCAGCATCGTCACCGTGCGATCGGCATCGAGTTTCACATCACCATAGCGCTGCAGGCGGCGGCCGACACCCTGGAAGCCGCTCAAGGCCTTCACCAGCGCCTCGTCCTTGATGCCCAGCTCCATGCCCACACCGATCGCAGCCAGGGCATTGGACACGTTATGCACGCCGGGCAGATTGAGTTCGACGCGCAGGCGCTCCTTCTGGCCCTTGCGCAGCAACTTGGGATTGCGCACCACGACAAAACGCATGCGGCCGTCGGCATGTTCCAGTTTCTCGGCACGGATGTCGGCCCCGGGACTGTTCACGCCGTAGGTGAGGATACGGCGGCTGACCAGCGGAATGATGTTGCGCACGGCCGGGTCATCAATGCAGAGCACCGCGGCGCCATAGAACGGCAGACGCTGCAGGAATTCGATGAAGGTGCGCTTCAACCCTGCGAAGTCGTGGTTATAGGTTTCCATGTGGTCGACGTCGATGTTCGTCACCACCGCAATCACCGGCTGCAGATGCAGGAATGAAGCGTCGGACTCATCGGCCTCGACCACGAGGAAATCGCCGTCACCGAGCTGCGCGTGCGAGCCTACGCTGTTCAGGCGGCCGCCAATGACAAAGGTCGGCTTCATGCCGGCGGAGGCAAGCACGCTCGCCACCAGGCTGGTCGTGGTGGTCTTGCCATGCGTGCCGGCGATCGCAATGCCCTGCTTCAGGCGCATCAGCTCGGCCAGCATCAACGCGCGCGGCACCACCGGAATGTGCGCCTCGCGCGCTGCCGCCATTTCCGGGTTGTCGTGCTTGATCGCAGTGGAGATCACGACCACGTCGGCATTCTTCACGTTCGCGGCCTCGTGGCCGATGACGATCTTCGCGCCACCCTTCCTCAGCCGCTGCGTGGTGCTGCTTTCGGCAATGTCCGATCCACTGACGCTGTAACCCAGGTTGAGCAGCACTTCGGCAATGCCGCTCATGCCGGAACCGCCGATGCCCACGAAGTGAATTTTTTCGATGCGGTATTTCATGCCGCCAGTTCCTCACAGATTTGTGCCACCCGTGCAGTGGCATCGGCGCGCGCCATGGCACGCGCCTTGCTGGCCATGGACAGCAGGCTGTCGCGATTCAATGAATTGATCAGCGCGGCCAGGCCCCCGGCCGTCATGTCCTTTTGCTGCAGCAGCACCGCCGCGCCGGCATCGGTGAGGTAACGCGCGTTGCCGGTCTGGTGGTCATCGACGGCGTGCGGGAAGGGCACCAGTATGCTGGCCACGCCGGCCGCAGCAAGTTCCGCGACTGTCAGCGCACCGGCACGGCAAATGACCAGATCCGCGCTGGAATAGGCGCCTGCCATGTCATCGATGAAGGCCACGGTGTCAGCATTAACGCCGGCGCGCTGGTAGTTGTCCCGCAGCGCAGCGGTGTGCTGTGCGCCGGACTGGTGCCGGACATGGGGCCGTATCGTGGAAGGCAGCAGCGCCAGCGCCTGTGGCACGATGTCGTTCAACGCGGCTGCACCCAAGCTGCCGCCGATCACCAGCACCTGCAGCGGCCCCGTACGTCCGGAGAAACGCTGTACCGGATCAGGCAGCGTGGCGATATCGGAGCGCACCGGATTGCCCACCGCTTCGGCATCGGGCAGCGCACCGGGGAAACCGGCCAGCACACGATCAGCGAGGCGCGCCAGCACGCGGTTCGTCAGACCGGCGACGGAATTCTGTTCGTGGATGACCAGCGGCCGGTTCAACAATGAGGCCATCATGCCGCCGGGAAACGCGACATAGCCGCCCATGCCAAGCACGACATCGGGCTGGTGAGCGCGCAGCGCGCGCAGTGCCTGCCAGAAGGCACGCAGCAAACGCAGCGGCAACAGCAGCACGGTAACCAGGCCTTTGCCGCGCAGGCCGGAGAACTGCACAGGCGCCATGGCATAGCCGCGCGAGGGCACCAGCTTCGCCTCCATGCCCGCAGGCGAGCCGAGCCAGATCACGTTCCAGCCGCGCTCGCGCAGTTGGTCAGCCACCGCGAGACCCGGGAACACGTGCCCGCCGGTGCCGCCGGCCATGATCATGATGGTTCTCTCCACAGTCCGCATGTTTGCGTCACACCGCCTGGCCGCGCGCCATCGCACGGCCCTCCCAGTCAATGCGCAACAGGATCGCAATCGCGATGCAGTTGGCGAGGATGCCGCTGCCGCCAAAGCTCATCAGCGGCAGCGTCAGGCCCTTGGTGGGCAGCACGCCCATGTTCACGCCCATGTTGATCAGGGCCTGCACGCCCAGCCATACGCCGAGGCCCTGCGCCACCAGCGCGGAGAAGGGCCGCTCCAGGTTCACCGCATGACGCCCGATGGCGAAAGCTCGCAGCACCAGCCAGGTGAACAGCACCAGGACCAGAGTCACACCGGCCAGACCCAGCTCCTCGGCGATCACGGCGAGCAGAAAGTCTGTATGTGCCTCGGGCAGATACATCAGCTTCTCGACGCTGGCGCCCAAGCCGACACCAAGAAACTCGCC
>CAMCYY010000197.1 GCA_945885335.1 Bordetella parapertussis
GCTGATCCCGCAGTTGCAGGCCTTTGCGTGTGAAACACCGCTGGAATTCACGCTGGTCACCGGGCCGATCGAAGGCATTGATGCCGACATCGACGCATGGAACCGCGCCTCACCCGCCTTCCAGGCACGCCTCGAATACTGGTCACCCAGCGTACTGGAACAGGCGATGGCGGCCTGCGATGCGGTCATCATCCCGAGCGACGTGGCCGCGCGCATGGCCGCAAGCGCGAACCGCATGACCGAATCCCTATGGGCCGGACGCTTCGTGGTCGCGCACGGCCTGCCGAGCTACTGGGAGTTCCGCGAATCGGCATGGATCGGCGAAGACCTGATCGCCGGCCTGCGATGGGCACTGGCACATCCGGATGAAGCGGTGGCTCGCATTGCCCGTGGACAGGACATCATTGCCGCGCGGCATACGCCGGAGGTGATTGGTCCGCTGTGGGGTGAGGCGTTTGCGAAGCTGGCGGGGCGATAGCAAGCGTCCTTCGATATTTTTTACGAAAGAAAATCCCCCCTGCCCCCCTTTGACAAGGGGGAGACCCTGCGTTCAGCGAATCTGGTTTACCCCCTTGTCAAAGGGGGGCAGGGGGGATTTGCTTTTACCAGCCCACCAGCAGATTCCTCGGCCTCCAGCCTCGGAATGACAAACGTGAAACTAGGGAATAACTAAACAAGGGGGCATGCTCCCCTTGTATATCCCCCACTTCAGAGGGAAACGCAGCGCAGGTTTCCAAAATTCCGGACTTCATCAGCGTCTCCCTAGGTCCCCGTGTACTTTGGCTTGCGCTTCTCGGAGAACGCACGCGGGCCTTCCCTGCCATCTTCAGTCATCCCCAGCAGGTAGGCCACAAACTGCTCCATGCGCATGCCCTCGGAGAGCGGCATGTCGCGTGAGCGGAGCATGAGTTCCTTCGCCGCCTGCAGATGCAGCGGCGGATAGCCGGCGATTTTTGTGGCGTACGCCAGCGCGGTCGCCATCAACTCGCCCGGCGGCACGATGCGGTTGATGAAGCCATAACGCAGCGCCGCTTCGGCATCCAGTGGCTCGCCAGTGAGCACCATTTCCATGCCCACTGCGTAAGGCACCTGGCTGAGGATGCGCTGCGTGCCGCCATTTACCGCCAGCACGCCGCGCGTGGCTTCGGTGAGCGCGAAGGTGGCGGTTGGCACGGCGATGCGGATGTCGGTGGCCATCAGCATGTGCATGCCGCCGGCGATGCAATGGCCATTGACCGCGGCAATCACCGGCTTCCAGATATCGATGCCGCGGCTCAACACGGTGCCACGCTGGGTGAGCCAGAAATCCCCCGCCTTCGGCAGCGAGTTGCGTCCATTGGCCGCCGCGGCCTTCAGGTCGCCGCCGGCGCAGAATGCCTTGTCGCCCGCGCCGGTGACAATGGCCACGCGCACCGCCTTGTCGTCGCGCACCCGCTCCCAGGTTTCCTTGAGCAGCTGGAAGTGTTCGACATCGAGCGCGTTGCGCCGCTCCGGTCGGTTGATGGTGACAATGGCGACGCCGTCGTCGCGCAATTCGAAATCAATGGCCACAAAACCTCCGCTTGCGAATGGATATTGCGTTTATTGTAGTCGCAGGCTCAACCCCGGCCGCATGGCCGGAGCCGTTTCTAATACGGTTCGCGCAAATCCTCGTCGTCCGCCTTGCTGTTGATCCTCAGGCTGACGGGGTGGTGCAGGAACTCGGTCTCGGCCGCAGCGCGCGCCAACTCGACTGCACGCGCGGCATCGGTGAGTTGCGGGTCCAGCCAGTCGCCATAGGCCTCGAAGGGCAGCACCACCGGCATGCGGTCATGCACCGCCGCCACTGACGGTGCGGCAGCGGTCGTGAGCATGGCGCAGGTGAGCACCGGTTCATCATTCGCGGAGGGTTTCCACCACGACATCAATCCCGCAAAGCACGCCAGCGACCGGTCCGGCCGGTAGATGTAATGCGGCTGTTTGCCCGGCTTTAGCTCGCCGCTATCGGGGTCGATGCGCTCGACCGCCTGCCATTCGTACCAGCCTTCGGCCGGGATCAGGCAGCGCCAGCTGCGCAATGAGTCGCGCCACATCGGCTTGTCGGCGGCCTCCTCGACGCGGGCGTTGTGGGTGAAGCGCGGCTGCTTGTCCTGCTTCCACCAGCCGGGCACCAGCGTCCAGCGCGCCGTCATCAATTCGTAGCCCTCCACATCGCCGGCAGCGCGCAGCACGGCAATCGACATTGCAGGGGCGACATTGAAGCGCTGCGAAAACAGGCCGCGGATCGGATTGGAATTGTGCCGGCCGATGTGGAACAGGCGCTCGATTTCGGCCGTCTCTGGGGTGACAAATCGTCCGCACATTGCGGCATTGTAGAGCAGCTCAGTGCAGCGGCGGCGCGGTGATCCTCAACCATTCTTCGCTGTTGTGTGCAACGACGCGATAGTCGCGTGCCCGCAGCCATTGCTTGCTGAACGCTTCGCGAAAACACCAGAAGCCGTCTTCCCACAGCAGAAGCCCATTGGGATTTTCAGTGGAAGCGGACTTCACAGGAGTAGCAAACATTGCATTGAAGTCAGTCCCCAATCATCGGCCGATTGATTCCACATCCCGTATTTCCCCATGCATGCAAGGAACGCACGCCATGTTCGATATCGCACAGTTTTGAACGAAAAACGAACCCAGACGGCGCCATCGGCGGCACGCTAGCGCGGAACCGGCAGGCGTCCGCAGGCCCGGCAATGCCGCTGCAGCGGGTCCTCCTGCAGCCGCACGAACTCGATATCCTTGCCGCACTCAATGCACACGCCGTAGTCCGTCTGATGCAGGTGCTTGAGCACCGTCTCCAGCCGCGGCCCCGGCCCCATCGTTTGGCGGATCAGTTTCTCCAGCGATTCGCGCTGCTCGATGGTCAGGTAGTGGTGATGGTCCATGCGTCTCTGCTCCATGAAGGGCTCTCCCGGATTCACCTTACCCGCGGCCATCGTCCGGACCTTGATGTGGGTCAAGCACTGCGGACCGCCGCGGAAAGCGGCGTTACGGCAAAGGGCGCGGGTCGGGTGCGGCCTCCTCGGCCGGCCGGTGCTGGATCGAAAACACCATCTGCTGCGCCACACGCCCCCAGAAACGCAGGTTGACGGCGCTGATCGGCTGCTCCTTTGCGGCATTCACGCGCCGGTATTCCAGCGGCAGGCAGTTGTCGAAGAAAGTCTCGCCCGGCTGCAGCCGGTCCAGATTGTCAAAGCTTTCCTTGCCGTTCGTGACATGGCCCAGCATCACGGCATTGCGCGGCAGGCGCGCCGGCAGCACAAAACCATCGGGACGCCATTGCACAGTGAAGGGCACCGCCGTTGTGGTGGTCGGCACCGAAGCCCACTCCGAACGCGACTCCACTCCGGCGCTGTCCTCCCAATACATGCGCCAGCGCGGCACCCCATCCCCTACCGGCCAGAACACATGGAAGTCCTGCCCGTCGCGGCACAGCATCCACGGACTGGAGTCGTCCATGCGCGCCCAGCCGCTGGGGACCTGGTTTTCAAGGCGCGTGACCTTGATGCCGGGCGGCGCCTTCCAGTGCTCGGTCCACACCTCGCCGGCATCGGGCAGCGAAAAGCGCTGCGAGCTGATGATCTGGTGCGGCAGCGGCTTCGCGTCGGCCCGGGATCGCTGAAACGCCTTGATCTGCATCGCAAGGGTAAACACCGTCGGATGCGCAAACTGCACGAACAGCGCGCCGATAATCAGCGTCGCGATGCCGGTGACAGCGATGGACGATGATTCCTTGCGCGTCAGCGACGGCCGCACCAGCCAGCCCATCACGATGTGCAGGCCGAAATACACCAGCGGCCCAGCGGTGAACATCAGCAGGTAGAACGCAGCGAGCGCTTCCGGCCCGCCCACAACGCTCGCCGGATAAAACACCGCCGCAGCGGTCAGTGCAAGGATGGGCAGCGTGGCAATGCGCACCCACAGCCACTGTCCTGATTTGCCGAGTGCGGCGAACTTGCGGCGCTCCAGCCTGAGGCCCCAGCCGAGCAGCACAAAGCCGACCACGGCCACCACGGACCAGATCGCGATCAGCGTGCTGTTCAGTTCATTCACCGGCACTTGCATCTCCCATTGCGCTTGTGGTGATCCTGTCGAACCATGAACGTCCCGCAAACACTTTAAGCAGGCACCCGCCCCACATACACCGTATTCGTCGCCTCGCGGTTCTGCAGCGGATTCGGGAAGCGCACCACATGGGCAATGGTGCCGGGAAACACCGCGTCCATCACAGGCGTGAACTCATTATCCGGCGGATCATTCGACCACAGCGCAAAAACCCCGCCCGGCAGCAGGTGCTTCGCCAGTCGCGTGAGGCCATCCTCGGAATACAGCGAAGCATGCGTCGAATTCAGCGTGTGGCGCGGCGAATGGTCGATATCGACGAGGATGGCATGCCAGCGCTTGGTGGGCTGTGTCGCATCCAGGCTGGATGAAGCCGCCAGCGCAAAGAAGTCGCCGTGCAGAAAGCGGCAGCGCGGATCATCCGTCAGACCACGGCCCAGCGGCACCAACCCGCGCTGATGCCAGTCGATCACCTCGGGAATCGCCTCGATCACCACCAGCGAGCCCACCGAAGCATGGTCCAGCGCCGCGCGTGCCGTGTAGCCCAGGCCAAGACCGCCCACCACCACATCCAGTGGGCCCGCGCCCAGATCAGCCAGCCCCAGGTTCGACAACTGGATCTCGCCTTCCACGAACATGCTGGACATCAGAAACTCGTCACCCAGCTTCACTTCGTAGATTTCAATGCCCAGGGTGAGCTGCGTGCGGCGACGCAGGCTGATTTCACCAATGCGGGTCTGGCGGAAGTCGATTTCTTCGAAGTCGATCATGGCGGGCGGGGGCCGGTGCTGGGAAGGGCGCCATGATGAAGGAAATTGAGGGTGGAGTCGAACTACCCAGTTGAGCGGCGGCAAGGCAAGCCGGAGGCCTTGTCTGGAAGCCCGACCGCTCGAACGCGTTGTTAGGCGTCACCTGCCGCAAGGCGCCATCCCCATCCCTACCGTTCGTAGAACTTCTTCACCGTGTCGCCCGCCACCTGCTGGAGGAAGGCCGCCATGTCCCGGTCAATTTTCCCATAGTAGTCGTACTTGTTCCCGACGGGAGACTTCCCGTAGATGCTGGCGTAGACCGTGCAAGCTGCGAGGTAGGTACCGATCAACTCCGGGTGCGTGCCGTCGAAATCCGTGTGGAGTTTGATGCCGGGCCGGCGCCGGTACGCCTCCTCGAACGCGAGTCCGACCGGGATCACCAGCGCGCCGATCTCATTGCCAACGGTGACGTAGAGTTCCTCAGTGCGCATGATGTTCTCCGCCTTGGCATTCTTGTGCGG
>CAMCYY010000198.1 GCA_945885335.1 Bordetella parapertussis
CAGCGTCGATTGCGTCGGGCATTCCTTCGGTCACAGGTTCGGACTCTCCCTGTGCCACCAGTTCACGCGCTTCACCACGCAAAAAGCCCTGCAAGGCCGGCATGCGTTTCGAACTGGCATAGGGTTCGCCTTCACTGCCGCGCAGCAGCACCGCTGGCGTCGCAGCTGCGGACAGAAACTCACCCATGCGCCTCACGTAATCCGGATGCGTCACCGGCACCACGCGCAGGGCCTGGCCGTTAAACGGGTCCAGCAGTTTCGCCACGGTATGCGCCGAGCTGCGCACACCGATGCGGGCGCGACCGTTCATCAAATTCGACAGGCCGGGGGACAGCGCCTCCAGCGGAAGGTAGGCCAGGTGCTCACTCTTCAGGCGCGCTGAGGCCTGCCCGGATTCTGCGCATGGCGCAATGCCCATTGCCTCGAATATCGCCGCCGTGGTCACGCGGCCATAGGCGGTCGCGATGCCGTGTACCAGCACCGGCACGCCTTCGCGCGCCAGCATCAACGCCAGCAGCGGGGTCATGTTCGGCAGGCGGCGGGCGCCGTTGTAACTCGGAAGAATGACGGGCAAGGGTCCGGCCGGCACAGATAGCAGCGGCATGCGCGCCATTACTGCGCGGCAAAAACCGAGCAACTCGCCCAGCGACTCGCCTTTGATGCGGTAGGCGATCCAGATCGCGCCCAGTTCTAGGTCGGGCACCTTGCCATCCAGCATGGCGCCAAACAGGCGCTCGGCTTCCGCTTCAGGCAGGTTGCGCGCGCCATGCGCGCCGCGACCGACTTCCTTGATGATGCTGGTCCAGTCTGAGCCACTCATCTCAACTTCTTGTGTAGCGATATCAATAGATTGTCATTCCAAAGTCGAAGGCAGAGGAATCTGCTGTTTATGCGAATAGCAGATTCGTCGCCAAGCTCGGAATGACAGTAGGAGAAGCCTGTGTCAGGACAGCCCGTCACTTCCCCACCATCTTTTCCGGCCTGACCCATTTGTCGAACTGCTCGGCAGTCACATAGCCCAGCGCCAGCGCCGCCTCGCGCAGCGTCTTGCCTTCGCGATGCGCCTTCTTGGCAATCTGGGCGGACTTGTCATAGCCGATATGCGGATTCAATGCCGTCACCAGCATCAGCGAATTCGCCACCAGCTCTGCGATGCGTTCGCGGTTTGGTTCGATGCCCTTGACGCAGTGGTCGTTGAAGCTGTTCGCGCCTTCGGCCAGCAGGCGCGCGCTTTGCAGGAAGTTGTGGATGATGACCGGCTTGAACACATTCAACTCAAAATTGCCCGACGCACCGCCAATATTGATCGCCACATCATTGCCCATCACCTGGGCGCACAGCATGGTCATGGCTTCCGACTGCGTGGGGTTCACCTTGCCCGGCATGATGGAGCTGCCCGGCTCGTTCTCCGGTATCGACAGCTCGCCGATTCCGGAACGTGGACCGCTCGCCAGCCAGCGGATGTCGTTGGCGATCTTGTTCAGCGAAGCCGCCACCGTTTTCAGTGCGCCATGGGCATGCACCAGCGCATCGTTCGCCGCCAGTGCCTCGAAGTAGTTGCGCGCCGGCACGAAGGGCTGGCCGGTGGCATGGCCCAGCGCCCGCGCTACCCTGCGGCCGACTTCCGGATGAGCATTGAGCCCGGTGCCAACCGCGGTGCCGCCCAGCGCCAGCTCGAATACATGCGTGAGTGCCATGGTCACATGCGACACCCCGTGGTCCAGTTGCGACACGTAACCCGAGAACTCCTGACCCAGTGTCAGCGGCGTCGCGTCCTGCAGATGCGTGCGGCCGATCTTGACGATATCGTGAAAGGCTCTGGATTTTTCCGAGAACGTGGTGCGCAGGCGTTTCAGTGAGGGAATCAGCGAATCGTTCAGCGCACGCGCTGCCGCCACATGCATGGCCGTGGGAAATACATCGTTCGAGGATTGACCCTGGTTCACGTCATCATTCGGATGCACGAGGCGCGCCTCGCCGCGTTCACCGCCCATCAACTCGGAGGCGCGGTTTGCCAGCACCTCGTTCACGTTCATGTTCGTCTGGGTGCCCGAGCCGGTCTGCCACACCACCAGCGGAAACTCCTGCGCGTGCATTCCCGCGATGACTTCATTGGCCGCGGCGATGATGGCTGCCGCCTTTTTGGCGTCCAGCACGCCCAGCTCGCCGTTCACCGCGGCACAGCATTTCTTCACCAGCACCAGCGCAAGAATCAATTCACGCGGCATGCGTTCGCCGGAAATGCGGAAGTTTTCCAGCGAACGCTGGGTTTGCGCGCCCCACAGCCGGTCAGCAGGGACATTGATGTCACCGAAGGTATCGCGCTCGATGCGGAATGTGTCTGGAATATCTGGATGGGCAGCCATGCGCCATCTTACCGCGTGCCACTCCTGACGGGGCGAACGGGTGGCCACCCGTCCCCGCCCCGCTGCCATGGGGTGAGGACAGGCAATTCATTACAGCTCAGGATCAGGCAACCATCTTCGCCAGGCGATTCTTGATGACGTCGTTGGCGTCATCGACGATGCGCTTGATCAGCTCGGCGCAGGACGGCGCGTCGTGGATCAGGCCCATCACCGCACTCGCGCTCCAGGTGCCGGCCTCGATATCCCCCTCGGCATAAACGGCAGGCGCCTTGGCACCGGCGGCCAGCTCCTTCATGTCCTCGAACGTCTTGGTCGGATCGGCATCCAGCTTGGCCAGTTCCCTTGCCACCGAATTCTTGTACAGCCGCGACGTGTTGCGCAGGCGACGGAAGATTAGTTGCGTGTCGAGCTCGGTGCCGTTGACCAGCGCCTGCTTGACGTTGTCGTGGACCCAGCACTCTTTCGTTGCGAGGAAACGGGTGCCCATGTTGATGCCGTCAGCGCCCAGCGCCAATGCGGCGGCCAGTTGCCGGCCGGTACCCGCGCCACCGGAAGCAAGGAATGGCACCTTCAGCTGTTCGGCGGCAACGGCGAGCAGCACGAAGTTCGTCACATCGTCCTCGCCGGTATGGCCGGCGCATTCAAAACCATCCACGCTGATGATGTCGCAACCGATGGACTCGGCTTTCTTGGCATGACGGATGGAGGTGCATTTGTGCAGGACCTTGATGCCCGCATCCTTGAAGATGGGCAGCACGCGCTGCGGATTGTTGCCTGCGGTCTCGACGATCTTCACGCCGGCGGCAACGATGGCCTTCGCATACTCCTCGTAGGGCACCGGCTTGATGGTCGGCAGGATCGTGAGGTTCACCGCAAACGGCTTGTTCGTCAGGGTGCGGCACAGCTCGACTTCCGCGATCAGTTCCTCGGGGGTCGGCAGCGACAGCGCCGTTATGATGCCCAGGCCGCCACCGTTGGATACTGCCGCCGCGAGCTTGGCCCGTCCCACACGCATCATGCCGCCGCAGATAATCGGGTGCTCGATGCCGAGCATTTCTGTTATGCGAGTCTTCATGGTCTTCCTCTGTTGATGGCGGCTGGTGCCGCTTTGAATTGTGTGTGCATTTGCAAATGGCGCAGTTTCCTCAAGGTATCCTTGATCTCCTGCGCCGAGGCGAGGCCAGAGTCTAGTGGCCAGAGTGGAACAGCGTCAAATCATCTGTTGCCGCCTGTTCCAAAGCATGAAACAGGGCTCACCCCTGCCGGCGCAGCGGACTTGATTTCCAGTAATCCATGAAACCGCGCTTGAAGGCATAGCGCGGTTTATCCAAGCGCTGATTCGCGTGATCGACGCTGCGTTCAATCGCATCCGCATCACGCCTGAACCACAACCAGAGCTGCGCCGCGACGCTGTACACCGAGCAGGTGTAGCCCCACTGCCTGAACAGCAGCGCCATGCTGCGATTGGTGTGAAAGGCGCAATGCGCCGGCGCCAGATAGAACCAGTCCGGATCTTCCGGCACCGCCTCGCACACCAGCGTGTGCGTAGCCAACACACCCTGTGGGGCAGCCAGCGCATGGATGGCATCAAACTGTTCGCGCCGGGTCAGGTGTTCGAACACCGACGTCGTCACGACCAGGTCGAAGCCGCCGGCCGTCAGGTCGACCTCTTTCAGATAGTCGCCACCCTGCCCCATGTAGCGGTCGTACTTGTGCAACTGGCGGCCGTGGCGCGCCTGCAGCAGGTCCGTCAGCTTGCCGTCGCCACAGGCGTAATCCAGCCAGCGTCTGCCGGCTTGAATCAACCCGATTGACGCAGCATCGTCCAGCACACTGGCCTGCGCCTCCAGCCGGGAGCGCCAGCGCGGATCGCCCGGATCGGATTCGCCACCCTGATAGATGGCGTGAGCCGCGTGGTTCAACCGCTCCCACGCTGCTGCGGACATCTCGAGGTGCGTGCGCGACAGCACGAAGCCGCAGCCTTCGCAGCGCCAGTAGTCCGCCGCGTCGAGTTCGGGCAGCACAAATTTCTTTGAAAAATAGAACCGCATGGATGCGGCGCAGATGAGGCAGTTCATGGCGCGTCCTGCATGATTTTGCGCATTATGCAGGAGCACCTTACAAGTCACGCCGGACGTCGGCATGAAAAAAGCCGGAAGGCGATACCGCCCTTCCGGCTTTTTCTGACAGCAACTGCTGTCGTTGGTGCTTATTTTGCTGCGAAGCAATAGAACAGCCCGCCGCCACCGGAACTGCGCAGTGCATCCTGGCTGCACCCGCGCGACGGATGCGAATGCACCCAGGACTTGGCCGCAGCATGATCAGTCAGACCTTGCCGGTCGAGATGGCCAACCTGAGCCGAGCCGGTCGCTGCGCTGCTGGTCCAGTTGCCGCAGGTCGTATCGCTCTTGCCTTCGAATGCGAAACCGAAGGAGTCCGATCCGGTCAGGATGTCGTGCATGTTCGGCGTATCGCCGCGCACATTCACCCGGCCGCCTTTTTCGTTGAGGCCGGTTTCCTTGTTGATCTTGCTATCGAAATGCAGGTCATCGACACCCTTTGCGATCAGATCGCCTTTTGTGTTGTGCCAGGGGCCACGGCCGATGCGGTCGCGCGCATTGACCTCCTTGCCGCCGTTCAGGGCGGTGGTGCTGAGGTAGGCGCGCCAGGTGCGATTGCCGGCACCGGCCGCAGCGGCCAGCGACTGGCAGTGCTTGTCCGCGCCCGCGAGGCCGCCGAGGTCAGCGCCCTTGCCGGGGCCGACGCTGGTGACGAAAAAGCTCATTTTGGAAGGGGCCTGCTTTGCCGCTTGCTGTGCGTTGGAAATGCCGACAACGCAGGCAGCGCCAAATGCGCATGCGACCAGGGCAGAAATTTTTATCGGGTTATTCAT
>CAMCYY010000199.1 GCA_945885335.1 Bordetella parapertussis
GCCAAGGGTGACGTGGTGCGTCGGGCGCATCCCCGCGTGCTTGCCGTCACCGGCCCGCATGCCGTGGATGAGGTCATGTCCGCGGTGCACAAGCATCTGCCGCAGCCGCTCGCCGAAACCGCAAATCCATTTACCAGCCTGGTGCCCCCGCAGGGCATCAAGCTCACGCCGCGCCATTACGCTTATCTCAAGATTTCCGAGGGCTGCAATCACCGCTGCACTTTCTGCATCATTCCATCCATGCGTGGCGATCTGGTGTCGCGGCCCATCGGCGAGGTGATGCTGGAAGCGGAGAATCTGGTGAAGGCGGGTGTCAAGGAACTGCTGGTCATTTCACAGGACACCAGCGCCTATGGCGTGGACACGCGCTATCGAACCGGTTTCTGGGGCGGCAAGCCGGTGAAGACCCGCATGACCGATCTGTCGCGGGCGCTGGGAGAACTCGGCGTGTGGGTGCGATTGCATTATGTCTATCCCTATCCCAGCGTCGATGAGGTCATTCCGCTCATGGCCGAGGGCAAGGTGCTGCCTTACCTTGACGTGCCGTTTCAGCACGCCAGCCGGCGCATCCTGAAGCTGATGAAGCGCCCGGCCCACGCCGAGGTAAACCTCGAGCGCATCCGTGCCTGGCGTGCGATTTGCCCGGATCTCACCATACGCAGCACGTTCATCGCCGGGTTTCCCGGTGAGACCGAGACCGAATTCCAGGAACTGCTGGATTTCCTGTCTGAAGCCGAACTGGATCGCGTTGGCTGCTTTGCCTACTCGCCCGTCGAAGGTGCCACTGCGAATGAACTGCCTGACACGGTTCCGGATGAAGTGCGCGAGGAGCGCAGGGCGAGGCTGATGCAAATGCAGGAGAAGATCAGCGCCCGCCGCCTCAAGGCGAAAATCGGCAAGACCCTGCAGGTGCTGGTTGACGAAGTACAGTCTGACGGCACGGCCGTGGCCCGTTCCAGCGCTGATGCGCCGGAAATCGATGGACTGGTCTATGTCGAGAATCCCGGGAAACTGAAACCCGGCGAGTTTGCCGAAGTCAAAATCGTCAAGGCCGGCTCGCATGATTTGTATGCAACGGCAGTGGGTGTGACTAAGGCCGCGAAGAAGGCCCGAGGTAGCTGAGGTGATTTTGTTCAGGACGGAATTTCACCGCCCTGCAATAAAGAACTGACAAGGAGGCGACATGGCACAGCGCGAAGTGGTGGTAGTGAGCGGCGTGCGTACTGCGATCGGCGATTACGGCGGATCACTCAAGGATGTCCCTCCCACGGCGCTGGGCGCCACGGCCATACGCGAGGCGGTATCGCGCGCGAAAATCGATCCGGCATCAGTCGGTCATCTGGTTCTCGGTAGCGTGATCCATGGCGAGGCACGCGACATGTACATTTCGCGCGTGGCAGCGGTTGATGGTGGATTGCCCTTCGGCACGCCTTGTCTCACGGTCAATCGCCTGTGCGGCTCCGGCCTGCAATCCATTGTTTCTGCCGCACAGCACATCCTGCTCGGCGATACCGATTGCGTCATTGGCGCCGGTGCCGAGAGCATGAGCCGCGCCGCCTATTTTCTGCCAGCCGGGCGCTGGGGCCAGCGCATGGGCGATGCCGCAGTGGTCGATGCCATGACCGCGGCACTGCATGATCCCTTCGGCCACGGCCACATGGGTATCACCGCCGAGAACATTGCCGCGAAGTACGGCATATCGCGCGATGAGCAGGATGCCTTTGCGCTGGAGAGTCACCGCCGCGCGACCCATGCCATCAGCCAGGGCTGGTTTGCGGAGCAGATCGTGCCTGTGGAAATCAAGTCGCGCAAAGGTGTGGTGCAGTTCGCCACGGATGAGCATGTGCGCAATGGCTTGACGATCGAGGACCTGCAGAAACTGAGACCGGCCTTCAAGAAGGACGGTTCCGTGACTGCAGGCAATGCATCAGGCCTCAACGATGCGGCCGCCGCAGTGGTGATGATGGAGGCCGGTGCCGCCGCGAAGCAGGGCCTGAAGCCCATGGCGCGGCTGGTAGCATATGCCCACGCCGGTGTTGATCCGCAGTTCATGGGCCTCGGGCCAATTCCTGCCGTCAAACGCCTGTTCGAAAAGTCCGGGCTGAAGTCGGCCGACATGGATGTGATCGAATCCAATGAGGCGTTCGCGGTGCAGGCCATGGCCGTAACACGTGACCTGGGTCTCGATCCGGCAAAGGTGAATGCCAATGGCGGAGCCGTGGCACTGGGCCACCCGATTGGCGCCACCGGAACCATCCTGACCGTGAAGGCCCTCTACGAATTGCAGCGCCTGCAGAAGCGCTACGCGCTGGTCACCATGTGCATCGGTGGCGGGCAGGGCATTGCGGCGATTTTTGAGCGCATGTAGCGCCCGACATCCATCCGGGTGTTCCCGGATGGATGTATGCCTGCAAGCTCAGTCGCTGGCCTCAATTTCGCCGTTGACCGCTTTCACCTTGCTGCCGGAGCGCCGGGAAGGCGGCTGGATTGGGAGACTGTGCGGGTACTTCGGTCGTTGAACTGCACGATGACGTGATCAAACCAAGGCAAAGGGCACCCGAAGGCGCCCTTGCCGGGGCGAGCTCCCGGTTCAGCCGTTTGATTGCAACTGATTGTTGACGATACGCACCTTGTCACCGGTTTGCCAGGCAGGGGCGCTTTCCTGCGCAATGGTTTGCGTGGTGCCGTCTTCGAAGCGGACCATGATTTCATACGTCTTGGCCTTCTTGACGTTCTTCTCGACCTGATGACCAGCAATGGCGCCGCCGACGGCGCCGACGACAGTCATCACGTCACGCCCGCGGCCATTGCCGACTTGGTGGCCGAGCAACCCGCCCAGCAGCCCGCCAGCGACCGCGCCCGCACCACCCGCCTGGCCCGATTTTTCAATTTCCCGTATCGACTCCACAGTCCCGCATTCATAGCACAGGGCTTTCACCGGCGTGACGGCAACTGCGATCGGCGCAGCCGTGTTGTCAGTGTGCTCGACGCGATTCGTTGCATGCGTCTGCGCGGTGGTGGCCTTTGCGACCGGCTGCTTGCGCGGCACAGCCTTGGGTGCGGGTTTGACCGCTTCGACTGCCTTTGATTCAGCAGTCTTGATTGGATCGTTCACCGGCGTGTGGAGCGGGGTGGCGATGATGTCCGATACAGCGGAACTGTTCGAGGTCGGAAACCAGCCCATGACGGCGCCGATGCCGAGCAGTGAAAATACGGTCACCGCAATTGCGGCGACGATGACCATGGGGTGGGTGCTGCGTGTGGTGACTGCGGCGGATTCCATTTTCTTCTCCTGAGTGCGTTGCCTGAGTAATCAACGCACTCAGTATCGCGCCGCTGACACCGTTATCTGTAACGCTTTGTGACAAACCCTTCCGAACGGTAACCGTACGGCCGGAAACCGTGAAAAACTGCCGGAATCCGCGAAGATGCTGCCTCGCTTACGCAGACTCCGGCCGCAGATGCGGGAACAGCAGCACGTCGCGGATGCTTGCGCTGTCAGTCAGCAGCATGACCAACCGGTCAATGCCGATGCCCTCGCCCGCTGTGGGCGGCAGACCGTGTTCCAGAGCGCGGATGTAGTCGGCGTCGTAATACATGGCTTCCTCGTCGCCGGCATCCTTGGCCTTTGCCTGTTCCAGGAAGCGGGCCGCCTGGTCTTCCGGATCATTCAGCTCGGAGAAGCCATTGGCTATTTCGCGTCCGGTGATGAACAGCTCGAAGCGGTCGGTGATGTCGGGGTTCGTGTCATTGCGACGGGCGAGGGGAGAGAGCTCGGCCGGGTAGTCGACAATGAAGGTCGGCTGGATCAGCTTGGACTCTGCGGTTTCCTCGAACAGCATCAGTTGCAGCGCCCCGGTGCCGGGGGAGCCCTTGATGTGGGCGCCGAATTTTTTCAACTCGGCGAGCAGGAAGTCGCGGCTGTCCAGGTCGGCATTTGCGTATTCCGGGCAATGGGTGCGGATCGCAGTTGCAGGGCTGAGGCGCGCGAACGGTTTTCCCAGGTCGATGACATGTTCGCCGTACTTCACTTCGGTGGTGCCGAGCACGTTATGCGCCACGGTGCGCAGCATCTCCTCGGTGAAGTCCATGAGGTAGCGATAATCGCGATAGGCCTCATAGAACTCGATCATGGTGAATTCCGGATTGTGGCGGGTCGAAATGCCCTCGTTCCGGAAGTTGCGGTTGATCTCGAAAACCTTCTCAAAGCCGCCGACGACGAGCCGCTTCAGGTAGAGCTCCGGCGCAATGCGCAGGAAGAACTCCATGTCCAGCGCATTGTGATGGGTTTTGAAGGGCTTGGCGCTGGCGCCACCGGGGATGGGCTGCATCATCGGTGTCTCCACTTCGAGGTAGCCCCGGGCCGTCATGAACTGGCGGATCTCCTGCACGATCTGGCTGCGCCGCTTGAAAACCAGCCGCGACTCCTCGCTGGTGATCAGATCTACGTAGCGCTGGCGGTACTTCGCTTCCTGGTCAGTCAGGCCGTGGAATTTTTCTGGCAGCGGGCGCAGCGCCTTGGCGAGCAGGCGAACCGATTTCGCCTGGATGGTGAGCTCCCCGGTACGCGTTTTCATGAGTATGCCTTCGACGCCCAGGATATCGCCGATGTCCCCGTGCTTGAACGCAGCGTGCGTGTCAACGCCGGTGTAATCGTTCGTGACATAAATCTGCATGCGTCCGCTCATGTCCTGCAGCGTGGCGAAACTGGCTTTGCCCATAACGCGCTTCAGCAGCATGCGCCCCGCGAGCTTTACGCCGACCGGTGCAGCTTCCAGTGCTTCCTTTTCCTTGGCGCCATGCGCGGCGTGCAGGTCTGCGGCTACGTCAATGCGCTCGAAGTCATTCGGGAAGGGATTGCCCGCTTTGCGCAGCTCGCCCAGCTTGGCGCGACGTTCCGCGATGATCTGGTTTTCGTCCTGGATTTTTTCGTCGCTCATGGCTTCTGCCCAAAAATGCTGATCTATAAACCTGTCATTCCGAGTGCAACGAGGAATCTGCTGTTCAAACGTCCGATGCGAAGCTATTGGGGATACATTTTGGCCAGTCGTTCCAGGCGCCGGTATGTCGGCGTCACTAATGACCTGGAACGGCGCCTGGTGCAACATCAGCCCAAGTCGATAGAGGGCTTTACCAAACGTTACAACATCGACCGTCTGGTTTATTTTAAAGAAACGCCCGATGTACGCAGTGCGATTTCCAGGGAAAAGCAGATCAGGGGCTGGAGTCGAAGCAAAAAAGTTGC
>CAMCYY010000200.1 GCA_945885335.1 Bordetella parapertussis
AGCAGATGAAAAATACGATCAAAACCGTTGGCGCACTGTTTGCGCTGGCCCTGATCGCGCAGCCGGCCGTAGCGCAAACGGCGGCGCAGCAGAAGCCTGGGGCATATCCCTCCAAGCCGGTGCGCATCATCGTCGGTAATGCCGCAGGCGGTGGCGTGGACGTGATCGGGCGCCTGCTGTCGGCAAAGCTGGTCGAGCGCTGGAATTCACCCGTCATCGTGGAGAACATTGCCGGCGGCAATGGCATGATCGCCATGGACCGGGCGGTGCAGGCCACGCCCGACGGCCACACCTTTATCGCGGGCGGCGCCTCCATCGAGATGCATGCAGTGTACAAGCGCTTCGACGTAATGAAGGGGTTGGTGCCGGTGGTTCAGATGACCACCCAACCCTACTTGCTGGTGGTCACTTCCTCGCTGCCGGCAGCCAACGTCAAGGAATTCGCCGCACTGGCCAAAACGCGCCAGGGGCAGCTCAATTACGCCACGGCCGGCATTGGCTCCTCCGGGCACCTGGGAACGGAGATGTTCAATCAGGCGCTGGGCGTGAAGACCACGCACATCCCCTACAAGGGCTCGGGCGCCGCGCAGGCCGATCTCATCAACGGCCGCGTGCACTTCATGTTCATCAGCACGCTGTCGGGCATGCCGCTGGTGCGCAAGGGTTCGGTGCGCGCCATGGCCATGAGCGGCCTGAAGCGTTCGGCCTCCATGCCCGACCTCCCAGCCGTGGCCGAATTCGTGCCGGACTTCGAGATGAACAACGGTTACGGCCTGTTCACTTCGATCAAGTCGCCGCAGGCGGCCATCCTGGCGGCGAACCGGGACGTGGCGCAGATCATGCAAATGTCCGACATGCAGGAAAAGCTGGCTGCATCCGCTGCCGAGGCGCCGCCGCCGCAGACGCCTGCCGAGTATCGCGCGGCGGTGCAGAAGCGCATCACCGCCTGGACCAAGTTCGTCGAGGACAACAACATCAAGCCCGAGGACTAGCCGCCCGCCAGTACACCGATTGAGGCAGCATTCGACAACCGAAGGAATTAAGAAGAGAGGAAGGATCATGGACATCAAGACTTCATCAAGGATTGCCGCCGCCGCGCTCGGGGCCGCGGCGATTTGCACCGCCGCGCTGGCGCAGGCACAGGCCTACCCCTCCAAACCCGTGCGCATGATCGTGTCCGGCGCACCGGGTGGCAGCAACGATGCCATCGCCCGTACCATCAGCCAGAAGCTATCCGAGCGCTGGGGGCAGCCGGTGATTGTCGAAAACCATTCCGGGGCCAGCGGCGCGATTGCCATGGGCATGGTGGCGCGTTCTGCGCCGGATGGCTACACACTGGGCAACCTCGGGGCAAGCACGCTGGTCGGGCTGGCCACCAACACCCAGCTCAAGCGCGATTTCAATATCAAGACCGCGTTTGCTCCCATCACGCAACTGGTGTCGCAGCCCTATGTGTTTGTGATCAATCCGGGGCTGCCAATCAACTCCATTGCCGAGCTGGTTGCCTATGCAAAAAAGAATCCGGGTGCGCTTAACTACGCATCGCTGGGCGACAACACCACCACCCATTTGGGCATGGTGATGTTTTCCGGGCTGGCCGGCATCGAGATGAATCACGTTCCCTACAAGTCAACCGCGCAAATCGCCACCGACCTGGTGGCAGGAAGGGTGCAGGCGCTGCTTGGCGGTGCGCTGTCCTCGATGCCCCTGGTGAAGGCCGGCAAGCTGAGGGCGCTGGCCGTGACCAGCGCGGCGCGCTCAAAGATGATGTCTGACCTGCCCACGGTGGCCGAGGCAGGCGTGCCGGGTTACAGCCTGGCCCCTTGGTTCGGTCTGATAGGTCCGGCCGGAATCCCGGCAGCGGCGATCCAGCGCGTGCATGCGGATACGGTGGCCAGCATGAATGGCGCCGACATCCGCGAGAAATTCGCCGTCACCGGCACCGAAGTTGTCACTTCGGCCACCCCGGCGGATTTTGGCGTCATGCTCGCCCGGGAAATCGAAAGCTGGGAAAAGTTTGCCGCAGCCCGCAAGAAGTGAGGCGCGCGGGATCAACGAACAACGGTGGATACCGAGTACAAGCTCCGGCGAAACTGAGCTCGCCGGCGCATCGAAATCGATACAAATCAACAGGCAAGGAGCGAACATGAGCTACGTCGTGCGCAATACTCATTCGGTGGTGCAGCAACCGGTGAACAAGTCTTCAGGCGTCACCGGCAAGGATGCAACGCGCAACATGGCGCGCCATGTTGCCTCGCTCAAATACGAGGCGCTGCCGGAACCACTGGTGGACCTGATGAAGCAATGCGTGCTCGACACCCTGGGCGTGATCCTTGGCGCGAGCGGCATGGCCCCTGAGGGCCGCATCGCCTACGAGTACGTGAAATCCATGGAGGGCAAGCCCGAGAGCACCCTGCTGGGTTACGGCGGCAAGGCACCGGCAGCCTGGGCCACCTTTGTCAACGGCGGCCTCGGCCACATGCTCGATTACGATGACACCGGCGGCGGCCACTGCAGCATCGCCACCATCCCCGGCGCCTTCGCCCTGGCCGAACGCAAGGGCGGCATCTCCGGACGCGATCTCATCACCGCGGTTGCGGCAGGTACCGATGTGATTACGCGGCTCGATATCTCCATCCCCATCCCCGAGTGGACTGCCGCCGAAGGCTGGTTCGCCACGCAGTTGTTCGGTTTTATCTCCGCTGCGGCCACCGGCGGCCATGTGCTCGGCCTGAACGACGAGCAGATGGAGAACGCACTGGGCATCGGTTTCAACCAGTTGAGCGGCACGCGCCAGATGGCGGCCGGCGCCTCCACCCATATGCGTTCCATGCAGGCGGGCTTTTCGGGGCAGGGCGGCACCATGGCGGCGCTGCTGGCCGAGCGCGGCATGATTGGCGACAAGGATTTCCTCGAAGGCAAGTACGGCTTGTACAAGACCTATGTGCGCACCAACGATCCGGACTGGGACGCCCTGGTGGGCGAACTGGGCACGCGTTTCCCGTTGCTGCAGACGCATGGCTTCAAGGTATGGCCGGCCTGCGGCTACACCCGCCCCACCAATACCGCCACGCTGAAGCTGCGTCGCGATCACAATCTGAAGCCCGAGGACGTGGAGCACATCACCATCATCGGCGGACACTCCAACACCCAGCAATTGTCCGAGCCGGTTGAGAAGAAACGCCGGCCGAAGATTGCCATTGATGGCAAGTTCAGCATCCCGTTCACCACCGCGGTGATGATGGCCAAGGGCAATGTCACCCTGCGTGATTACACCGAGGAAGGGTTGAAAGATCCGGCGGTGCTGGCCATGGCCGACCGCGTCAGCTACCGCCCGGTCGCCGCCAATGAAGAGCGCACCCAGTTCCCCGAGGTGGAGATCAAAACCCGTGACGGCCGCGTACTGCGCCACAAGGCCGACAGCGTGCCGGGTGACGCAAAGAACCCGGTGGACTGGGACCTGCTCGAGACCAAGTTCCGCGACTGCATCTCGTTTTCGGCAAAGCCGGTATCCAAGGCCAACGCCGACCGCGTCATCGCCATGGTGCGTGACCTGGAAAACCTGAAGGACGCAACCGAGATCATCCGGCTGCTGTCCTGACCAACCAACCGTTCGAGATCGACAAGGGGGAGGCAACATGACGCGTCGCAATGTGGTGGCGGTTGCAGTGACCGCGCTGGCGTTTTCGGTTCCGGTGCTGGCGCAGAAACCCCCGGCGCTGCCCGGCAACTATCCGGCCAAGCCCGTGAAGATCCTCGGCGGCGGCTCGGTCGGCGGCGGGACGGACATCATCGCCCGCCTGCTGGCGCAAAAGTTCACCGAGAACTGGGGGCGATCAATGATTGTCGAGAACCACCCCTCTTCCCTGGGCAGTCTGATCGCCCTGGAGATGACTGCCAAGGCCGCACCCGACGGCTATACCCTGCACCTCACCACCAGCAGCGGCATGGTGAATGCGATATTGGTGACCAAGGTTCCGTACAACGTCCGTGCGTCCATCGCGCCCATCGCACAGCTCACACTGCAGCCGTATGTACTGGCTGTCCATCAAGCGGTGCCGGCGGCTACGCTGAAGGAATTCATCACCTACGCCAAGAGCAAAAAGGGAACGCTCAATTACGGCTCGACAGGCAGCGGCAGCACCACACACCTCGGGATGGAACTGCTCAAGTCGCTGGCAGGCATGGAGATGCAGCACATTCCGTACAAAGGGGGAGGGCAGGTCCTGACCGACATCGTGGCCGGGCGCATCGAGGTCATGTTCTCCAGCCCCATCACCGCCTCGGCCCAGGTCAAGGCCGGCAAGCTCAGGCTGCTGGGCATAGGCAGTGCCAAGCGGTCGAAACTGCTGCCGGACATACCCACCATTGCCGAGTCCGGGCTGCCGGGGTTCGAGCTGACCGGCTGGTATGGACTGATCGCGCCCGTCGGCGCGCCTGCCGCCATCGTGACCGCCCTTAACCGGGAGGCCGTCCAGATCATGAATACCCCCGAAATGCAGGCCAAGCTTGCGGCCAGCGGTTCCGAGGCGCCTGATCCCCATACGCCGGCGGAATTCGCCAAAATCATCTCCAGCGAGATCGACATCTGGGAAAAGGTTATCCGGACATCCAATATCAAGCTCGACAACTAGCGGGCAGGATGCGGCCGGGATCGTGCGCGCTCCGCCTGGAAGTGCGGCAGGAAGGATCCGGATCGCATTGAAGAAAATCAATCCCCCGCCGGGTTCACACGGCGGGGGATTTCACTTCAGCATCCCTGCTGCCATTCCGGATAGTCCAGGCATCTGCAACAATCCCATCGCAACAAACAACAGCAACAGGCAAAGGCAATATTCATGAAATGGAGAAACAGATGAAAATGTACTGGTCCTCGCGCTCGCCCTTTGTGCGCAAAGCCATGGTGGTCGCCCACGAAGTCGGCGTGGCCAACCGCATCGAGAAAATTCCGGTGGTGGTGTCCTCCACCATGAAGCCGACGGCCGAAGTGATGATGAACAATCCGCTGAACAAGATTCCCACGCTGATCACCGACGAGGGCATCACGCTGTTTGAATCGGTGGTGGTGTGCGAATACCTCGATACGACGTTCAACAAGGGCGCAAAACTCTTCCCCGCCTCGGGCATGGCGCGCTGGAAGGCGCTGCGCTGGCAGGCCCTGGGCAGCGGCATGCTGGAGGTGGAAGTGGCCTGGCGCTCCGAGACGCGCCGCCCGTCTCCGCACGCTGTC
>CAMCYY010000201.1 GCA_945885335.1 Bordetella parapertussis
TCGCCGCCGTGTTGAATACCAGTCTCTCGACCGTGCGCAAATGGGAGGTTGGCGACAAGCACCCGAGCGGCCCCTCGCTGAAACTGCTCAACCTGCTCGATCGCAAAGGACTGGAAGCGGTGATCTGATCAGGAGCCCGGTATCTGCGCCACCGACAGCACCGAAATTTGTCCGGTCCCGCTGCGGGTGGCGCGAGGCCGGTTCGTGATCTCCACTTCTTGATTAAGCGCGGTGAGGAACTCCATCGTGAGGCGCACTACATCAACAATGGAGCGGGACACCGCGCCGGAGTCCAGCCAGTGCAGCAACAAGCTGATCTCGGGATCGCTCAGCGCCCGGCTGCGTTTGCCCTGTGGGATGGTCGGTATGCCCGGCATCGCGGCCGGCAACATCCAGGTCCAGCCGACTCATGCTGCGCGCGTGCCTGATCACGCCACGCACGCAGAAATGCCCATGGCTGCCACACGCGGCGCCCGCTTGCGCATGAGCACGATCGCCGCCATGACTTGCGAGGGCTTGAGGTCGGCCAGCAACACACTGCCGATTTCAGACAGGATCTCGCGCTCCAGAATGCGCCACTGCTCGTCGCCCCGCGCGAGCTTGGACAGGCGCTCCTTTTGATAGCTCTCCGCGGCGCGCGTCAGCGTGTAGCCCTTGCCGCGTATCGCCGCCACCTTGGCAGCCTCTTGTCGCCGGCGCACCTCGTCGCGCGGATCGCCGTGCTTGTCCCGGGTGGCGCGGTGATTTCGCCACTCGCTGCGCGCGTCGGCGAGGGATAATGCGGGGAATGACCCGACCAGCAGTTGGGCCATCTTCCCTGCAGGGTCACGGAAACGGTAGATCCACACCTTGGCGCCGGACGGGCGCGCCATGATCCGCAGGCCGGGATGGGTGGGGTCGCCGAGGGAAACGCGTTTCAGCCGCTCACAGGCCAGCGTGGCAAGGATTGAAACGTTTCGCATTTATGCCGGATTCCAGAGAACATTGTCGGACTTCGATAAACGCTAATGCAATATGAAATCAGAGGGAAAACAGGCCTTTTTTGATGACTGACACCGCTCAACACACGCCGATGATGCAGCAGTACCTGCGCCTGAAAGCGCAGCATCCGGACATCCTGCTGTTCTACCGCATGGGCGATTTCTACGAACTCTTCCATGAGGACGCGGAAAAAGCCGCTCGGCTGCTGGACATCACACTGACCACGCGCGGTGCGTCGGCCGGTGTGCCAATCCGCATGGCGGGCATTCCTTGGCATTCGGCGGAGCAGTATCTCGCCAAGCTGGTGAGGCTGGGGGAATCAGTGGCGATCTGCGAGCAGATCGGTGATCCGGCCACCTCCAAGGGGCCGGTGGAGCGCGCGGTGACGCGCATTGTCACGCCGGGCACGCTCACGGATTCGGCGCTGCTCGAGGACAAGGCCGACAACGTGCTGCTGGCAATCTGCGCGCAGCGCAATTCGCTGGGCCTGGCCTGGCTGAGCCTGGCCAGTGGCGATCTACGCGCCATTGAAATCGCCCCTGAACTGCTGGCTGCGGAACTGCAACGCATTGCGCCGGCCGAAGTGCTGGTGGCCGATGCCGTTGCCACAGCATTGCGGCTCGGCAATCACGCCCTCACCCGCCTGCCCGAATGGCATTTCGACATTGAGGCAGGCCGCACACGCCTCCTGAAACAACTCGGTGCAGCCTCGCTGGCCGGTTTTGGCGCCGAAGATCTTGCCCCCGCCATCGGCGCCTGCGGCGCGCTGCTCGATTACGCGGCAAAAACCCAGGGCCAGGCGCTGGCACATGTGTCCGCCATCATCGTGGAGCGGCCTGGCGCCTATGTGCGCATGGACCCGGCCACGCGGCGCAACCTGGAAATCACCGAGACGCTGCGTGGCGAAGCCTCGCCGACGCTGTTCTCGCTGCTCGATGAATGTTCCAGCGGCATGGGCAGCCGGTTGCTGCGTCTTTGGCTGCACCACCCCTTGCGCGACCGCGCGGCCATCGGCGCGCGGCACGAAGCGCTTGCCACGCTGATCGACACGAACGCGCATGTCGCCATTGCCACCGCACTGCGCCACATCGCGGACGTGGAACGCATCACGGCACGCGTGGCGCTCCGGAGCGCGCGACCACGCGACCTGTCCGGACTGCGCGACACCCTCGCCCATCTGCCCGATCTTTCCGCACTCACTCCGGTGACAGTTCCACTGCTGGCGGACCTCACGCACAAACTGGCCGTACCACTGGACTGCGTGACGCTGCTGCAGCGGGCCATCGCGCCTGAGCCTTCGACCATGCTCCGGGAAGGCGGCGTGATCGCCGATGGATATAACGCCGAGCTCGATGAACTGCGCGGCCTGCAGACGAATGCCGGCGAGTTTCTGGTGGCACTCGAAGTGCGCGAGCGTGAGCGCACCGGCATCCCGAACCTGAAGGTCGAGTACAACCGCGTGCACGGCTTTTACATCGAGATCACGAACTCGCATGCACAGAAGGTGCCGGACGATT
Organism: Bordetella parapertussis; assembly: GCA_945885335.1. Lineage (GTDB taxonomy): Bacteria > Pseudomonadota > Gammaproteobacteria > Burkholderiales > SG8-39 > CAIYPG01. The sequence continues at coordinate 2,499 of CAMCYY010000201.1, forward strand.
ACCGCCGCCGCCAGACGCTGAAGAATGCCGAGCGCTACATCACGCCGGAACTGAAAGTATTCGAAGACAAGGCGCTGTCGGCCAAGGACAAGTCACTGGCACTGGAAAAGGCACTGTACGACGAATTGATGGGGCAACTCGCCGTCCATGTGGGCACGCTGCAATCCATTGCGCGCGCCATTGCGCAACTCGATGTGCTGGCCTGCTTCGCGTCAATCACCTCGCGCCGCAGCTACTGCCGGCCGGTGTTCGACGACGCGCCCGGCCTCGACATTACAGGCGGCCGACATGCCGTGGTGGAAGCGCAGATCGAGAATTTCATCGCCAATGACACCCACCTGTCGCCGACGCGGCGCCTGCTGCTGATCACCGGCCCGAACATGGGCGGCAAATCCACCTACATGCGCCAGGTGGCGCTGGTGGCGCTGATGGCCCATGTGGGCTCGTTCGTGTCAGCCACCTCGGCACGCATCGGCCCCATGGACCAGATTTTCACGCGCATCGGCGCCGCCGACGATCTGGCCGGCGGGCGCTCCACCTTCATGGTGGAAATGACCGAGTCGGCGAACATCCTGCATAACGCCACTGAAAAATCCCTGGTGCTGATGGATGAAGTGGGCCGCGGCACCTCGACCTTCGACGGACTCGCGCTGGCTTGGGCCATTGCCCGCCACCTGCTGGAGAAGAATCGCTGCAATGCGCTGTTCGCCACGCATTACTTCGAACTCACGCGCCTGGCGGTGGATTACAAGGAAGCGGCAAACATTCATCTTGATGCGGTGGAACACAAGGACACCATCGTGTTCCTGCATGCCGTCGAGGAAGGCCCGGCCAGCCGCAGCTATGGATTACAGGTGGCCGCGCTGGCTGGCGTGCCCAAGCCGGTGATCCGCAATGCCGGGAAATATTTACAGATGCTGGAAGACGCAGCGCTCAACCAGGGCGGTCAGCACGATCTGTTCGCGCAGGTTGCCACATCGGCCGCATCCACGGCTGAACCCGCCACGGACGCGCTGCGCGATGCGATGGCGCAGCTCAATCCCGACGAACTGTCGCCGCGCGAGGCGCTGGATCTGCTTTATCGCCTGAAGAAGCTTTGACGCCGATGAGGCCTGAGATCTGCATCGCCCGGACGATCACCAGGGTCGAGCAGACCAGGCAGAACACGGCGTAGATGAACAGGGCGGTAATCAATGGAGGCTCCGTGCAAAGGTGCGGTCACGCAGCACGCTGATCGCTTCGCTGCGTTCCGCAAGGATGCGGGCAAGGATAGTGTCGATGAATTGGCAGATTTCGTCGTCATATTCGACACTCACCGAAATGGAGAACTGGGTGTCGCTGACAACCAGGTCCTGCTCTTCCGCGTCCGCATGACTTTCGGCACGGCTGTGCGGAAAGTGGCCCAAGTCCTTGAGCGTAAAGCCCATCAGGTACGGACACTGGACAAAAACATCCGCGATGCGGGCAAAACAGTCGTCTTCGATGCGGCGCAGCCGCGGATCAAGGTCTATATTGCGTAGCGTTTCCATGCGACCTGCCTCCGGATTTCTGTTGAATACTGCGTGTTGCCCCTCTGCCGGAAAAGCAAACGCACAAGGCATGCCTGTCTGTCAGGCGTTTCCCGGGAAATGTGACTAAATTCCGCTGGCGGATTTGCCGTGCCGGACTTTTACAATGCAGCAACAATCCTGCAGGACAATGCGGGGCAGATGTCTCTCGGAGCGACAATGCACTTTCTGCACGCAACGCTGGTTGCCGCCCTCTTCATCCTGGCGGGCTGCACCACCACACCGCCCCTGCCGGTTGCGGGTGCCATTGCCTTCGGCCTGATGGGCGACACGCCCTACTCCGAACGTGAAGTGCGCGCGCTGGATGCCCTCATTGCCCGCATCAATACTGAAGAGCTTGCCTTCGTGGTCCATGTCGGCGACATCACTTCCGGCCAAGGCCCCTGCAGCGACGAATGGTTTCTGGAACGCAAAGCGCAGTTTGAGCGCATCCGCCATCCCTTCATCCTGATTCCCGGCGACAACGACTGGACCGACTGCCACCGCAGCGGCTTGGATCCGCTGGAGCGCCTGGCGCGCTTTCGTGAACTATTCGAAGCCGGCGACGAAAGCATGGGCGGACGCAAAATGAAGGTGGAACGCCAGTCGGCCGATCCGCGCTTCGCTGCGTATCGCGAACACATGCGCTGGACCACCGGAAACGTGCTGTTCGTCACGCTGAACGTACAGGGCAGCAACAACAACCTGGGACGCAATCCGACCATGAACGAGGAATACCGCGAACGCATGGCGGCGGCACTGTCCTGGCTCAATGAGGCGGCGGATCTCGCCATACAAGGCCGGCTCGCCGCACTCGTCGTGCTGACCCAGGCCAATCCCGACTTTGAGGAAAGCCGCACCGCGCTTGGCCTGTCCGATGGCTACACGGAATTCCGTGACACGTTGCACCACCATGCCCTGCGCCTGAACAAACCCCTGTTTCTGGTACACGGGGATACACACCGCTACCGCCAGGACCAACCGCTGAAAGATCGCAAGGGACTGACAATCCCGAACTTCATACGCGTGGAGGTCGATGGCTCACCCTGGGTCAGCTGGCTGCGCGGCACAATACTCCCCGCGGGCGACACCCCTGTGCATGTCGCTCCTGCAGAATAGGCAGGCCGGAGTAGACTTCCGCCTCATGAGTTCAAGC
>CAMCYY010000202.1 GCA_945885335.1 Bordetella parapertussis
CGGCGCGTGCGCTACCCATTCGGTCTGGCAGGTCCAGTAGCGGCCGGTGATGATGATGGCCATTTCGCTGATGCGCTTCGGCAGGCTGGTCCGATAGCGCATCAGGCCGCCCATTTCCTGCAGGATGCCGGTGAACTCGGGGCAGTGCAGGGCGATACGGTAGGGAGCCGGCAGGCGGCCGCCTCGATCGGCATTACCAACAATGGCGTCATAGACCGGCTTTTGCTCGGGCGTGAGCGACGCCTGGTCAACCAGTGGAATGCGGGGCATTTCTCCTCCTGTTTTTTCTTGTGATTTGTTCTGGCGCGAGTATAGCGCTGGCCCGCATGCCCTGCTTTTCGAGCCGGTACCGGATGGGGTCATGCGTGTTTTCACCAGTCGAAACAACGGCGATTAAATTGACATCGCAGTGGTCCCTGCGCAAACTTCACCGCATTCTGCCGCCCACCCGCATGCGGCGAATGGCGGCAGGCGATGAAACCACTGCCTGACAAAAGTGGCAGTTCACAGCATTTCCCCTAGGAGCGAGACAATGTCCAAAGCAGGTTTCAGGATTTTTGACGCTGACGCCCATGTCAGCGAGCCGCCCGAAATCATCGAGCAGTACATCGAGTCGGCCTACAAGGAAAAGCTGCTGCAGTGGAAGGTGCCCGGCGCCGCAACTTACCGGCCCAACTACGTCACTTTCAGTCGGGTGTTGGGCGACAGCCCCAGTGCAGAAAATACCAACCCCGTTGCACGTGTAAAAAGTTCGCCCCGGCATCGCCAGAAACCGCTGCCGAACACAAATATGAATCCGCAGGAACGTATCACGGACATGGACCAGGAGGGCATTGATGCCGGCATGATCCTGCCCACCGGGGTCGGCTCGTTCTGCTCGGTGGACGACCTTGGCCTGGAAATGGCGGTCATCAAGGCCTATCACCGTTTCATGAGCGACTTCTGCAAAGCGTATCCGAAACGCCTCCACGGGGTGGCCGTGGTTTCGGCGCGCAACATCGACGAGTCGGTGGCGGAATTGAAGCGCGTGGCAAAGGAGCCCTGGGCCGTGGGCATATTCCCCTCATTGCCACCGGGCATGCCGCTGGACGACCCGGCGCTGGACCCGCTGTGGGCTGCTGCCAACGATCTGGACATGACCATCAGTCTGCACACCTTTACCGTGATCCCGCCCTATGCGCCAGGCGCGCTGGACGGTTCCTACTTCAACAACTATTGGCTGGCGCGCTCTGCCGCGCATCCCTGGTGCGGCATGCGCAACATGGCGGCGCTGCTGGGCTGCGGCATGCTGGACCGGCACAAGAAGATCAACATCGCGCTGCTCGAGGCCGGGCAGGGCTGGCTGCCCTACTGGGTGAAGCGTCTCGATGAGCAGGCCGCCTACAGCCCGGCTTACCTGCCGCCCAATGTGCGTCCGGTGCAGGCCTACATCGACGAGGGGCGCTATTTCCAGTCCATCGAGGTGCATGAAGGCGAGTCAATGACGAAGTATGTCATCGACGAGATGGGGGAGGACATGCTGATGTTCTCCACCGACTATCCACATGGCGAAACCTGGTTCCCGGAGACCGTGGACACCTTCCTCGGCTGGAAAAGCATTTCCGATGACGTGAAGCGCAAGATGTTCTGGGGCAATGCGAAGCGTTGCTTCCCGAGGATCGGGGGCTGAACCTCTGAAAGAAGGAAGAAACCATGCTCTGGGTCTTAAGTCTCATCGACAAGCCGGGTTCAAAAGAGATGCGTGCCAAAAATCAGGAGGCGCATACGGCGTACCTGAAAAAGGTGGATCACCAGTGCTTCTCCACGGGTCCGCTGCAAAGTGACGACGGCTCAGCCCTGATAGGCAGTTTGTGGATCATCAGCGCGAACTCACGCGCAGAGGCGCAGGCATTTGCCGACAATGAGCCGTTTTTTCGCGCCGGCGTGTTTCAAAGTTATACGATCACCCGATGGCGCAGAAGCCCGAAGCACTGGCACCCCGAGCTTGATCCCCAGCCGGCCGTCATACCCACGTAAGTCCTGGCCGGCGGTGCAGGAAACCGCTGCCTGAGTCAAATCACCACCGTTCGCCCTGAGCCCCTCTACCTTGCTCAGGACAGCCCCGTCGAAGGGCCAATCAGCACCGATCTAGGGAATAACTGAACAAGGGGGGCATGCCCCCCTTGTATATTCCTCACTTCAGAGGGAAACGCAGCGCAGGTTTGCGAAACTCCGGACTTGATCAGCGTTTCCCTAGCCTACCGCCTGCTGTTCCTCAAGAATGGGTGGCAGCGGCGAATCCAGCGCCGCGCAGATGGCGCGCATCAGTTCGCCTTCGGTGACGGTAATCGTGCCATCGGCCATCACGATCTCCAGGCAGGCCTTGATGAAGGCCGGCTTTTTCAACGGCGCCAGCAGCTTGAGCTCATAGAGCGCCGTCTCGACCATGGCCAGCGTAAATGACGCCGGCTTTTCCGATGCTGTGCCGAGCGCCAGCGCTGCCACGACACCCGGCAAGGCGGCTTCGCCTTGCGGCGAGGCGCGCGACAGCAGGGACAGCACGACAAAAGCGTTCTGTCCGGCGCTTTGCAGCGTGCGGTGCTTCACCGGCGGCACGCCCTTCACCGGTTTTTCGAAATGCCGGCGGCACAGCGTAAGCAGCACGAATTCCGCGAGTGTCACCTTGTTGTCGGTGTGGATTAGTGCCGTCACCACGGACAGCAGGCCGTCGCGTTGCAATTGATCCAGGCCGGTCAGCGCCGGCACCACCAGCTCGAACACCGGCAGGCGCAGGCGTGGTCCCAGCGGGGCGAGGGCATCGGCAATACGGGCGGCCAGTTCTGCCAGCGGTCGGCCGGAATCGCCGGTGATGGTGTCCAGTTGCCGGTCGCGTGCCTCACCTTTACCGAGTAGCAGTGCGAACAGCGCCGCCTTCGCGCCGCTACTCGTGCCAAGTGCCGTGCGGACCTCGAGCGGGATTTTATCCAGCAACCGGCGCGCTTCCTGGACGTGGGCCGTGGTCAACGTGCCGACGCTGGCCAGCATTGCGCCTGAGGTTATGGTCAGGATTTTTGTGCCGGTGGCGTCGGAGAATCCCGCAATTGCACCTTCAATTGCGGGTTTTTTCGAAAACAGGGGGCTGACAAATTCTTCGACGATCGGGCCGGGACGTGCCGCTTCAACTGCTGCATCGGTCCGCTTGATGCGGTCCCTGAGCAGGTGAATGGCGCCGGGGCCCATGACGCGCTCGATGCGTTCATCGATCGGCGGATGGGTGGCGAACATGGCATTGACCGATTCGCCAAAGAACATGTGGCTCAGTTCCTCGGCGTGGCGCTGGTGCACGTGGGAGCTGCTCTGGCCGATGCGGTACAGCGCACCGCCAATGCCTTCGGGATTGCGGGTGAACTGCACCGCTGAGGCGTCGGCGAGGAATTCGCGCTGGCGAGAAATCGCCGCCTTGATCAGGTTGCCGAACAACACGCCGATGGCACCGATCAGCCAGATCGCGAGGCCGACCAGGAAGATGCGCAGATCGCCCTTGCTGGAACTGCTACTGCTGCTTTGGGAGGAAAACCGGCTGTCATTGTCATCGTCGCCACTACTGCCGCCACCGCTGCCGACGCGCATGGCGAATCGGCCCATGGCTCCGATCATGACAATGCCGGCAATCACCCCCATCAGGCGCACGTTGAGGCGCATGTCGCCGTTCAGGATGTGGCTGAACTCATGGGCGACCACGCCCTGCAACTCGTCGCGATTGAGCGCATCCAGCGTGCCGCGCGTGACTGTGACGGCGGCCTCGTTCGGCGAATAGCCGGCAGCGAAGGCGTTGATGCCGCTCTGATCGTCCATGACGTACACCTGCGGCACCGAGATGCCCGAGGCTATCGCCATTTCCTCGACGATGTTCAGCAGACGGCGCTCGCCTTCGTCGCCGCTGTTCCGTTTGACCCGACGTGCGCCGACCATTTCGGCGACTGCCGCGCCGCCGCCCGACAGTGCATGCATGCGCGACAGGGTTCCGGTGGCAATGATGCCAATGACGACCGCCGTGGTGACCCACCAGGCGGATATCGGCACTGCACCCAGCGCCTGTCCGATCGAGGAGACCGGAACCTCGGCGACCATGACGTAGATGATGCCGCCGACGACGTTGAACGAAAGCACGATGCAGACGACTGCCGCGACGAACATGCTGACCATCAGCCGGGACTGCTTGCGGGCGCGGTCCTGGTGCGCGAAAAAGTCCATCGCGCGTGTTCCGGTTCGCCGTCGCCTTTATTGTGTGAACGAAACCTTGACCGCCTTGCGTTCTTCCGGCGACTCGGTGGACTCCAGCAGTGTGCCGGGCTGGAAGCTGCCGAAATTGGCAATGATGCTGTTGGGGAACATTTCGATGGCGTTGTTGTAGCCCATGACCGAATCGTTATATGCCTGTCGTGCAAATGCGATCTTGTTCTCGGTACTGGTCAGCTCTTCGGTGAGCTGCATCATGTTCTGGTTGGCCTTGAGGTCCGGGTAGGCCTCGGCCAGCGCGAACAGACGCCCCAGCGCACCGGAAAGCCCGGCCTCCGCGGCAACCATCTGCTGCATGGCTTGCGGATCGGCCGGATTGGCCGCGGCTTTCTGTGTGGCGGTCTGGGCGCCGCTGCGCGCCGCGATGACGGCCTCAAGAGTCTTGTTCTCATGTGCCATGTAGCCCTTGGCTACCTCGACCAGGTTCGGGATCAGGTCGTAGCGGCGCTTCAATTGCACGTCAATCTGCGCAAAGGCGTTCTTGAAGCGGTTCCTGAGCGTCACCAGGCTGTTATAGATCGCAATGATCCAGAACACGATGACGGCAATAGTGCCAAGTACGATGAACAGGCCCATGTCAGCTCCCTTTAGCGATTTTGGGTGTTTCGCCAGAATTGTACGTCACGCCTTGCAGTTCAGTCGGGCGGCCGGGTGCCGACTGGCTGCATTCCGATGAGCCGTGGTCAGATCACCGGGTTATCGGCGGGGGCACGGGCCGGGTGTTCTGGGCGGGGAGGATCCGTCGGCGTGGGCTGCGGCGGTGCAGGTTCGTCGATGGGTGGGCCCGGGGTATGTGTGTTCATCATGAGTCACCTGTTGTTGCGGTGACGCCAGTGTTGCACATCCGATGCCTCAACACCCACGCGTTTGCAGCAAACCTGAA
>CAMCYY010000203.1 GCA_945885335.1 Bordetella parapertussis
TGCCGCCGGCAACAGACCTGGAAACCCGGGTGGTGCTGAAGCAATGCATAACGGCCCGGGCCGCACTGGCCGAACTCAAGCAAGCAGCGCAACTCATCCCGAACCAGAGCATTCTGATCAACACGCTGCCGCTGCTCGAAGCGCAGGCGAGTTCGGAAATCGAGAACATTGTCACGACCACGGATCGGCTGTTCCAGTTCCAGAGCAGCAACGGCAACACCGACCCGGCCACACGCGAGGCCCTGCGCCACAGCAGCGCGCTGCTCGAGGGCTTCAGCGCGCTCAAGCAGCACCCGCTCAATACCCGCACCGCCGAGCAGGTGTGCACGCGCATCAAGGGCGTGCAGATGCAGGTGCGCCGTCTGCCGGGCACCGCGCTGGTGAGCGACAAGGACGGCGCCGCGGTCTACACCCCGCCCGTGGGCGAGGACCTGCTGCGCACCAAGCTTGCCAACTGGGAACGGTATCTGCATGAAGCACGCGACGTCGATCCACTGATCCGCATGGCCGTGGGCCATTATCAGTTCGAGGCCATCCACCCCTTCACCGACGGCAACGGCCGCACCGGGCGGGTCCTCAACAGCCTTTACCTGATTCAGGAAGAACTGCTGACGTTGCCGATCCTTTACCTCAGCCGTCACATCATCGCGAACAAGGCTGACTACTACCGGCTGCTGCTCGATGTCACGCGCAAGCAGGCATGGGAGCCATGGGTCCTCTACATGCTGCAGGGCGTCGAGGCAACCGCCATCTGGACAACGGCAAAGATTGCCGCAATACGCGACCTGCAGGCCGCGACGATCGAATATGTGAAGCGCTCTGCGCCCAAGATCTACAGCCATGAGCTGGTGGATCTGATTTTCGAACTGCCTTATTGCCGCATCCAGAATGTGGTCGAGCGCAACATCGCCGGACGGCAGGCTGCTTCGCGCTATCTCAGGCAATTGAACGAAATCGGCGTGCTGAAGGAATTCGTTTCGGGCCGTGAGAAACTCTTCATTCACCCGAAACTGATGGCGCTTCTGACGCGTGACGGCAACCCGCCTGCCGCCTACCCGTAATCGAACCCACATAAATTAAGCCGAAACCCGCGCCGAGCATATTGATCTGGGCAAAGCCGATGAAATCGGCAAGGTGTTTGCCGGTTTCCAGAAGTACCTGTATCAGCCACGGTTCTCCGCATGAATTGCATGAACACTCGCAGGACTGGCTCCATCCTGAGAATTCATGACGCGATGCAATGAGCCCATGCCTTGCCGCGAGCGGGCCATGCCGTCAAAATAGAGCTGTCGTCGCCATCCAGCAGCGAAAAGGGCCACTACAGGCCCCATGCCCCCCCCAAAAAGAGAGAGAACCAATGATCAAGCACCTTTTGCTTGGCACCTGTGTGCTGGGCGCGCTCGCCGCCGGCCTGTCTTCAAGCGCAATGGCACAGAAAAAGCCGCTGCTGCCCGATGGCTTCCCGAACAAGCCGATCAAGATCACGGTTTCGACCTCCCCCGGCGGGGGTCTGGACATCGTCACCCGCGCCATGGTCGCCAGGATGATCGAGAGCACCGGCGTAGCCATCGTCGTGGACAACAACGGCGGCGCCAGCGGCTCCATCGCCGTGAATATGGTCGCCTCCTCCGCACCGGATGGCTACACCCTCCTCAGCACCGGCGGCACGATGCTGATCAACGCCGCCTTCAAACGCTATGAGCGCGACATCCTGCAGACGCTAGCGCCAGTGGTGCAGATGAGTTCCTCCTATTACTTCCTTATTACGACGCTCGGCCTTCCGGTCACCAACATCAAGGAATTCCTGGCCCATGCCAAGGCCAATCCGGGCAAGCTGAACTACGGCTCCAACGGCGTCGGCTCAGTCATCCATCTGGGCCTCGAGATGCTGGAGGCAGGGGCCGGCTTGGACATGGTTCACGTGCCCTACAAAGGCAATCCGCCGGTCTATCTCGACCTGGCAGCCGGGCGGCTTCAGGTGGCGCTGGCGTCGATCTCCGGCATGCAGACAGTCAAGGCGGGCAAGGCACGCGCGCTGGCCACCACCATGCCACAGCGCCATCCCGAATTTGCCGACCTGCCTTCCATCGCTGAATCGGGCATTCCCGGGTACGAGGTGGCCAACTCCTACGTGATCTACGCCCCGATTCGCACCCCGGCAACCATACTCAATGTGCTGAACCGCGAAGCCGTGCAAGCGCTGGCGGCCCCCGACATGAAGGCCAAGCTGGCCGCCGATGGCGCATTGAGCGTGCCACCCAATCCACCGACTGAACTGCGAAAACTGTTTGCCGCCGACCTTCAGCGCTGGGACACGGTGATCAAGAAGGCCGGCGTCAAACCCCCGGAGGACTGAACAGCACCCGATGACAGGCGAAGACGGCGTTCAGCGTGTCGCCTTCGCGTGCCATTGCGCGCGCGTGGCTAACACCGTTCCCAACTGGATGGCCGATACCGCCCAGAACATGGGCGCCACGCCAAACAGCGTGCTCACTGCCCCGGACACCAGTGGCAGCGAGATCTGAAACACCTTGCCAATGGACAGGCGCAGGCCCATGGCCTCGGCGATGCGGTTCGGCGGTGCAAACTCGTAGAGCAGCGTGTTCAGCGTGGGCGTGGCCATGCCATGCCCGAAGCCCATGATGAAGGCACAAGCCATCAACAGGCTCGCGGTGCCGGCGAAGCCGTACGCAAGGGAGCCCAACCCCAGCCCGGTGAGCGACATCAGCAGCAACTGCCAGGAGGTGAAGCTGCGCGTCAGCCGCCGCGAGAACAGCCGCACCACCAGTGTCGCTGTGGAATAGCATCCAACGATGATGCCGATTTGCGAGGCAGACAGCTTCAACTGCGCGCCGTAAATCGGTGTGAGGAACAGAAACACATCCCAGGACACGGTGAAGACGATGCCGTACACATACAGGCGGCGCAGCGCAGGCTCGCGTATCAGGCCCAGGACACCGCCTGCAGCCTGCTTGCTGCCTGCATCAGGCTTCGTGGCGGGAGTTACCGCAGCGTTTGCCGTGGCCGAAGGCCCCATGTTGGGCAGCATTCTGGCGGCAACGATGATTGCTGCAAAAACGGGAAACAGGGTTGTCGCGAGAAAAGCGTAGCGGAAGCCGGCATGATCGATCAGGAACCCCGCAACCACCGGGACAATCATGCTCGAAATGGAAAAGCACATCCCAAGCAGCACGAAGTTGTTGGTGCGCTCAGCAGGCTCACCATAACGTCCGACCAGTTGCTGCGCCGAGATCAGCACGCTGAAGTAGGCCGCACCCGCCGCAGCCGCAACAAAAAACAGCCACATCAGGCTGCCCGCAAATGCCGCAGTCAGTGTGCACAGCACCAGGGTCAGCGTGCCCGCCAGCAGCGGCACGCGCATGCCACGGCGATCCACCAGGCGCCCCATGGGCACCGAGCCCACCATGGGCAAGAGCGAGAACAACGACAGCAGCACGCCCACAATCAGGGGCGAGGCCTGCAGTTCCAGCGCATAGAGCGTGATCGAGAAACGCGTGCCGGCGTAAGCGGCATGGCTGAGGACGACGACTGCGATAATGAGATACAGCGGCTTCAAGGTTTGCAATTTCGAGAACGGGGGAGACAACCGTGGAGGAACCCTTGGATGATACCGTTTCCGTCCGCCCAATCCCTGTCATTGCGCGTCAGGGTTTGTGAAAACCCGCACGCGCCAGCAGTTGTTCCGCTGCGCGAAAGGCCGGCACGTGAAGCACGCGCAACAGGGTCGCCCGATACCCCTCCGCTATAATCCGGCTGCCTTTGTGCCCCCCCCGTTTCGTGCCCGGCCGATCCGGTCCGAAAGCCCCCGCACTTGAAACCTCTCCACCTCCTCGTCCTCGTCACGACCGTCAACCACATCATGTACGTGGGCTCACGGCTGACCGTGCTGCTGTATGCGGTGCAACTGGGCGCATCGCCGGCAACGGTGGGCGTGCTGACGGCGCTGTTCTCGGTGCTGGGCATCACCACCTCGGTGGCCACCGGGCGCTGGATAGACCGTGTGGGGCCGCGCAATCCCATGCTGTGGACTGCGCTGCTGATGGCCGCAGGCGGCGCCCTGCCCTTCGTCTGGGACCACATGGCGGCACTCTTCATCCTCGCGCTCACGGTGGGCACGGCCTACAACATTTATTTCACCGGCCAGCAGATCCAGATCGGGCGCTATGGCGAGGCCGCCGACCGCGTCGGCAATTTCGCGTTCTACATGCAGGCCTTTTCAGTGGCGAGCTTCATCGCGCCGCTGATCACCGGCTTTGCCATTGACGAGATCGGCTATGCCTGGACCTTCCTGATATTTTCCGCCTTTCCGCTGGTACCCGCGCTGGTGATCGCAATGGACAAGCTCGATCTTTCAAAACCGGCCGGTGCCGAAAGCGAAAAAACACATGCCGGGGAAAAGAAAAAGTCCAGCGTGTGGGACCTGATGCGCCTGCCCGCGCTGCGGCGCATTTTCATCGCGGCACTGCTGATTCACGTCGGCTGGAACCTCTACACCTTCGTTACGCCGATCTACGGCACCAGCATCCACCTGTCGGCCTCGCAGATCGGCATCATCCTCAGTACCTTTTCGCTCGCCTCCGTGGTGGTGCGCGCTGCAGCGCCGGCGCTGTCGCGCCTGATTTCGCCCTGGCAGGTAATGATCCTGGCGTTGGTGGTGACGGCGATCGGCCTGATCGCATCGCCTTTCTTCACGTCCATGACGATGCTGCTGGTTCTGGCATTCTGGCTCGGGCTAGGGCTGGGCGTGGGTGCGCCCATTTCGATGGCGCTGATCTACGAAGCCTCTCCGCCCGACCGCATCGGCGAAGTGCTGGGGCTGCGCCTGTCCCTGATCAATGCCATGCAGACCGTGGTGCCGCTGACGGCCGGCGCCATCGGTGCGGCCCTGGGCGTAGGGCCGGTGTTCTGGACGCTGGCGGCGTTGATGGTAATCGGGGCCTGGGCGGCGCGCCGCCAGTGGCGCGCCCCATAGAGGGCCTGAAAGCCACTACCAATGCGTGATAACAATTAATCCGTTAAAACGCTTAGATAAATGGAGTGTTTTTCAAAAAAGATCATAATAAAAAAACACCCCATCATGACCAAGAGCGATCAGGGCAGGCCCAGCGCGCGCTTGGCCAGGATGTTGCGCTGGA
>CAMCYY010000204.1 GCA_945885335.1 Bordetella parapertussis
ATGTCAAGGGTAGGTAAGGTTTTTCGCGTTGCATCGAATTAATCCACATCATCCACCGCTTGTGCGGGCCCCCGTCAATTCCTTTGAGTTTTAATCTTGCGACCGTACTCCCCAGGCGGTCAACTTCACGCGTTAGCTGCGTTACTAAGGCCGGTAAGGGCCCCAACAACTAGTTGACATCGTTTAGGGCGTGGACTACCAGGGTATCTAATCCTGTTTGCTCCCCACGCTTTCGTGCATGAGCGTCAGTATCAACCCAGGGGGCTGCCTTCGCCATCGGTATTCCTCCTGATATCTACGCATTTCACTGCTACACCAGGAATTCTACCCCCCTCTGCTGTACTCAAGCCTTGCAGTCCCAAATGCAGTTCCCAGGTTGAGCCCGGGGCTTTCACATCTGGCTTACAAAACCGCCTGCGCACGCTTTACGCCCAGTAATTCCGATTAACGCTTGGACCCTACGTATTACCGCGGCTGCTGGCACGTAGTTAGCCGGTCCTTCTTATGCCGGTACCGTCATCCACAAGCGATATTCACGCTTGCGATTTCGTCCCGGCCGAAAGAGCTTTACAACCCGAAGGCCTTCTTCACTCACGCGGCATGGCTGGATCAGGGTTTCCCCCATTGTCCAAAATTCCCCACTGCTGCCTCCCGTAGGAGTCTGGGCCGTGTCTCAGTCCCAGTGTGGCTGATCATCCTCTCAGACCAGCTACGGATCGTCGCCTTGGTGAGCTTTTACCCCACCAACTAGCTAATCCGACATCGGCCACTCCTATAGTGTGAGGTCTTACGATCCCCCACTTTCCCCCTTAGGGCGTATGCGGTATTAGCCTAGCTTTCGCTAGGTTATCCCCCGCTACAGGACATGTTCCGATGTATTACTCACCCGTGCGCCACTCTACTCAGGAGTTGCCCCCCTTTCGCGTTCGACTTGCATGTGTAAAGCATGCCGCCAGCGTTCAATCTGAGCCAGGATCAAACTCTTCAGTTCAATCCGTTTTTTCAATCGCAATGCGATTGTGTTGCGATCGATGCGATTTGCATCACACCGATCACGACTCACTCAAAGATATTGCAAGGTTTAACTTGCTTTAACTTTAGTGTGAGCCTGGTATTTTCAGAGCAGTGCTTGCGCACTGCGCCTCACCCAGCGCCCACACCTATCGGCTGTTTAATTTTTAAAGAGCAAATGGGCTGAAAAACACACCCAACTACCTGATTAAAATCAGGATTTCTTTGTTTCTTCCTGATTAATCACTCATCAGCAAGGACAGCGATTATAGAGCGTATTGGAAATTCAAGCCACCTTTTTCTTCACGCACGGCTGGATCACCGGGCCAGGAAACGGCGGTTTGAGTTTCCTATACGCACAGCGCCGGCCCCATGATTGGCGCACAATGCCCCGGAGTCGACAAACAGAGAGAGCATAAACATGTCCCTTGCAGCTTCCCGTATCACCCGCAGCCTGGCCGCCGCCGCACTGATGTGCACCGCGGGGTTCGCCGTGTCCCAGAACTACCCCGTCAAGCCCATACGCGTCATCGTGCCCTACGCACCGGGCGCTAGCACCGACAACATGGCGCGGCTGTTCGGCCAGAAGATGCAGGAAGCCTGGGGTCAGTCGGTGTTCAACGACTACAAGCCCGGCGGCAACACCATTATCGGTTCGGAGGCGCTGACCAAGTCCGCACCCGATGGCTACACCATCCTGCTGGTGGTGAACACGCATGCCATCAATCCGCTCCTCACCAAGTTGCCCTACGATCCGATCAAGGACTTCGCCCCGATCACCACCATCGGTCTGAGCGAGTACATGTTGGCGGTGCACCCCTCGGTGCCCGCGAACACGCTCAAGGATCTGGTCGCTTATGCCAAGTCGAAGAACGGGCAGTTGAACTACTCCCCCTCGGGTGCGGGCGGCCTGGGGCATCTGTCTGCGGAACTGTTCAACGGGCTGGCCGGCGTGAAGACCCAGCACATCCCCTTCAAGGGCGGCGCGCCTTCGGTGCAGGCCCTGGTCGCGGGCGACGTTCAGTTGTGCTTCATCCACCCCCTCAACGTGCTCGGGCAGATCAGGGCGGGCAAGCTAAAGGCCATCGCCATCTCCGGCAAGAGCCGCCTGGCCGCGCTGCCCGATATGCCCACCTTCGCCGAGGCCGGCATGCCGGCCCTGGAATCCACCAACTGGTTCGGCATGCTGGCGCCCTCGGGCACGCCGCGCGACATCATCAACAAGCTGTCGTTGGAGATGAACCGCATCCAGACCCTTTCCGACATGAGGGAAAAACTGAGCGTCCAGGGCGTGGATCCCTTCCCCGGCAGTCCTGAGCAGTTCGCTGCGCTGATCAAGTCCGACATGGACAAGTTCGCGAAAATCGTCAAGTCCGCCAACATCAAGCTGGAGAACTAAACAAGAACTGAACATCATGCGCATCCCCGAATACCACATCACCGGCCGCAAGGCCTTCGATCCGCATTTCCTAGCGCAGAAGCCCGGCGTGGCCATCAACATCTCCGGCATTGCCGCGCACCGCCGAGCAGCGACGCGCTCGGCCTATGCCGCCTACGATTCCGCTGCACATTCTGATGGCGGCGCATCATCCACCGCGTCATCACGGGGTTTGTGCTCAAGCAGGCAAGCCCAATGCGCGCCACAGTCAGGAACGAACGCTGTACCGGGCCCTGGCCAAGGGTGACCAGCCTCACTAGTCAACGCCAGCCAACCCCAGTCAACCCTTCGCAGCACTCTCCGCGGCCAGCAGGCCGAAGATCAGAGCTGTGGCCTGAAAGCCCACGTAAGCCCCCTCCTGGTTCTCGGCGCCTCCGGTGGTGCTGCCGCTCATGGCAAGGCCGGCGGCGTACAGGCCTGGAATGGGCTTGTGGTCCCAATCGAGCACCTGGCCTTGCGGATTCACCAGGAATCCCCCATAGGTCGCGACCAGGCCAGGCAGGAACGGGATCGCCATGAAGGGCGCCTCCGAGATCCTGTTGATGCGGGTGTGGGCAGGACCTTTCACCGCTCGCAAATTTTTCGGCACAGTTCGGGCAACGCTCAGCTCCACCGTCTTGCCTGCCACCACCGCCTTGTCGAACTCCTCCACTGTGGGTGCCAGCAGCGGACTTATCCCGGCCCGGCTCGCGAGTTCGGCCAGCGTGTCGGCACGGTGCACCGTGCCGCCGAACGCCAGTACATCGTCGACTTGCGCCTTGACTTCGGGGAAGGAGTAAATCGCGTGATCAATGATGATCCAGCCCGAGATCTCGATCGACGTCTTGGTCATGAGGCTGCCCACGTAACGCTGGCCGAGTCCCTCGTCGACGAAACGCTGGCCGTTCCTGTTGACGATAATGCCCTGTATGCCCGCAGCCTCGAGGTAGGCACCCAGCAGGTCTTCCTTTTTCCGTGCATCAGTGGAGTAGTAATGTGACAGCGCGGCATAATTCATCGAGCGTGTCTGGACCCCAAGCTCGGCGCACAGGCGGTAGGCGTCCCCCGTTCCCTAGGGCCCCACGTAGCGGATGATCTCGTCGGCGCGCGGACCGAGATACTTCACCAGCATCTCGCCATTCTGTTCATAGCCACCGGTGCACAGGATGACCGCCTTCGCCTTGATGTTGAACCGGCCGCGCGCGTCCTGGACCTTGAGGCCGGTCACCGAACCGTTGTCATCGGTCAGCACCTTGACGGCCTTGGTTTCGTACAGGATGGTACCGCCAAGCGCCTTGATCCTGGCCTCCAGCTTGAGCACCAGCTGCTTGAAACCATACCTGACCTGGTCATGGATGCCGCCCGCCTTGATGCGCGCCCAGACGCGGCTCGGCGGCTGGGGCTTGAAGCGGAACTCCTGTCCCGGGGCTTCCTCGAATTCGGCGCCATGACCCATCAGCCACCGGATGGCCCGGCCGGCGTTGCGCGCGGTGGCTTCCTGCATGCCGCGGGGGATCATGCCGTCGGTGACCGCGTTCATCTGCTCCATGAGCCTCGACTCGGGCGCCGACATGCTGCACAAGGCCACGTGCAGCTCCGAATGAATCATCATGGCCCCACCCGGCGTCCACCAGCCCCTGGGCTGCTTGTCGATCGCGATCACCTTCGCGCCGCATTCAAGGGAGCGCAATGCTGCGACCGGTCCGCTGAATCCCATGCCGACCACCAGCACGTCGCAGGTGAGATCCCTCTCCTGCGTCACCCCCGGTCACCTTGTACTGCTGATTGCATATTTCTCCCTCTCCTTCGTCACCGGATGGCTATCGCTTCTTCGATATCAGCCCTTCTTCCACGGCCTTGACCTGCAGCGCGACGACTCGCGAATATTGCCGGCTCGCTGCCAGGCCACTGCCCACCAGCCACAGACCCTCCTGCGCCGTGCGTTTCCACATGTTGTTCATCTCGCCATCCGGGCCGAGTCCCCACACGCGTCCGATCTTGTCCGCGATCTTGTCTCCGAGCAATTCGCGCACCAATGACTCCAGCGGCTGAAAGCCGGTGCCCAGCACCACGAGGTCTACAGCTTTAATCGATCCATCCTTGAGAAGCGCCCCTTCGGCGACCAGTTTCTCGATCAGGTCGTACTGCAACAGGCCGATTTCCCCTTTGATGATCAGCTCCGAGCAGCCGATGTTCAGGTAGTAGCCGCCGGAACGCTTGCGGATCTTCATCTGATGGCCAGTGTTGTCTTCGCCCATGTCCCACTTGAATCCGCGGGCGATCAGGTTTTCGATCAACTCCTTGTCCAGTTCGACCATGCGTGCGGAAATCGTCTGCAGGTTGAGTTTCATCACCGGCAATGTATTGGTGGTGGCGATCAGGTCTGCATCTTCCAGCGGCGTGCCGTCCAGGGCGCTCGCATGGATGAGTTTGGCGCTGGGATTGACGCTCACCACGGTGGTCGAACCGCGCTGGACTATGGTGGTATCGACGTCGTGGCTGTGCAGATCCTGGGCAACGTCGTGGGCGCTGTTGCCCGTGCCGAAGACAAGAGCCTTCTTCCCGCGCCAATTCACACCGGTGTCGAACTCGCCACTGTGCATCACTGCACCCTTGAAGTCTGCGAGGCCGGGTATCGATGGCACGCTCGGCTTGCCATTCAGGCCACCGGCCAGGATCAGATGGCGGGGATGGAGGGTGCGCTCGGTTCCATCGCCACGGCGT
>CAMCYY010000205.1 GCA_945885335.1 Bordetella parapertussis
TCGGGCGCAGCGGCTAAGGCTCGGGATTGCTGCATATTTCACGGCTTTGCTCCGGTTGGGCTAACACTTGGTGCAAAGCTTTTATTCCATCCCTGCAATGCCTGAAAAACCCCCCATCGAGCCCCCGCTATAATGCATTCACCTGAACCCCTGGGCTGACAGCGGGGCTGACAGCGAACTCAGAAAAATAAACGCGCGCAAGCGAGGGCAAAAAGACAGTGCTCACCACCCTGCGCGCCATCCGGCCGACTGCCCCCATCGTAATTGGCGCTGCGCTGATGCTTACGCTGAGCATGGGCATGCGCCAGAGCCTGGGCCTGTTCGCGCCGCAGATCACGCAAGGCCTTGCACTGACAATGGCGGATTTCACGCTCGCCATCGCCATCCAGAACCTGTCATGGGGTTTGCTGCAGGCCTGGATCGGCGCACAGGTCGTGCGCTACGGTTTCCGGCCCCTGATGATGGGCGGCGTGATGCTCTACATCATCGGACTCGCACTGCTTGCCACCGCGCAGGGTGTCGCCGGCGTGATCCTGGGGGCCGGCGTCTGCATGGGCATCGCCATGACCTGCACTGCCTCCGCCATGGCGAACTCGGTGGCCGCGCGCGCCGTGCCGGCCCACGTGCGCAGCATCACGCTGGGCATGGTGTCCTCAGTCGGATCGCTCGGTGCGTTGCTCTCCGCGCCCATCGCTCAGAGTCTGATCCAGGGCTTCGGCTGGCGCATCGGCATGGGCGGCTTCGTGGTGATGGCGTTGCTGATGATTCCCGCCGCCTGGTTCGCCAGTCGCGTCGACTCAATCCCGCTGCCACCTCTGCCCGGCGGCAAGGTGGACAGCAGCACCGCCCGCAGCACGCTGAAGGTGGCGGCCAGGCACCTGCCGTTCGTGGTCATGGCCTGCGCCTACTTCGTCTGCGGCATGCAACTGGTGTTCCTCACCACCCACCTGCCCTCCTATCTGGCGCTGTGCGCCATGGACCCGATGCTGAGCGCGCAGGCCCTGGGCACCATCGGTGGCTTCAACATGATGGGTTGCCTGTTCTTCGGCTGGGCCGGCCAGCGCTGGAACAAGCAGGCGTTGCTGGGCGGCATGTACATCCTGCGGTCCATTGTTTTGATTTTCTATTTCAATGCACCGCCGACACCGGAGGGCACGATTATTTTTGCAGCCAGCATGGGCTTCCTGTGGCTGGGTGTGAGCCCCCTGGTCGCGGGCTCGGTGGCGGAGATGTTCGGCCTGAGATGGCAGCCCATGCTGCAGGGCGTGGCCTTTGTCAGTCACCAGCTCGGCAGCACACTCGGCGCCCTGGGCGGCGGGTTGCTGTACGACGCGCTGGGTTCCTATGATCTGGCCTGGAAGATTGGCGTATCGCTGGGGCTGGTGGCTGGCGTGGCGCAGCTGGCGTTTGCCTTGTGGCGACCACCGGGAAGGCCGACCGGGTTGCCGAGTGCAGCGCCGGCTTAGTTGGTGTGTCTTTGACAGGCGTATCGGGTGGTTTTGGTTTCAGGCCTCAGCTACTTCTTCATATTGCGTGCCAAACGCGAAGCGGCTTTTACCTTCAATACTGAAGTCATTCTTTCATTAGCATTTCTGGTTAGCGTGCGATGTTGAAGCAAGGCATATCGGACATTGAGTGCCGAATCTATACTCGCGAGGCCGAAAACTGCATTAAGCCGCGACTTTATCAAGTCACCTTCCCGATATGGCGCCACTACAAACGTTCCCGCCAATACTGCGGTTCGCGATGCTGGTGAGCCACCGCATAGATCTGCGGTCCGGCGAGGTCTTCTCGATAGACCAGGGAGCAGGGAAATCGCCGGAATGGATATACACGAAGGTCGCCTGCAACAGGAGAGCCCAGTTGCTGATTGGCGACCAGCAAGGTGAGTAGCCGTTCAAATCCAGTAATAAATGCAGATGCAATGGACTGGGTGAACTGTGGCCGAAAATCTGGCCCATCGTGGCATTCATGCTGGCGGTGATCCTTTTGGGGCTGGGCTTCTACAAACGGACGCTGGATTTATTATTATCGTTTTAATTGATACGTCGACATTTAAAGTGCTTCAAGCAATTTATTGTAATCATGCATTTCCAGTTGAAACCGGTCGTTCTCATGCCAGTCCGCCGCCAGTGTTAAGATTTCGCACGCAGAATTAAAACCGGGACTCGGCGAAGCGCCCACGGAAGCACCCGCTTCCGCCGCATCGTCAGGTATTCACCGCGAGGCACCGGTGCAGCGCCAGACTCACCCAGTGCGTGGTTGAAGTTCCCGGCAGCCGGTCCCAATCCATCGTTCCGGTGCCATAACAAGTTCAAGGAGGAATCATGCATCCCAGACCCAAACTCAAGCCTCGGGCACTGGCCACATCTTTGCTGGCAGTGTTGTGCCTGGCCGGTGCCAACGCACAGTCCCAGGAGGCCGCATCGGCCTACCCATCGAAACCTGTCACTTTCGTGATCCCCAACGTCTCCGGCGGCACCACGGACACGGAAATCCGGATTTACTCGCAACGCCTCACCGAGAGCCTGGGCAAACCGTTCCTCATCGACTACAAACCCGGTGCCGGTGGCATCGTCGGCGGCGTGGCCGTGGCCAAGGCGGCACCGGATGGCTACACGCTGCTGGTGGCAACTTCATCGTTCACCGTAACGCCGGCCTTCTCCACCGATATGCCCTACGACACCATCAAGGATTTTGCCCCGGTATCGCTGATGACCCGCCGGCCCACGGTGCTGGTGGCCCATCCGGACTTTCCGCCCAATAACCTTGTTGAATACATGGCCTACGTGAAGGCCAATCCCAACAAGGTGTTCTGGGGCACTTCCGGCGTGGGCGGCGGTCATCATCTGGCCGGTGTCTGGCTGCACAGCGAATTCAAGGGTGCCATCCAGTACATCCACTACAAGGGCTCGGCACAGATGTACCCCGACCTGATGAGTGGTCGAATCCAGGTGCACCCCGGTTCCCTGCAGACGGCCATGACGAACATCCGCAACGGCAAGACCAAGCCCATCGCCATCATGAGCCTGAATCGCGTGGCGCAACTGCCCGATGTGAAGACCGCCGTTGAACAGGGCATCGAGGACTTCGAGCAACCCAGCTACCTTGGCATCGTGGCACCAGCACGCACACCGGCTGCGATCGTCAACAAGATGAGCGCTGAACTGGCCAAGCTCGCAAAGAATCCGGACGTTGCAAAGCGGTTCGAGGCCGACGGCACCGTGATGGTGGGTAGCACGCCGGCGCAATTTGCCCAGTTCATCAGCAAGGAAATTCCGCGCTGGATCAGGCTGGTCAAGGAAAACAACATCAAGCAGGAATAAGTCTGCGCATCATCGGGGGGCGCCCTTGTCGGCCCCCCCAATCTGCACAGCGAAAATCCTGTCTGCAGCACCCCGCCAGGCCGCGACTCTCGGCAGTCGGCATGATAAAATCTGTCCCACAATCAGAACAAAATCGGATCTCGGCGATCCGCGCAGAGGCGCACGCAGCGCCCCGCCCGAATCGTCAGGTATTCACCGCGAGACACCGGTTGGCAGGCCAGGATGCACACAGATAGACCAGGTGTTCAGCGACCCGCAGTTGAAGCATCTGAGCATTGCCACGCCGGTGATCCATCCGCACCTGGGTAAACTGGACCTGATCGGTTTGCCGGTGAATTTCTTCGGCACGGAACAGAAAATCCGCTCGGCCTGCCCGGACGGCGGCCAGCACACCCGCGAAATCATGACCGAATTGGGTTATTCTGCCCAGGAAATTGAGCGGTTCCGCAAGAGCAATGTCATCATGTAGGGCATCAACGCAAGGCAGGCAGCAGGCCGTTCAACGGCCGAAGTCCCGCCAGTCCATGACCAAAAGTCATCAAGAACCAGGAGGAAGGCAAATGAGCACCGACGCAGCGACGACTGAGAAAAAGGATCTGACCACGGAAGAGAAAGTCATTTCCATCAAGGAAAATGGCATTGGCTGGCTGATCTTCAACAACCCGGAGCGTCGCAACGCGATTTCGGTGGACATGTCCGAGCGTGCCGGCAAGATCCTCGAAGACTACGCCGCCGACCCGGCGGTGCGCGTCATCGTGCTGCGCGGTGCCGGCGACAAGGCATTCATCTCGGGCGGTGACATTTCAAAATTCGAGAAAATGCGCGCCACGCCGGAAAGCAATGCGCGCTTCGAGGACATCAAGAACGCCACTCGCAAGCGCCTGCGCACCATCGACAAGCCCACGATCGCCATGATCCACGGCTACTGCCTCGGCGGCGGCCTTGCCTATGCGTTGAACTGCGACATCCGCCTGTGCAGTGAGGACTCGAGGTTCGGCATTCCCGCGGCCAAGCTCTCCATCGGCTACGGCGCCGGCGGCATTCGCCAGTTGATCGACCTGGTCGGCCCTTCGGTGGCCAAGGAAGTGCTGTACACCGCGCGCCAGTACACGGCCGCCGAGGCTGTGCAGATGGGTCTGGTCAATCGCGTCATCCCGAAGGCCGAGCTGGAAAATTACACGCGTGAATACGCCAAGGTCATCGCCGACAACGCCCCGCTGGCGATTCTGAACGCGAAGACCGCAATCAACGAACTGGTGAAAGATGCCGCCGACCGCAACATGAAACTGGTCGCCGAGCGCGCCCTGGCGGCAACATCAAGCCAGGATCACATCGAAGGCCGCAACGCCTTCCTGCAGAAACGCAAACCGGTGTTCACCGGGAAGTAAGCGACTGGCACGCTGAGTCACATCGGCAATGAAACGGGGCCTGCGGGCCCCGTTTTTATTTTCGCCGTCCGCATGACTTCGCGGGTAAGCGTTTCTCACACTGAAACGCAGGTCGATAACTTGCGCCTGGCATTTACGGATGCTACCGTGCCCCGGCCTGACAGTGTGCGGGGACGAGGGACTGGAAATCTGCCTTGAAGTCATGTCAGCCGATCTACCGCCAAAATTTCCGGCACCCGGGACAAGCGTGCCGATTTCTGCAAGCCCAAGGAGAGAGCAAATGCAATCCGGATTCCTGAAGGTACTGCCCGCCATGTTGATGCTGGTATCCGGCATCGCCGTGGCACAGTCCTACCCGACCAAACCCGTCACCGTGGTCATCGGGTTCGGACCCGGTGCATCAACCGACACCGAAACG
>CAMCYY010000206.1 GCA_945885335.1 Bordetella parapertussis
TCTTGCAGAGCAGGTATTGGTTCGTGCCATTTTCGACGAAGTTGGCAACGCCTGATGTCGCCAGAGTATCAGGATTGGGTTGCGTCTGTAGTTGAGCCCGAACCTGACCTGCATTCGGCGCGCCATCATCCATCTGGGTATCAACGGAAATCGCGATCTTGTCCGGCAGGTTGCTGCTGCACATGATGATGGACACAAAGCCCAGGCCGCTGGTGGCTGCTACGCCAGTCTCGACGCCCATCATGCCGTTGACGGCATTGGTGGGTTGCTGGCCTGCGGCGATGCCCGAAGTTGCACCGGCGACAAAGCCGGCCTGGCGCAGGTGCCACCAGAACAGGTTGGATTCCTGGGCGGCGACGGCAGCGACGGTAAGGACGTTGTTGTACAGCCCGGCGATCTGGCCGTTGCCGCTGCCGGCAACATTGCCGGCCCAGCGCGTTGCTGCTTGCACGTCGTCACCCGGCAGGGCGCGGTAACGATCCTGGTACGAGTTCACCGCGGCAGTAATGCCGTTGAAATCGTTGACCACGTTCTTGATCTTGGCCTGGGTGATCATTTCCTGACCCTTCAGGATGCCGCCCAGCAGAAGACCGATGATGACCAGCACGATGGCAATTTCAACCAGCGTGAAGCCGCCCTGAGCGGCTTTGCCACGAATGCCAGCAAAGGCCGGGTTAAGAGTTAGTGTTTTCATGTTTCCTCCGCCAAAGGCGTCAATAGGTGGGGGGTTTTACGCAAGATTGGTGCCGAACCCGAAATTGTGCAAAAAGATTGGACTTGTTTAGATTTCCGTACAAATTTTACCGCTCAAGACTAAAAATCAACCGCTTATCAGAAGTTCTTAACGTGTTTTTGAATTCCGAAAGTGACAGAGTTGTTGGAAACAAGACAGTTTCGTCGAAATGCCGACGGCATATTGACTGAAGGCATCAGGGCTTGGGTTGGGAGCTACGCAGCCTGGACTCGATCTGTTTCAGGCGTTCTTCAAGAAATTTCAACTCCCCCGGCTCACTGGCCTGGCCGCTGGCGATGAATCCCCCGATCATAATTTTCGCCGCTTCCAGCTCGTTCATGTCTTCAAGGATGAAGGCTTCCATCTGCTTCGCCCAGATCGGCACATTCGTACTTTTCGTGTGCTGCTGGATGGCTGCGGCATAGCGACGTGCCAGCGGCAGGTCATGGAGTCGATGCTTGGCATGCGCCGCCGCCTGGGCCAGCCACGGCCAGCGATGATCCGGGTCGGCGAAAAAAGCCTCGTGGACGAATTCGAGCATTTTGCGCTGCCGGGTTTCATCGGCAACGTCGGCATAAATGCGGCTGGCCGCGTGCAAGGGATACTGGCCGGCAGGATCGAGTGTCAGGATCACGCGCAGCCAGGCAATCAACCGGTCGTAATCAAGGTCCTGGTAACGTACCTGATTCGCTGCCTGCAGGTCGAAGGCCTGCAGGTTGAGCATCAGCAGTTTTGCCAGCGGGACCGGGTCGCCGAAGGCAGCCATGCGCAGCGTGTTCATGGAGGGTGGCAGGGTAAGGTCTTCGGCCGATGTGCGGGGTGGTTCACGCATCAGGGCCGAGGTCGCCTGCAGCAGCATGGCGCCGATCAGGAGGGCCAGCACCAGCCGCGGGACGCTGCTCAGGGGGCGTTGATTCATGGTGCCGCCGATCAGAAGTTGCGACGATACAGGTCGAACAGTGAAGCGCCAGCGAGTAGCGCCAGATACAGCGCGGCCTGAGTGAATACGCTGGCCAGCATGTGCAGATCCGGTGTTACCACCAACCAGGACGACAGCGTCATGCGATCGAGGCCGGGCAGCAGCAGCGCGATTGCACTGACGATGCTGTTCATGACCCGGTCCGACCAGGTGGGATCATGGGCAAGGGACGATGCCGCGATCAGTTGCATGGTCGCCAGTGACCGGGACAGGAGATAGAAGCCCGCTGCAGCCGAGATCGCAGGGACGACTTGAGTCAGTGACAGCACGCAAAACAGGCTGGCCGCAGCCATGAGCGTCAGTTCGAAAATCAGCGAAACGGTCCATAGCACCAGCCCTGCATTCGGTGTGAACAGCGCCAGCGGCAGTGAAAATGCGATCGCAATCAGCGCTGCGACCATCGAATATCCGGCCAGCTTGCCGAAGTAATACGCGGATCGCGGCGCCGCCTGGGACAACAGCAGTTCGCTGACCTTGTCGCCGGCTTCCCGGACCATGCTGGTGACGACAAAAACCACGACGACGAAAACGGCGGCAATGCGCAACAGCGCAGCCAGTAGTGTTGCCTGGATCTGCGTGGCTTCAATGATGGCAACCTGGTCGAGAAACTTCGCGGCGCCGAGTGATGCGAAAATGAGAGTGACGACCAGCCAGGGCAGGCGGGTGCGCAAGGCTTCCAGCAGGGTCAGGCGGATCAGGGAGACTGCGAAGGCCATGTTTTTGGGTCCCGAAGCGTTTGGAATATGGCCTGTATGGCGAGGTTTTCAGATGGCACGGATCATGCCTCTGCAAGCGTAAAGGCAAGGTCCATCCGGCGCAAGCCGGAATTGACGACTTCCCATCACTCCGAAAGCATTCCTTGGCAATCGAGAAGCTGCTGCGTCTTTCGCAATTGGTCATCACGCGCTTCTGGCGCGTGCTGTTCCTGCTCATGCTGGTGTTGCTGCATGTGGCGGCCTTGCGTGGTGTGGAGGACTTCTGGACGCGCGCCCTGATGCTGGCTCATTTTGGCCTGTTCATCAACTGGCAGCCGTTCATGCGCGGCGAGCGGCGCCTGAGTGTGGCGCAGGTGATCGGCATCGTCGTCCTATCCCTGGGCATCCTGTTCTTCATTAACTGGTGGTTGCTGGCACTGTGGGTCAGCGTGCTGGCAGGCATTGTCGGTGGCAAGGTGTTCCTGTTCCAGGCGCAGGGCCTGCGGCGCTTTTACCTGATCGTGCTCATGTATCTGGTGGCACTGCTGCTGGTGTGGATCGTGCCGAACGGCCTGATGTTTTCGCGTATGGGCTCGGATGTGCATCTGTTTGCGCAGTACGGCCTGCCCATCCTGTTTGCGGTGATGATGATCATTCCGGTGGAACCGGATTCAGCGGAGACACCACAGATTGTCGATTTCTTCTACGCGATACTGCTGTTCCTGCTGCTAGTCGTCCTTGTGCTTGGTGCCTTTGCCTTTGTTGCAATTGGCCAGATCGACTATGTTTCGGCCTTGATGTACAGCCTGCTGATCATCGGCGGCGTACTCCTGGCGCTGTCGGTGGCCTGGAATCCACGCGCCGGATTTTCCGGCCTGTCGATGTACTTCTCGCGTTATCTGCTGTCGGTCGGCATGCCCTTCGAGCAGTGGCTATACATCCTGGCGGAGCTGTCGCAGATCGAGACCAAGCCCGAGCGCTTCATGCGCGAAGCCACGCAAGGACTGGCGCGCCTGCCCTGGATTACCGGCGGCATGTGGCAAAGCAGTTCGGAGTCGGGTGAGTTCGGAGCGGTGTCGAAGAACTCCGTGGAGTATGCGAATCAGGAGATTCACATACGGGTTTTCACGCGCGAAGCGCTCAGCCCGTCACTGACCTGGCATTTCCATTTGCTCGGGCAATTGCTTGGCGAGTTCTATGTTGCCAAGCAGCGTGAGCAAAAGCTGCAGCAGCAGACCTATGTTCAGGCGGTGCATGAGACCGGGGCGCGCGTGACCCATGACGTCAAGAATCTGCTGCAATCGCTCAATGTCCTGTGTGCGGCGGCCGAGCGCGATACCGGCGGCGATGCCATCGAACTGGCCGCCCTCATGCGCCGACAGTTGCCGGTGATCACGCAGCGCCTGCAACAGACCATAGACAAATTTCAGAAGCCGGAAACCGAAAGCGGGCGTTTCATCACGGCGAGGGTGTGGTGGGACGGCCTGCAGCGCGCCTACCTGAAACGCGATGTCGAATTCATTACCGGCGAGATTGATGACGCCATGCTGCTGCCCAAGGAGTTGTTCGACAGCGTTGCGGATAATCTGCTGCAGAACGCCCTGCGCAAGCGGCAACTGAATGCCGCCGTCCGCGTGCATGTCAGCTTCCAGTGCGCCGAGTTCATCGAGCTTGAGGTCTGCGACAGCGGCAGTCCGGTGCAGGCAGAGGTCGCCAAGGGGCTCCTGCGCGGGCCGGTCCCGTCGGAAATGGGCTTTGGCATCGGGCTGTATCAGGCAGCGCGGCTGGCTGCCGCAACGGGCTTTTCCCTGGAACTTGCTGACAATCTGCCCGGTCAGGTCCGCTTTACGCTGAAGGGTGTCGGGCGTCCCCGCTAAGGAATAACTGAACAAGGGGGCATGCTCGCCTTGTATATCCCCCACTTCAGAGGGAAGCGCAGCGCAGGTTTCCAAAATTCCGGACTTGATCAGCGTTTCCCTAAGCATCAGGATTCAGGCAGGGCGGAGAGGCGGGGGGCTATGCTGATTTGATCAGCCTGCCGGGACCGGGATTTCCAAAATGTTGTGCTACCACCCCGGCTATTCTTCTTCGGGCTCCTGTGCCACGACCTGGTCCCTGAACAGCAGCCAGAGCAGGGCGCCATTGATGCACACCCAGAGAACTTCCAGATAAAGCAGCGGCACGTAGATCTGCCTTTGCCACTTGTCACCGAACAGGAAGTAAAAGCCGTCGAAGTAGGTGCCCGAGAACCGCGAGGACGAAGCATAGTTCTCGAACGGCGGGAAAAGCAGAGTGAGCGCGAGGTTGGCGACGACAAAGAGTATGGTGCCCGTCCTGCGGGTGGTGAGGCTTTTCCCCGGGGCCTTGTCACCGAGCAGGAGCCATGCGAACAGGACGTTCAGCGATACCCAGATCAGTTGCAGGAACAGCAGGTCGGTATTGACGACCTTGTTGTACTGGCGGTCAAACACGAAATAAAACGCGTCCAGACTGGGCGCGCCGCGGCCGATGACGATGGAGTTGACCAGCCCGAGCTTTCTATACCAAGGTAATTGAGAGTGTAACGGTTCGAAGACCTTTTAATAAAGGACTATGGATTGTGCATAGGTGGCGCTCCTGTTGGGGGTTTTAGCTGGAAGCTGCCCGCATATGCGGGCAGCTTCGTTAAAGGCGCCGGCGGTCTGAATCCCAGGCTG
>CAMCYY010000207.1 GCA_945885335.1 Bordetella parapertussis
CTCATGGAGCAGACCTGCGACGCAGGTCATGGCGCCCACCGCACGTCCCGCATTTGCCGCGCATGGCGTAGGATGTTGCTCGCAGCGCGCCCGCAGTGGCAAGAATCCCAGCGGGCGCGCCGGGCAGGGCATCGAAATCCACCAATTTCATGATAATAATGTCTATATAGACGTTCTATAATAAACATATTGTTCGTGTAATTGATAATAATAATGCAGGAACATCACGCAAGAGGCAATCCCATGCCGAACAATTCCGCACGCGGCAAAATCGTCGTGCTCGCCGCTGTCGGACCGGCCATCACCTGGTACGACATGGACGTAGAAACCTGCACGCTGTCGCCACGACAGGTATCGCAGGCGCCCCAGAACGTGCAATACATCTGGCCCGGCCTCGCCGGATCGAATCTCTTCTACATTGCATCCTCCAGCCAGGGTCCGCGCAGAGAAGCACCCGGCGGGGAGCACTGGCTAAGCGTTTATCTTGCTGACGCGGCGACCGCCACACTCATTGCCCATGGCGAGCCGGCGCAGTTGCCGCACCGGCCGGTACACCTCACGATCGATGCCACCGGAAGCTTTGCACTGGTTGCCTATCCGCGGCCGGCAGCGGCCACCGTGCATCGCATCAATGCCGATGGCACCGTAGGTACAGAAGCGGGTGCCGAGGTAAAGCAATCATCCTCACTTGATCCGGGCATCTTCCCGCATCAGGTGCGCATGCTGCCCTCCAACCGCGGCGCCATTCTCGTTACGCGTGGCAATGACGCCACGCGAGATACGCCCGAAGATCCCGGCGCGCTGAAGGTGCTCGACATGAATGACGGTGTGCTCACGAACCGCCAGAGCGCCGCGCCCGGCGGCGGCTACGGCTTCGGCCCGCGCCACATCGACATCGATGCCACCGGCCGCTGGGTGTACGCCTCGCTGGAACGCCAGAACCAGCTTGCCGTATTCAGCCTGCGTGATGACCGGCTCAGCGCTGACCCGGTGTATGTGCGGAACACGCTGAAGGATCCGGACGCGAAGCAGCCTGACTCCACGCACCAGCTGACGAGCACCGTGCATGTGCACCCGTCAAAGAATGTCGTCTACGTTGCAAACCGCGCCAGCGGCGTGGCGCAGCCCGGCGGCGGCCGCGCCGTGTTCGAAGGCGGCGACAACAGCATTGCAGTATTCGCCATCAATCCCCAGACCGGCGAACCGACCCTGATCCAGAACGAAGACACCCGGGGCATCCACCCGCGCACCTTCGCCATCGACCCGAGCGGCCGCATGATGGTCGTGGCACACATCCAGGCCATCAACGTGCGCGAAGGCGCCACCACCCGCGAACAGCCCGCCAGCCTCACGACCTTTCGTGTCGGCAGCGACGGAAAACTCCAGTTCGTGAACCAATACGATGTTAAAACCGACGGCCAGTCGCAGTTCTGGATGGGCATGGTGGCCATCAACTAAGGCTGCCTCGCTGCAAAAGCGCCCGGTCGCCATCCGGCGTAACATCCTGCCCACAGCAAGACCCGCCCAAAAAGTCCATCCCAAGGAGATCCGCAATGTCCGCCCAGCTGAAACCGCACAACGCACGCCCGCTCAATTGCTCACCCGAGGAATGGGAAGCGCGCCTCGACCTCGCCTGCTGCTACCGCGCCGTCGAGCACATGGGCTGGCACAAGGATTCCATCTACAACCACATCTCGGTGCGCGCGCCCGGCCCCGACCATCACTTCCTGCTCAATCCGTTCGGCCTGATGTACCAGGAGGTCACCGCCTCCAACCTGCTCAAGGTGGACCTGAAGGCAAACAAGGTCATGCCCTCGCCCTACCCGGTATTCGCGCCCGGCTTCGTTGTACACGCCTCGGTGCACCGCGTGCGCGAAGACCTGAAGTGCGTCATCCACACCCACTCCTTCGCCGGCATGGCGGTGTCCGCCCAGGAACAGGGCATCCTGCCGCTGACGCTCGCCTCCATGGGCCTGCAGGGACGCGTGGCCTACTACGACTGCGAAGGCATCACCGATGATCCGGACGAGTGCGAACGCATTGCCGCGGCACTGGGCAACAAGAACGCCATGGTCCTGCGGAACCACGGTCTGCTCGCCGCAGGCGACACCGTGGGCCAGGCCTTCGCGCTGATGCGCAAGCTCGAGGAGTCCTGCGCCGTGCAGATCATGGCGCAGGCCGGCGGCGCAAGACTGAGCATCCCGCCGAAGGACATCGTGGAAAAAACCTCGAAGCAGGCCGCCATCTCCATCGCCAAGCCACAACTCATGGGCGCGGAAAAGGCGACCTCGAAGAAGGACGTGGCCTGGGATGCCATGCGTAGACTGATGGACCGCATGTATCCGGACTATCGCGACTAGCCTGCTTGCCGCCTGATGCCTGAGGGCAGAGCCCAGCCCTGCGCGAGGCATATGCCCTGCGAAGACTACCGCGGGGGCATGACAGGACATCGACTGCAGTGCTCTGCCCCCCCCGGTCGGCAGCAGGCGATTATGCTCGTGCTTCACTACCGCATAGCATTCGCAGGCTTGGGCTTCGAGCCGTCCGCACAATCAACGCTGATTTTTTCTAGGCTGCCGCCCATGATCGGGCGCTGGTCAGCACCACGCTGGCCTGCGCAACCTCCGAATCCGAACCATGCAGCATGAGCACGAAGCGATCGGCCTTCAGGTCTTTCTCGCAGAGCAGCGCCTGTTCCTTCGGGACACCGAATTGCGCCAGCGCCGCCCCGAGCACTGACACGCTGCCCAGGACAAGGGCCCCCTCCAGTGCGCCCACCAGCGCCGACACCACCGGGCCGGCCATCGCCATGACGCCAATCCCGGGCAGCACGAACACCCCCGGCTTGAGCAGCAGCCCCCAGATCCCGCCCCAGAACGCACCTGCACCGCCCCAGGTGCTGATCCGCTCGCCAGTGGTGTAGAAGCCCACGGCCCGCTCCTGATCGTGGCATCCCTTGCCGACCAGCGACAGTCGCGTCATGTCAAATCCGGTCCGGCTCAGGGCGCGAATGGTGTCTCCGGTTTCGACGTGCGTGTTGAATACAAAAACAGACGAATCTTCTTTTTTCATGGTCCCTCCTCAGAGATGGCTGGATGACTTCCGCTGCGCGGAAGCAGTCGGGGCATGCTGTTTTTCTGGCCAGGTCGGAAATGCCACGGGGAGTCCCCGTGTGCGCCTCTTCGCTGTCGGGCCAGTCTGCGGCCGATACAGCGGTTGCACCGTGTGCCAGCCTACATAGCGGCAGTTCGCTTCGTGCCAGGCTCAGGCTGCGGCCGGATGGTTTCATCCTTTCTATGTGCGTAATCGAACATACCGCCACCATTGACGGCTGTAGGCTCCGGGCATGGTCAGGGCGCGCTTCGCTTGCATTCCCTGCCAAAAAACAGCCCGGAGCGCATTTCGCCCGGGCTTGTTGCGGCTCCGCATGCCGTCTTTCAAAGATCAACGGAAGGCACAACCTCATGCAGTCAATCAGAATGCCCGTTTTCAAGTCGACGCATAAGGCCGGGCTGGCCCGTCGGTCCATGCCGGGCAAGCCCGTCAGGCAGCCTCCACCTGCGAACCTCCTTCTTGCCGCCATTCCGCGGGCAGCCTATCTGCGCATGCTGCCCCGCCTGGAGCTGGTTGAACTGGCCTACGGGCAGGTGCTGTTTGAGCCCCAGGGGCGCATTAGCCACGTGTACTTTCCGAACACCTGTCTGGTGTCGCTGCTTACCGCCGTGGATAAGCACCGTACCCTGGAAGTCGGCATGGTCGGCAACGAAGGCATGGTCGGCATGCCCATGGCCCTGGGCATCGGCGTCTCGGCAGTGCGCGCGCTGGTGCAGGGCAGCGGCACCGCCATGCGCATGACCGCAGCGCATTTCTGCACGGAGTTCAAGGCCAACGTGCCGCTGCAACGGGCGCTGTTCCGCTACTACCACCTGCTCATGGGGCAGATATCACAGACCGCCGCCTGCAACCGCTTCCATGACGCCGAGGCGCGTCTCGCGCGCTGGCTGATGATGACCAGCGACCGCCTGCACACGGACGGATTTCTTCTCACCCATGAATTCCTGTCGCACATGCTGGGGGTGCGTCGCGAAGGCGTGACTGAAGCCGCCGGGGTGCTGGCCCGCAAAAAGCTGATTGCCTACAGTCGCGGCAACATTAGCATCCTGAACCGCGATGGCCTCGAAGCCGCTGCCTGCACCTGCTATCGCATCGTCAAGGATCTGCAGGACAAGGCGCAGCACTAGCGCTGCGTCGGAGCACCTACCGGAGGTGTGCCCCAGCGCGCCCGATATACTCCGCCCGGTGAACACTTCAACCCCGGCAGAGGGCCTGCGCGTCATCTGGCTTTCGCACAGCGAGACACCCGGCCTGCATCCTGATCCGGGCCTGCTGCGCCATCACCGTTCGGCAGGCCGGCGGCTGCGCGTGGGTATTCCGGCGGCGTGGCTGCAGTCGGCCGGCGTCGAACAGTGGCTGCTCTCGCCGCCCGCGGATGACGGCCTCGCACAGGCCCTCGCGCTCAAGCCCGATCTGGTCATGGTGTCAGGGCTGCATCCGAACGTGGATGGCCTTGAAGACGGGCGCGGCTACTTTGACTGCATCCACGCCTTTCGCCGCGCCGGCGTCAGGATCGTGGTGGATTTCGGCGAGAACCATTTCCAGGACGCGCGCGCCCCGGCCTTTCGCGAAACCATCGAATTGAGCGACGCACTCATCATCACTACACAGTCGCTCGCTGACATCATCGAGGAAAAAACCGGCCGCACTTCCATCGTGATCGCTGATCCCGTGGAGGGCGCGCGGCGCGAGCCGGCATTCAATCCGCCGCCGCAGCGCAGCCTTCTCAAGCGCCTGCTCAAGCGCCTGCTCAAGCGCGCGCAGCCACGCCCGCTGAAGCTGTTGTG
>CAMCYY010000208.1 GCA_945885335.1 Bordetella parapertussis
AGTTCCAGAAGCGCGATTACGCATTTACGGCGTTCCGCAGGGACGTGCGGTGGATCGTCTTTATGACAGTTTTGAAAGTCTGGGTGTGGACGTCGGGCGAATCGATCTGCTCAGCTTGATGGAGTATGACCGCTACATGCTGGCCTATCGCGAAGTCGACATTGCCCTTGATACCTTTCCCTACAGTGGAGGGGCGACAACCTGCGAGAGCCTGTGGATGGGCGTACCCGTCGTGACGCTGGCCGGAGAGGGGGGGTTTTCCAGCACCAGCGCCAGTTTTCTGAACGCAATCGGATTGCGGGCGCTTGTCACCGAGACGCCGTCTGTATATGTTCGTACTGCAGCCACTCTGGCAGCGGATCCGGCCAGAGTGGCTTCCCTGCGCCATACCCTCAGGCACATGATTTCCCATTCACCTGTCCATGATGTCCAGCGCTTTACACGCGCGCTGGAGGATGCATATAGGGCCATGTGGCAGGAATGGTGCGCGCAACAGGCCGATCATGGCAGCGTACGGGAGTAAATATCCTTGCTCCTCCGTCTGATTCGCGAATTGCTTTCCCGCCAGTCTGCGGAGTCCTGGCATGCTGCCCCGGCCGCAGCGGATGCCCATCGCCACTATGAACTGGCAAGGTCTTATGAGGGCAAAGGAGACCTCGGCGCAGCGGAAGGCGAGTATCAGGCTGCCATTGAACTTGATCCAAAATCGGGCATTCTCCAATACAACTTGGCATTGCTTCAATTTCAGGTGGGTGATCTTTCCTCCGCGGAGGCGGGATTCCGACGGGCGCTTGAGATCAATCCGGATGACCAGATGGCATACGCCAGTCTGCTGTGCATTTGCGATTTCTCCATGGCATTGACTCGGGACGAAATCCTCGAGAGGCACGTGAATTGGGCGGCCAGATTTTCCGATACGTTGGGCAAAGTACCAGCACCATACGCCACTCATCGTGCTCCGCGACGGCGTCTGCGCGTCGGTTATGTTTCTGCCGATTTTCGCCGTCATGCGGTAGGGCGCTTCATCGAGCCGGTGCTGCGTCTGCACGATGCATCTCAATTTGATGTCCATTGCTACAGCAATGCGACAGATGAAGATGACATGACCCGCCACCTGCGAACACTGGTTCCCGTATGGAGGGACATTCACGGTGTGGGTGACTTGGCTGTGGCTGCGATGATCAGGCAGGATTCAATCGACATTCTTGTTGATCTCTCGGGGCATTCGGCCGGGAACCGATTGCTTGTGTTTGCGCACAAGCCCGCGCCAATCCAGATGACCTGGCTGGGTTACCTCAATACGACAGGAATGCGGGCGATGGACTATCGCATCACCGACGAAGTTGCGGACCCTGTCGGCAGCGATGGCTGGTATCGAGAGCGGCTGCTGCGTCTTTCTCGCCCCCAGTGGTGTTATGTTCCGGATGCTGGCCCCATCACCGCGCCGGTCGGGCCGATTCGCCGCCGCCCCGAGGGCGCAAGGCTGACAATGGCGTGCATGACGCGCTTCATGAAAATCAGCGATGCCGCGCTGGGACTCTGGGTCAGGATACTTCGGGCAGCCCCGGCCGCGTGTTTAAGGATCATCGACGTGCCAACACATGCCAGAGGCGAAGCAATGATGCGTTTCTTCAGGGATGCCGGGGTTGGTGATCAGATTGAAATCTTCCCCACGCTGCAGGGCGAGCGCTACTGGAGCATGTTCTCGGAAATTGACGTTGCGCTGGATCCTTTTCCGTATACCGGTGCCACCACAACCTTTGATTGTCTCTGGATGGGGGTGCCGGTAGTAACTCTGGCGGGCGATTGCGGTGCGGCACGCTCGGCATCCAGCATTCTGTCGGCGTTGGGCCTGGATGAATTCATTGCGGCATCCGGGGATGAGTATGTTGCAATTGCCGGCGCAATTTCGACGGATGCACCGCGCCTTGCCAAGCTGCGTGCCGACCTGAGGCAGAAAATGCAGTCATCAGTCCTGTGCGATGGCGCCGGGCTGGTAGGTGAACTGGAAACCGGTTTTCGTCAGGCATGGATGGCGTGGTGCAATGGCCAGCATGCCGACTCGCTGTCAAAGCCGCATCGAGCTTTGCCACATCATGAATGATCATCAGATGAATCGTATCCAACTCCTGAAGCCTGACATACCGCCAGTGGATGAAATACTCCCCTATCTGCGTCAGATCGATGCGTCACAGTGGTACACGAATTTCGGGCCGCTGGTGAATCGGCTCGAGCAGAGGCTGGCTGATACATTCGGTGCGCCCGTGCCATCTGTCGTGACCACATCCAGTTGCACACTGGGCCTGGAACTATCCCTGGCGGCGCTTGGCCTTGCACCCGGGGCGCGGGTTCTTGTTCCCGCGCTGACTTTTGTTGCAACGGCAGCGGCAGTCCTGCGAGCCGGGTGCGTTCCGGTATTGGCGGACGTGAATGAACAGACATGGCTGATGGACCCCGCCGTTGCACATGATGTGCTTGCCCGGCTTGATCTCGACTGCGTCATGCCAGTGACGACCTTTGGCTGTCGTCAACCGGCGGATGTCTGGGACCGGTTTACCCGCACAACGGGCATTCCCGTCGTGATTGATGCTGCCGGTGCGTTCGGCAATCAGGAGATTGGTGAACTGACCGCAGCCGTTTTCAGTTTTCATGCAACCAAGGCTTTGGGAATCGGCGAAGGCGGCCTGGTTGCCGCGCGTAACCAGGCCTGGGTGGAGCAGGTACGGCGCCTGTCGAATTTCGGCATTGATCTGTCCACCGGGGTTTCCACGATGGTCGGGACCAATGCCAAGATGAGCGAATATCATGCCGCGGTCGGACTCGCGGCACTTGATCGTTGGCCGGACCGGAAGACTCGTCGCCAGCATCTCGCAGCGGCCTATGGCACCGCTCTTCGGACACATTGTCCGCAAGTCCGCCTGCAGGCGCGCCCCGGTGACGGCTCGTACACCATCATGCAATTGTTGCTGCCGGTGGGCGTCGGAGCGGGTGAAGTGGCTTTGCGATTGCGCACGCAGGGCATCGAGACAAGAGCCTGGTATCAGCCCCTGCTCGATCAGCATCCGGCATTTTCCCGTTGTGTGGTTGACGGCGATCTGCCGGTGGCCCGCATGCTGGCGCCGCGCATGCTGGGTGTTCCGTTTCATCTTGAACTGGATGAATGGATGGTCGGGCGTATCTGCGAAGCGCTCTCCAGCACGCTGCCAGCCGCCTGATCCAGCTAGGTGCGACTGACGGAGGTGTCCGGTGTCTCAGACTGCCGTTCCATGGCAAGCAGGTAGGCTTTCTGGAAATGCGCGATGCGCTTTTCCAGATCCTCGGCCAGAACGGCGGATTTTTCGGCATCGTGGATGCCGAGATAGGTCAACTCGCAGGCGCGCTGGTCTTCGCTGAATACCTTGCGGGTGAAACGCTTGCCCTCTTCATAGACCGTGCGCATGATGCTTTCGCCTTTCGCCGTCTGTCCCTCACAGTTCACGGAGTAGATGCGCGAATGCACGGTGGTCTTTCCGACTGCATCCGGCTGAAAGCATTGAATGTGAAAGCTGTAACCCATGAATGAGGTCACCGTCAGGTTCGGAAATATCAGCTGGTGCACGTAATGGTCGAACTTGAAGGGCCAGCGGCCAAGCGCGCGCTCGTAGCGACGCCATTTTTCCAGCCACTCCTCGTTCGCCCGGTTGATCATGTAGGAATGCCCGCTGTCCGCGGGGAGGTGATCGACGACGTCCTGCTTGCGGACGCTGAACTGCTTGATTGCCCCCAGTGTCGTGCGATGGACCATGCCGACGTGGTAGCCCTCCAGTGCATTTTCGATGACAACCTTCCAGTTTGCGGCGATCGTGCCCTGGAACTCGTCCATGTTCCGATGCAGACCCGTTGATGCATTGATCAGAAATTCATGGGTGTGGCCCAGATGGACTTTCAGGTCCGGGCCGCCCGGGATGAGTCGCACGAAAATGAAATGGCCAGCCAGCGCCACCTCGAACTGTTGCAATGCAAATTGGGCCGGGTTGGCGCAAACCTGGGGAAAGTTTTCCTTTGCCGGGATGCCGATGGGCACCCCTTCGTCGTTGTAGCTCCAGCCATGATAGGGGCAGATGAGCTTGCGATTCCCGCAGGGCGCATCGTGGATGCGCGAATGTCGATGACTGCAGGCGTTCAGAAACGCACGTAACGTGCCGCTGCAGTTCTGGACAATGATTTCCCTGCCTGCGATGCGTGCCCGGAGATAATCGTTGGGGTTCGGGATTTCATTCGCCATGCCGGCAAATATCCACATCCGGGAGAAAACCTGGGAGCGCTCCTTATCGAATTCGCCGGGGCTCAGGTAGTGCAGGGGTTTGGTGGAGGCTGACAGTGGCATGTCTCGGACCAGGCTGGTTTGTTGAGGCTCGTGGTGGTTTGGCGAACTAAGCGTTCAATGAGTCAACTAATGGTCAGACCGCCGTCCATGATCAATGTCGTTCCGGTTACCCAGCGGCTGGCATCGGAAATGAAATAAATGGCGGCATTGGCCACGTCTTCCGGTTTGCCCAACCCCAGTGGGTAGTCGCGCGCCTTCTCCTCAATGGATACATGCTGCGCCATCGCGGCGAGCAGGGGCGATTCGACCAGTGCCGGGGAAAGGCAGTTGACGCGTATTCTCGATTTGATCAATTCCATCGCCAGACAGCGCACGGTGGCAAGCAGTGCCCCCTTGGTGCCTGAGTACACGCCGACACCTGGGACGCCAATATGTGCCGCAATGGATGCGATGAACAGAATGGCGCCGTCATTCTGGATCGATTTGCGTTGCAGAAGGCGCTGGGTCAGCAGCACGGGGCCTTCATAGTTGAGCGCAAATAGTTCACGCAGATGCTTTTCGCTCGCCATCCGGATCG
>CAMCYY010000209.1 GCA_945885335.1 Bordetella parapertussis
ACGTTTCCCGTGCTGGACGAGCTTCTGCGACCATGGCTGCTGTCCACTCCGGATTTGTCCGTTGCGTCGCTTTAGGTTTTGATGGCTTTTTCATATCGGTTCACCTCGCGCTTGTTGGCTTTACGCAGACTGATCACCCTGGGCTTGCCGTTGCGCGGCGTAAATACAACGCTATGCATCCGGTCTTCGATGAAGCCAAGCACGCAGTAACGCCGCTCTCCATAGTCATTGCGCTTGTCTTCCCAGATAAGCGCCGTCGCCCAATCGAGTTGCTCGGCAAGGTCCAGCGAAAGGCCGCGTTCTGAAAGATTCCTGCGTTCTTTCTTGGGATCTTTTTCCATTTATTTATTGTATATACGCATATACAGAAAAGCAAGCCCGGTCAACCAGGCTGATGCGAATGTCGTGTGGCCCAACGTCATGCTCACCGGCGCGCTTCAGCGCGTCCGGTTCAGCTACTAGTTGGGCGTCTTATGCTCAGCGGGGGCCACCACTCGAAAGCGGTCTTGCGTCAAGCTTATAAATCCGCTCTGCGTTCCGTCGCGCAATAGCTGGCGCCAAGTCGGCTGGTAATGCATTGACAAACCTGCGAGCCCCAGCGAGTCGAGCAGTATCCTCATCGAAGAACTGATCGCTGCCGATGACGAAGCGATCCGGAAATGCGTTTAGCAATGCGAGCCAGCCGGGCTTGATGCCGCCATCCGGAGCCATCGGCGAGGTCCGCTGCGAGCCTACAGGGTCGACCTTCACGCTCATATATAGGTTGGGGTATTTGGCAAGGAGGGTGCGCATCAGCGGTACGGTGCGCTCCTCAGTAAGATCCCACCCAGCGTGCGCCCAGACGATACGGGCACCTGGATTGTGTATGAGCAGGCGCTCCAGGCCGGAAATGTTCTCTTTCAGACGCTCCGGGTTTGCCCCTCCTGTCCTCCGCGGAAACGCCATGTCCTGCGGTATCGCTTCCATGTGCAGGTCGATTGGTATTCCGTGCTTCGCCGCAATGTCGGCAAGGGCCAAGAGCAATGGATGATCAGGGCGCGTGGACTCGTAAGGATGACCACCACGCCCAGAAGAAAAATGCTCTGCAGTGATTTCGCCGAAGCCCACTGCCCCAGCCCTGACGATGGCCTCAGCCTCCTCGTTGAATTCCTGTATTGCCCTGGGCGTGACCCTGTCCGGATCGACGGCTTGAATCATCCCGTTCAACGATTCGCCCCCTGCAACAAAGGCAAATCGGGAAGGATTGTCGCGGGTCAGCGGCGCAAGCTCGCGGCGGCCGTATTTCCCCTTATGGACATCCGGAAAAGGAGGCGGCAGCAGGATCGTCAGGGTCACCCCGTTTTCATCCATGGCGCTCATCGCCGTGGAGGCTGTTCTGTCCAGGTTTCCACGCACGTTGCGAACGATGTGTGCGTGGGTGTCGATGATGAGTTGCTTCTCGACTTCGGCGGCGAAAGAAGACAAGGCTACGAGCAATGAACTCGCAATGAAGATCAAGCAGCTTCGAACTATCCGGCTCATATGGGAATTCCTTTCGGTCTGTTGGTGCCTCTTGATTGTGCGCTATCAGAAGAGACTTGACGCCCAACTTCTATTAGGTGCCCGAAAAGGCGAGTTGAAAGTCGCCTTGGCGGTGAGCAAGGTGGCAACCTTTCCAGCAATCAACGCGTTATGAAATTCTGTTTTCATTCAATTTCTTGCTCACTGCCTGAAGCCCGATTGTTGGCTTCGCGCTGACATCATCCGCACTCTAAGAACTTTGTCCCCCACAGGCCATCACCTTGAAAGGTGATCCTGCTCAGCGTGCAAAAATAAAAAGCCCCACGGTGAACCGCGGGGCTTTTTGCTTGAAGCGAACGAATCAGATGGTTTAATTCAACCCCAACACCCGCTTTGACAACACATTCCGCTGAATGTCATTCGTCCCCGAAGCAATCACACCGGGGAAGAGCTGGCAGTACGAGAAGTGCGCGTCGGCTTCGGTGGTGCCGTAGTCCTGCACGCCGGCCAGCATGCCAGCGCCGCCGGCGGCTTCGAGCAGCAGGCCGTTGAAGCGCATGTTCGTCTCGGAGCCCCAGATCTTCAGCAACGAGATCGCCGGCCCCGGATTGCCGCCGCTGGAGATGACGTCGGCGTACTGGCCGAACACGATCCCGAGGTCGTACAGGTCCATTTCCAGCTTCGTGAACTTGGCGCGGTACTCGGCGTCTTCCCACAGGCCGCGTCCCTGCGCGACTTCGCGGGCTTTGTTGAAGGCGTACTGCGAGCGGCGCGGCGAGCCGCTGTTCAGGCGCTCGAAACCGAGCAGGCCCTTGGCAATCGTCCAGCCCTGGTTCGGCAGGCCCACCATGTTCTTCGAGGGCACGCGCACATTGTCGAAGAAGGTCTGACAGAACGTGATTTCGCCCGGCAGCGTGATGATGGGGCGCACGGTGAGGCCCGGCGTTTTCATGTCGATCAGGAAAAAGCTGATGCCGCTTTGCTTCTTCGCGTCGCGGTCGGTGCGGGCCAGCATGTAGATGTGGTTGGACTCATGCGCGCCCGAGGTCCAGATCTTGGAGCCGTTGATGATCCAGTCGTCGCCGTCCTGCACCGCATGCGTCTGCAGGCTGGCCAGATCGGAGCCGGAGTTTGGCTCCGAATAGCCCTGGCACCAGAGGTATTCACCGGTCAGCGTGCCCGGTACGTACTTGTTCTTCTGCTCATCGCTGCCGAACTTCATCAGCATGGGGCCGGCCATGTTCAGGCCCTGCTCGAAGAAGCGCGGCGCGCCGATGCGTTCGCGCTCTTCCATGAAAATCACCTGCTTGGCGGGCGAGAGGCCCATGCCACCCCACTGGCGCGGCCAGGCGGGTGCCGTCCAGCCGTACTTCGTCGAAGCGTCCATGAAGGACTTGATCTCCTCCTGGTCCGGACGACCCAGCATGAATCGTGATTCCTTCGGGCAGTGCTTGTCGAAGAACGCAGCGGCCTCGACGCGGAACTGGTCGTCACTGATCGTGTTCCAGTCGGTGTCGCGCGGGCGATCGGCGAGTTTGCCCGGCAGGTCCGCCGGCTTGATTTTCGCGAGACGCGCTGCCGCATCGGCCTCGGCATTGGCGTGCGTATTACGCGTCGCATCGAACCTGCGGCGCTGCTCGGCGCCATTGCCCATCCAGGCAGAGAGCACCATCGCGCGCTTCAGGTACAGGCCGGCGTCGTAGTCGTCGGTGAAGCCAATCGCGCCATGCAGGCGGATGCACTCGCGCGCAAGGTCGATGCCGCCATCGGAGCAGCGCGACTTCAGGCGGCTGGCCAGCTCAGAGAGGCGGGCGGCGCTGATTTTCCCTTTGGCGTTGTCGATTTCTTCCATCACGTGATCAACGAGGGCGCCGGAGAGTTCCTTCTGGATCCACAGGTCCACAGTACGGTGCTGCAGCGCCTGGAAGCTGCCGATGGCCACGCCGAATTGCACGCGGGTCTTCATGTAATTGAGTGTGAGCTCCAGCACATTCGCCTGGCAGCCGAGCAATTCGACGCTGGCGATGACGGTGGCTTCATCGATGGCGCGCTTGAGCGCGGCTTCCGCCACGGCACCCGAGGCGACCACGGCGTCAGCGGCAACCTGCGCATCCGCAAAGGTCAGCAGGCCGCAGAACGTGCCATCGGCGCGGCGTTCCATCTTGATGTCGATGCCCTTGGTGTTCGCGGGCAGGTAGTAGAGGCCGGTTTTTCCGCCTTCCTCATTGGCAACTGAGGCAGAAACAATGAATCCATCTGCGCCACCGGCCGGGGTGACGAAGCGCTTGGTGCCGTTGAGCGCAAAGCCGTTCGCGTTCTTTGTGGCCTTGAGTGAAGCCTTGAGGTCGGTGCTGGTCATGCTCTCCTGCCAGGCCAGCGATACCATGAGCTTGCCTTCCACCATCTGCGGCAGCAGCTTTTTCTTCAGCGCCGCGTTGTCGCCGTGCAGCAGCGCGCCGGTGGCAAGCACTGCGCAGGCCGTAACGGGCTCGGGGATCAGCGCGCCGCCGAGGCCGCGCGCGACAATGCCCAGCTCCGTGAAGCCCAGCCCCTGGCCGCCGTATGCCTCGGGCACATGGATGCCCAGCCAGCCCTGCTCGGCAATGCTGCCCCACAGGTTGCGGTCGAATCCGGGCTCGGTGCCGCGCAGGGCGCGGATGCGCTTGATTGACGTGGCCCGCTCGACAAAAGTGTTGACGGCATCGGCCAGCATGCGCCGGTCATCATTGCGTTCTTCGGACAAATCCTTGGGCACTGCGCTCATGGTGTTCTCCTCGTTGATCGTTTTTGGTCGACTGTCGTTATCGACTGGAGCGGGGCGACTCAGGTGCCGCCCGCAGGCTATTCGTGAACCAGCCTTTGTTGCGATATTACGCCGATGACCTGCCGTTTGGCTGCTGGCGTGAATCGCGTTTGTCTATGCGACCAAGGGGAAGGGCACGCCTGATGCGCCGGCGCGCCACGGCGGATACTTCTGCATCACGCCGTTCCAGAGTGTGGAGTCCAGCAGCGCCGCTAGCCAGCTGCGCAGCC
Organism: Bordetella parapertussis; assembly: GCA_945885335.1. Taxonomy (GTDB): domain Bacteria; phylum Pseudomonadota; class Gammaproteobacteria; order Burkholderiales; family SG8-39; genus CAIYPG01. The sequence goes on from CAMCYY010000209.1 coordinate 4,534, forward strand.
GCGGCCAGGGCTGCGCTTCGAACCATGCCGGGTCTGCAATCGTGAATTGGCGCACGAAGGGTGCGATGGCCATGTCGGCCAGTGCGGGTCGGGTGCCGAACAGGAAGGGTGTGGCGCTCAGAAGTGTTTCGAGATCAAGCAGAAAAGCGGTGGCCGCGGCGCGATGGGTTTCGGCATCGACCCCTCTGCCTGCGTCATCGGTGTAACGCGCGGCGTACTTGTAGCGGTCGAGGTGGAATTTGAAGCCGGCCTCGTTGCTGTCAAAGCGTGCGATCAGCGCTAGCATGTCCGCGAGCGAGCCCTTCTCCGGCGCCAGCCAATGCTGCGGGTCGTTCAGCGCCAGG
>CAMCYY010000210.1 GCA_945885335.1 Bordetella parapertussis
GACCGCGCACGGACTGCTGAAGAGAGAGCAGGAAAAATCAGAACGCCTGCTGCTGAACATCCTGCCCCCCCCCGTGGCCGAGCGACTCAAGGCCAACAACAACACGATTGCAGACGGTTTTGCCGACGTCACGGTCATGTTCGCGGACATTGTCAATTTCACTGCCATCGCCGAAGGCATGGCCCCGAGCCAGATCTTCTCCATGCTGAACAAGGTGTTTTCCACATTCGATTCCCTCGCCGAGAAGCATGGCCTTGAAAAGATCAAGACCATCGGCGACGCCTACATGGTCGCCGGCGGCCTCAATGACGATGCGGGCATCAATTATTCGGAGGCCATCGCCAACATGGCGCTGGATATGCGCGACGTGCTTGAAAATGACACCACCATAAACGATATGCGGCTGGAAATCAGGATGGGAATCGGCACCGGCCCCGTGGTCGCCGGCGTTGTTGGCACGAAGAAATTCATCTATGACCTGTGGGGCGACACCGTCAATCTCGCCAGCCGCATTACGTCGGAGGGAACGCCCGGCACCATCCAGGTAGATGCAACCACCTGGCGCCGGTTGCGTGCACGCTTTGAATTCGATGCGCCGCAAACCATCCGCCTCAAGGGCAAGGGGGAAACGGTGGTGTACCGATTGATTGGCCCCGCACCCAATGACACCTCGGACAAATCATGAACCGGTCGCAAGCCATTGTGCTTTCGGTTGCAGCGGTCAATATCGTTCTGGTGCTGCTGTTTCCACCATTTGACTCCATCGTCATCGGTCGGGGAATAAGCACGCTGGACGCTTTTTATTTCGTGTTCGACAGGCAATACAACAAGGTGGTGAACACGGACCTGTTGATGTTGCTGCTGGGCTGGATACTCTTGAATACCGGCATTGCCTGGCTGTGGCTGCGCAATTCCAATCCCGGGGCGTCGTTTCTGAGCGGCAGGAATGCGGTGTTGATTTTCGCCGTTGCAAACATGTTGGCAATACTGCTGTTTCCGCCGTTTGAAAACTTCGCCTCGATGAGCCGGCTCAGCGGGACCTATTTTGACGGCTTCTATTTCGTATTCGGCGACAAATGGCAGCGCCGGTTCTATGTGCCGCTGCTTTTCCTCGAGATTCTCTGGGCGCTGATCAACACCGCCGTGCTGTGGCTGTTGTTTCGAGATCCGCCAGTGGAAGAAGAGCCCGGCGAGGTGTGAAGGGAAGTCGTACCGGAACGATCCTCGATCAGGTCGCTTGCCGGTTGCTGGGGCGATAGATTTCACCCTTCAGCGTAAAGCAGACGTGGCCACGCGCGTTCTCCGCCAACTGCAGTGAAAAGCCGGAGGCCTCTGCAAGACGTGCGGCCTGGTACAGGCCAATGCCAAAGCCGGATTCCGAAGGCACCGGGCCACGCAGCAATCCCTTGAGCACTTCAGCCGCGACCGGCGCGCCGCTGTCGCACACCCGCAGTTCAATGGTCGGTCCGCACGAAAACCCCACGCGAATCGACAAGCCGGGGTCTTCCTTCTTCTTGCGCAGCGCATTCTGCAGCAGATTATCGCAAGCGCTGTCGAAGAGCTCCTTGGGCAACAGCAATGAGTCCGGAACGTCTGCTGCGTCAAACTGGATCTCGTGATTCTGGTAGTTGCGCAGCAGGCCATCCCACCAGACGCGCGCCTGCACGAATCGTCCGCTGTCGGTCTGGGGCTTTTGCAGCTTGTCCACGGTCTGCTGCAGTCTTTGCGTAATTGCAGGCAACTGCCGGCGGATCAATGCCGCCAATTCGGCGGGATCCTGCTCGGAGTCTCGCGTCGCCGCCGCCGCGCACAAGACATTCAAAGACTGCAGCAGGTTCTTGACGTCATGTGTCATGCGCGCCCCGGTTTCATGCACCGCCTGAACATAGGTCTGCTGCTGCAGCTTTTGTTCGCGGATCTTGGCGACATAGAACTCGCCGAGCAATTGCCCCAACAGGTGGAAATGCCATTCCAGGGACGGGCTCAGCTTGTGGCGCGTGAAAACACGCAGGTGAAGCTCCTGATTCGTGTACTCGACGGAGTGTTTTGATACCTCGCCGAACTCGCCCGCCTCGGTGGCCGATTGCCATAGTCCGCCCTGAACCCAGGGCAATCGGGAAAGTCCATGGGTCGCTTCCTTAAGAAAGCGTTCCGGCTTCGATTCCAGCTGCGACAACTCGGCGAGGATGAACAGCCATTGCTCGAATGGCATCCCGATGGACAGCAAATAACGTGAAAAATACATTGATAGCCCGGAGAACCCCGCCCGTGGATCCCATGCAGCGGACAGTGACATCAGCACTGCCCCCAGGATCAACAGGCTGTACATCAATGCATAGACGTAATCCACGCTGCCGATTTGCATGAATGCAAACGCCCCCAGCACCAGGACCACCAGCAGTAAATACAACATCGTCGCATAAAAAAAATCGACAATCTGCGGCGTTTCCGCAGAATCAGGCTCCACGGGGATGACGAGCATCACTGCGAACAGGAAAGGCAGGCCGTACTCCGCCAGCAACGTAACTTCACTCTGCAGGCGCGCTGGAATGACCGCGTTGGGTACGATCCACACCAGCAGGAGTGCGACCAGGTAGACGAGCACGACGAGATAGAAGCGGCGCAGGCCACGCGCCTGGAAAAGGAACACCTTTCCACCGACGATGCCCGCCAGAACGCTGACCCACAGGGCCAGCAACCACCAGTTCAGATAGAACAGAATTCCGATCGAAACAACGGCGATCCCGGCGATCTGCGCCATGCTCAGTCGTTGCTCGCCGCGCATGAAGGGCTGCCAGGTGATGAACAAGCCGAAATGCGCAAGCATGAATGCCCTGGCCCAGTAGTCCTCGGCGCCACGCAGTGCGGCAACGTGGAGCAGGATCAGCATGACAAGGAACAGCGCCCGCCAATACCGGGTGATGGCGAGCTGGGATGCGCCGATCAATGTGCTGGCTGCCATGAATGTCCTCCATTTGAGCCAGATGGCGGCGAATTCCCAACTTGCAGCCGGCTGCCCTTGGCCTTACGCTACGTGACGCACGTTTTGTACCATATCGATATGCGAAATGCGATTTTCTTGCCGCCACATCGTCAGAAGCCCCTGGGAATCGACGCTCAATCATGACGTATTTCAAGACCATCATCAGACTGATCCTGATCGAAGCGGTCAGGTCGAGGCTGCCGTGGCTGCTTTTGATCGTCATCGCGGTTGCATTTGGCTTGTCGCAGTTTCTCGGACAAGTGGCCATTATCGAACATCGGGAAATCCAGGCGACGCTTCAAGGCGCATTCCTGCGCATGACCGCAGTGTTCATAATTGCCACATTTGTGATCACAAGCATGGTTCGCGAGGCCAATGACAAGGTCACCGAACTGCTGCTCTCGCAGCCGGCCGCAAGAGCTACATACTATTTCGGAAAACTGGCTGGATACGCGACGGTCGCCGCACTTGTGGCGGTCATCTTTGCCCTGCCATTGGTTTTCTTCGCACCGCTCCCGGCCCTTCTCGCATGGACGATTTCCCTTGCCTGCGAACTGTCGATGATGGCCGCCATGAGTCTGTTTTGCGTCCTGTCGCTGACGCAGATACTGCCGGCGCTTTCCGCCACGGCCGCGTTCTACTTGTTGGGACGGTCACTGGCCGCAATGAAGTTGATCGCTGCAGCTTCCGTGGCGACGCAGCCCACCTTTGCCGACCAGGCGATCAGCGCCATGGTGGGCGCAGTTTCCCTGGTGCTTCCCAGCATCGATCAAATGACCATTTCCGAGTGGTTGGTCAGCGCACCCTCTGTTGAACGGCTGCTCACCGCCGTTGGACAAGCCATTCTCTTTACCGCATTGCTGGCAGCGGCATCCCTGTTCGATGTTTATCGCAAGAATCTTTAGCCGGTCGACCGAGCGCGGCATTCAGGCAGTGCCACGGTCGGTACTGCTTGGGTTGGTCATGGCGTTGGCATTGCAAGTTTGCGTGCAGGCCTACGCACCGGCTCCGCACGCACAAGCAACCGACCTGGCAAGCCTGCCGTCGAGTTCGATACTCCGCCTCGCTGCGGCCGGAGATCCAACGCCGTCCGCCAAGCTGCTCATGCTGCATTTGCAGGCCTTCGACCTCAATGCCGGAAATCTGCTGGCCTATCGCGCGCTTGACTACGACCGGCTCACCGACTGGCTGGGAAAAATCATCGACCTCGATCCCATGGGCCAATATCCACTGCATGCCGCCAGCCGTCTTTATGCCGAGGTGGCGGACGAGGAAAAGCAGCGAAAGATGCTCCACTTCGTCTACCGGCGCTTTCTTGCCGATCCCAACAATCGCTGGCCGTGGCTGGCGCACGCGGCGGCCATTGCCAAGCACCAGCTGCGCGATCTTCCCCTGGCACGCCAATATGCCGCCGCCTTGCAAGCACACGCCACTGCTCCGGGCATTCCAATGTGGGCCAGGCAAATGGAAGCCTTCATCCTTGAGGACATGGATGAACTGGAGACTGCCCGGGTCATGATTGGAGGCTTTGTCAGCAGTGGCCAGGTAAAGGACCCGGGGGAACTGCGTTTTCTCGATCAAAGACTGAAAGACATTGAATCGCGTATCGCGGCAAGGAAAAGCGCGAGAAACTGAGGTGTCCGAGGCAGGATATGCCGTCAGCATTTCGTCGCAATTGACGAAACATCGACGAATTAGACTCGATCTAATGAGCTCGTTGCGTAGTCGCGGGCGACTTTTTAGAAAATTTCGCTCGAAATTTGCTCAAAACTACGTGAAAATACGTGTATCCGCATGTGGAACAAATATTGCGTAATAAGCTTGACCTATATTCGCCGACGGCGGAGGAAATATGAAAAATCAGATCGTTACAG
>CAMCYY010000211.1 GCA_945885335.1 Bordetella parapertussis
CGTTGCAACGGCGACAAAAGACGAAAGTTTTTTCATGGTTTTCTCCGGTGGATAAGAATCCTGCCTGCATCTGCGATGCACAAAATCATTCTACGCAGCATGGCAGCCTTTGTCCAAGCGGCGGCAGCCAGGTCAAATATCAGGTCTTGGCTAGGCCTCTGGAATTGTGCGCCGGCAGCGGAAACATGCCGGCCACGAAATCGGCGAAGGCGCGCACCTTGGCCGACAGGTGCCGGGTCTGCGGATAGACCACGGACCAGGGCACGGTCGGCGTTTTCCAGTCCGGCAGCAGCGCGCGCAGGTGCCCGGCGGTGAGGGCGCGGCTGAGCGATACGTCAAGCAGGTAGACGATGCCTTCGCCGTACAGCGCTGCCTCCACCAGCGCGTCGGCGCTGTTGATGTTGATGCGGCCGTCGGGTTCGTGCACGTAATGTGCGCCATTGCGCTCGAAGCGCCAGGGCGACACCTGCTCGGTGTTTGGCGAATGGAAGCCGAGGCAGCGAAAGCGTGCCAGGTCGCGTGGCGATTTCGGCTCGCCAAAGCGTGCAATGAAGTCCGGCGAGGCGCAGGCGACGTAGCGGGCGTCGTATACGCGCCGTGCCACCAGCGTTGAATCCTCCAGCGCGCCGGTGCGCAGCGCGGCATCCACGCCCATCTCGATCAGGTCGGAGCGGCGGTCAGTCATGGTCACCGTGATGCGCAGGGCCGGGTACTGGTCAAGGAATTCGGGCAGGGCCGGGATGAAATACAGCCGGGTGAAGGCCGTGGGCAGGTCAACCCGCAGCATGCCCTCGGGCTGGGTGCGGCTGCGGGCGAGGGCGCTATCGGTTTCCTCGACATCGGCCAGGATGCGCCGGCAGCGCTCGTAATAGGCCGTGCCGTCGTCGGTGAGGTGCATGCGCCGCGAGGTGCGGTTGAGCAGGCGGACACCGAGGTGGTCTTCCAGGTTGCGCACCAGCGTGGAGACGTTCGCATTGGACAGCTTCAGGCGGCGTGCGGCCTGGGTGAAGCTGCCCGCGTCCACGACGGCGACGAAGACTTCCATGGCTCGCAGCCGGTCCATTTTGATTGTTCCATATTTGTGAATAGTTATTTTAATTCTAGCCTATTTATCCGGGATTTCTAAAGTGTTATATTGCACTGCAGCAAGGGGAGGTGCTGATGGAGTTGGGCTCAAGTTCAGCCAACGTGGCATTTCATGAAAGGGTAGGCAAATGAAGATTCTCGGTGGCGTCAAGGCAGTAACGTCCGGGAGAGTGCTTGTCCCTCTGCTCTTTGCAATCGCTGTACCGGGTCAGGCATTGGCTGGTTTTGCCAAGCCGCTGCAGGACACGCCGGACAGGCTCGGAACCGGTGCGATAGCGCTGGATAGCGATTGGTCGCTGTTCGGTTTGCTTGGATTGGCGCTGGTCGTTGCATTGCTGGCGGGTTTTTACCGCCGTGACAAGTAACAGTAACGGCAGTACCAGTAACGACAGGAACAGCAACAGCGGCAGCAGCAGTGGAGTAAGGCAGTACGCATGACAGCCGGTCGGGGCAATCCCGGCCGCAAGATTTCAAGACCTGGACACCCGTGGGGCACTCCTCCGCCCTGGGACTTGCAGATTGCAAGAACGGGTGCTCCGGTTCTTTCTCATCCCAAGTAGTCATTGAGCAGCGCCCTGCCCCAGGCAGGAAGGGCACGGTGCCGGTTGGCACGGAGTGCGCCTTGATAGTACGATGCGCAACGTGTTTCCCCGCAGTGGCACGATGCCGGACGGTCGAAGCACGCACCCAGAACAACAATGACAAAGCGCCCTGCAGTTCCCGATGTTTCCTGCGCTGTCCGGCCAGCCGGCAGTGCATACCCATTTGCGTCCTCATTTCCGGAGCCCTGCCGCCCATGACTGACCACAACCAGAACACTGCCGCCGCCCCGCGTCCGGTACTCGACCTGAAGGATGCCGTCGCGCTGGTGGTCGGCATCATTGTCGGTGCCGGCATTTTCAAGGCGCCCTCGCTGGTGGCGAAGTTTTCCGGCACGCCCGAAATCATGATGGCGGCCTGGGTGCTGGGCGGTGTCATCTCCATCCTGGGCGCACTGTGCTACGCCGAGCTTGCCACTTCGCATCCGAATGCCGGCGGCGAATACCATTTTCTCGAACGCGCTTTCGGCGGTGATGTGGCGCGATTGTTTGCGTGGGCGCGCATGACCGTGATTGCCAGCGGGTCCATCGCGATTTTCGCCTTCGTGTTTGCCGACTACGCCACGCAGCTGGTGCGTCTGGGTGAGCATTCCTCGTCGATCTATGCCGCGTTGCTGGTTGTTGTGCTGACGCTGATCAACATCATCGGCATCGATGCCGGCAAGCGCACCCAGAATTTCCTCACCGTGATCGAAGTCGCCGGGCTGGTGGCCATCATTATTGCCGGCTTCTTTTTTGCAACGCCTGAGGTGGTGCCGGCAGTCGTAGGCGGGGCCGAAGCGGCGAAGTCCGCCACGCCGGAACTGGGCATGGTGGGGCTGGCCATGGTGTTCGTGCTGCTCACCTATGGCGGCTGGAACGATGCGGCCTATCTGTCTGCTGAAATCAAGGACGGGCAGCGCAACATCGCGCGCTCGCTGCTGATCGGCCTGGGCATTGTCACAGCGCTCTACCTGCTGGTGAGCCTGGCCTACCTGTCGGGTCTGGGCCTGGCGGGCATGGCGAAATCCGATGCCGTGGCCTCCGACCTGCTGACGCGCGCCTGGGGCCCGACCGGCGGCGCCATTATCAGCATCATTGTCGCGGTGGCGGCGATCACTTCGGCCAACGCCACCATCCTTACCGGCGCCCGCACCAGCTATGCGCTGGGCCGTGACTGGTCGCTGTTCAAATTCCTCGGCGTGTGGGATGGTGCGCGCGGCGTGCCGAAGAACGCCATGATCGTGCAGAGCGTGATTGCACTGGCGCTGGTGGTGTTTGGCTCCTATAACACCGACGGCTTCAAGAACATGGTGGATTACACCGCACCGGTGTTCTGGCTGTTCTTCTTCCTCACCGGCATGTCGCTGTTCATCTTCCGCCAGTGGGAGCCGCATGCCCACCGCGCGTTCAAGGTGCCCTTCTACCCGGTGACGCCGCTGCTGTTCTGCGGTGTGTGCATCTACATGCTGTATTCCAGCCTGGCCTACACGGGCAAGGGCGCTCTGGTCGGTGTGGGCGTGCTGTTCGCCGGCGTGCTGCTGCTCCTGCTGGATCGGCGCAAGCGCTGAGCGCTGCTTAATTCGTGAGGGTGATCATGAAATCCACGCTCCATCGCGCCAGACGTGACCTGCTCGCCACGGCGCTGTGCGCCATCCTGTCTGCAGCGCCTCTCGTGGTACTGGCCCAGGCTCCGGCACCGGCTGCAGGTTTTGTTCCTTCGGTCGGACAGGAGGGCAAGGATGTCATCTGGGTGCCGACCCCGCCTGAGCTGGTCGAGCGCATGCTCAAACTGGCGCAGGTCACGAACAAGGACTACGTGGTTGACCTCGGCGCGGGCGATGGCCGCATCGCGATTGCCGCAGCCCGGAGCTTTGGCGCGCGTGCCCTTGGCATCGAATACAACCCCGAGATGGTGGTGCTGTCCAATCAAAACGCGCAGCAGGCCGGTGTCGCGGCGAAGGCGAAATTCATCCAGGGCGACATTTTCGAGAAGGACTTTTCGGATGCGACCGTGGTCACCATGTACCTGCTGACCGCGCTCAACATGAGGCTGCGACCGAAGCTTCTGGAAATGAAACCGGGCACACGCCTGGTGGCGCACCAGTTCGCCATGGGCGACTGGATGCCGGATGAAACCTCTTACGCCGAGGGCCGCCCTGCGCATTTGTGGATCGTTCCGGCCAAGGCGGGCGGGAGCTGGAAATTGCGCATCCCCGCCGGAGCGAACACCCGGGAGTTCACGGTGCAGGTCGATCAGACCTTCCAGAAATTTACCGGCAGCGCCAACTTCGGCAAGGTGAACACCACGCTGCGCTATACGCGATTGCAGGGCGATGCCATCCGCTTCACGCTGACCGACCTCAATGGCAAGCTGCGCGAGTTCTCCGGCCGCATCCGGGGTGACACCATGTCGGGCGAGATTCGCGGCTCGGGTGGTGAGCGGTTGCGCTGGCAGGCGGCCCGGGCCGGCTGACAAGCCCCGGGCCTGGTCCGGCTTCGCGCCGGATTGGCCCGGCTCCCCCCGGTGGTTCCTTCCCTGGTTTTTCTTCGATTATCCCGCTGCCTTGCGGTGGTCATCACATAGTCACCCGCACCTGCGATAATTGCGCCTGCCGCACCGCGGCATCGCCTGCCAGACTTGGCGCGACCTCCGAAAATGTTTTTTCATTGTGGAAATCATGTTGAAGAAAAAGAAGAGCAGCACCGTTCAGTCGTCCAGATCCTCCTCCAAACCCTCAAGCAAATCCGCGCCGAAGACTTCAGCCAAAACCGCGGCGAAGTCTGCTGTAAAAAAGTCTCTTGTAAAAAAGCCGGTCAAACTGCCGGTCAAGAAAACTGCAAAGAAAGCTGCAAAGAAAGCAGTAAAGAAGTCCGCCAAGAAGGCGCTGGCGTTTGCCGTTCGCAAGTCAGTGATTCACGGTCGTGGCGTGTTCGCCATCCGTGACATTCGCAAGGGAAAGACTCTGATCGAATACTTGGGTGAGCGCATCACCTGGGAAGAGGCCGAGCGCCGTTACCCGATCGATCCGATTCCGTATCACACCTTCCTGTTCGAGATCGGTGATGGTTCCGAATGCCTGGATGGCGCCAACCGCAGCACGCCGGCAAAATGGTTCAACCATTCTTGCAAGCCGAATTGCGAGGCCGAAGAGGACGATGACGAGCGCGTCTTCATCAAGGCGCTC
>CAMCYY010000212.1 GCA_945885335.1 Bordetella parapertussis
AGTGCGGAATGGACCTTGGCCACCTCCGAGGCCTCCCCGGTGATGCTGTCGCTGAGCACCACGGCGTTGATACCGCGGCCGACGAAATACGCTGCAGCGGCCTCCAGTGCAGTCTGCGCTGTGGTGATGACGCGATTTGAGACTCGATCGAAGATCCTGTCTCCGGGCTTTGGCGTTTCGGCAACTTCTCCGCGCGCACCGCGACGCAATTGATCAACAACCGCAGCCGGCGCATCGATGCCATGGCGCGCAATGATGGCAAGTGCGTCGGCGTAAGTGGTTGGGTCCGGTGCGCAGGGGCCCGAAGCAATATGCGTGGGGTCATCGCCTGTGACATCAGACACGATCAGCGCCGTCACTGGTGCCTTGCAAGCTGCGGCAAGCCGCCCGCCCAGGATGGCCGACAGGTGCTTTCTGACGGTGTTCATTTCCTGGATCGGCGCCCCACAGCGCAACAGTTCGCGCGTCACTGCTTTCAGGTCAGCCATGCCCAGTCCTTCCGCTGGAACCGCCAGCAGTGAAGATCCGCCGCCTGACAGCAGTACCAGCAGAAGGTCGTCCTTGCCCAGCGTGTGCACCATGCGCAGCATTTCGCGTGCAGCAGACTCTCCGGCTTCGTCGGGTACCGGATGTCCCGCTTCAATCACCTTGATGCGGTTCGTCAAGAGGCCGTGCTGGTAGCGCGTGATCACCATGCCTTCCAGTTGCGCACCGGCAGGCCAGTGTTGCTCCACCGCGAGTGCCATGGCGGCTGCCGCCTTGCCCGCGCCCAGTACCATGGTCCTGCCGGCCGGCGGTGCCGGCAAATGTGGCGGAACTGCCGTCACCGGGTCCGCCGCAGCCACGGCTGCGCGGAAACTATTGATAATAATTTCCTTGTTATTCATTATCAATTAATAACAATTTATCAAAAATAATCATAATTATCGTTGCATCCGGCATTGCTACTCCAGCAAGGAAGGCAGTGGCTCGTACGTCATTCCGCTTCGGGTTGCCCCCGGGTTCCCATCTCTTGTGACGAAGCCGAAGCATAAATCATCACCCCTGACATTGCTGACGCACCCGCGCAGTTGCTGCCAGCGGATAAAATCACAGCATGAATTTCGTTATACAGATCGCGGGCGGCTGGGGTGTGGGCGTACTTGGTGCTGCCTTGTTTCTGTCCACTGGGTACGCCCTGGCGCAGGTTCCGTTGCCCCCGCTCATTCTTCCTGAAGGACTCCTCAGGCCTGCAACCTCGCCGGCAACCCCGGTGGTCCAGCCGGCAGCCGCACCCACTGTGCCGAGCACCAAGCCAGCCGCTGTGCCTGCAGCACCCGTTGCGACGTCTCCCGTTACGTCAGCAGCACCCCTCGTTGGGCCTGCAGCGCCGATAGCGAAAACCGCTGCTCAAGCACCCGCGGTACCGGTGGCAGCACCTGCTGTTACGTCGGCTACAGCGCCTGTCGTCACGCCGATGGTTGTGCCGGCCGCACCGGTTGCAACGCCGCTGGGCGCTCCGGCTGTGGCACCTGCCGCAACGCCAGCTGAGGTGCCGGCTGCAGCGGGTATCAAACCACCTGCAGCGCCGGCTGCGACATCTGCCGTTCCTCCGGTCACGGCATCAACTGCGGCGTCGCGACTGGCCCTGTTCGAGGCCATAGATCGCAATGACGCGGCCCAGCTAGACCGTCTCATAAATCTGGGCGTGCATCTTTCGGTGCGCAACGATGATGGCGAGCCACCGCTTTTTGTGGCGGCTGACAAAGGCCACCTGGATGCCCTAAAGCGCCTGATCGAGGGCAGTGCTGATCCGCGCCTGCGCACTCCGAACGGCGAAACTGCCCTGCACGCCGCGGCCATGCAGGGCAATCCTGAGTTCACGCGCCAGCTGATCAACGCCGGCGCCGAGCCGAACGTACTCAACCTCAATGGGGAGACGCCTTTGGCCTGGTCGGCCATGACAGGCACCCTGCGCACGGCACAGCTTCTGGTGGAGCGTGGCGCACTGATCGAGTCAACGGACGAAAATGGGAACACGCCTCTGCACGGTGCCGCCAAGGCCGGCAACCTGCCCGTGGTCGCGTATCTGATTGAGCGCAAGGCCCGGATCGCACAGCGTAACCGCGAGGGGAGGACGGCCTACGACCTTGCCCTGGAGCGCGAGCATGCCGATATCGCAGCCCTGCTCAGGCCGCGTTAGAGCGCCGGGAACACCGATGGTATCGCCGTATAATCGGACTTCATCATCAATTGTGTCACCCCGCTGCGGCCAGCGCCTGTTTGATTCTTGGCGCCAACCGGATTTCGATAAAAATCGACAAGGAGAGAGGGAATCATGACTGACAAGATTGTCATCAAGACGATGGAAGAATTGCGCTCGAAGATCGGCCAGGAAGTTGCCGTGGGTACTTGGCTCACCGTCACCCAGGACCTGATCAACAAGTTTGCTGAAGCAAGCGGCGATTACCAGTGGATCCACGTTGACGTGGAACGCTGCAAGAAAGAGTCGCCCTTCAAGACCACGATTGCCCACGGCAATCTGACCCTGTGCCAGCTTTCTTCGATTGTCCGCAATTGCGACATCGAACTGCCGCCCTCGAAAATGGGCGTCAATTACGGCAGCAACAAGGTGCGCTTCACCGGCGTCGTGCCAGTCGGTTCGCGCATCCGTGGCCGCTACAAACTGCTCGACATCAAGGATGTGGATGCCAAGACCACGCTGATCACCTGGGGCGTGACCGGGGAAATCGAGGGTGGCACAAAGCCCGTGCTGATCGCCGAAACCCTCGGCCGCCGCGTCGAATAGCAAAGAAGGAGCAAGCGCAGCGGCCGGTGCATCGGCTGCTGCTTGAATGCCCATCAATGAATGCCACTTCCGGTCAGCAATGGATCAAGGGCCGCGTCAGTGGCCGCAGGCGGTGGACCGACGCATTGTTTTCCTTTCAGGTGGACGTTGCCCCGGCCGATCAGCTGGATTTCGAGGCTGGGCAGTTCATCAAGCTTGGTCTGCCCCTGAATGGCGAAATGGTCGGACGCCCGTTTTCCTTCGTCAATGCCCCGCAAAGCCGCCCCTACGAGTTCTATGGCGTGACCGTGCCTGGCGGGCCGCTCAGTTCGCACCTGGCCGCACTGGAGTCGGGCGACGACATCTACCTCGCGTCGCGCCCCTCCGGTTTCCTTGTTTTGTCTGAGGTTCCCGATGGCGACAGCCTCTGGTTGATTTGCACGGGAACCGGCATAGGGCCTTTCTTGTCCATACTGGGTACGGACACGGTATGGCGGCGTTTTCGCCAGGTTGTCCTGGTCCATGGAACCCGCCACATGTCGGAACAAACCTACAGGGAAGTCATCAACACCGTCGGCGCTGCGCATCCGGACGGTTTCCGCCTGGTGTCGCTGCTCTCAGGCGACCCCGTTGCCGGTGATGAGTGCCTGCTGGCCGGCCGCATACCGCAGGCGATTCGCGACGGCCGCCTTGAGCGCGCCGCGGGAGTCCCGCTGGTCCCCGGCAGTGCACAGGTGATGCTGTGCGGCAATCCGGCCATGGTGGCCGATGCCAGCACCGTGCTGCTTGAGCGCGGCCTGAAAAAGAACCGTCGCCGCACACCCGGGCACATCACCGTGGAAAACTACTGGTGAGAATCCGGTTCGCGCCGATATCACGCGGCGTGCTGATCGCCGTGCTGTCGATGGGACTGCTTGCCGTTACCGCCTGCAGCACTGTGCGGTTCGCCTACAACAACATCGATGTAGTCATCCGCTTCATGGCATCGGACTACGTCGAATTCGATACCGCGCAATACGAGCAGTTCAAGACCCGCCTCGACGCGCTGCACCAATGGCATCGCACGCGCGAGCTGCCCGCTTACGTTGCTCTGCTGCAGACCGCCGGCGGCAAAGTGGCCAAGGGCGTGGTGGCCGATGATGTGGCCTGGGCCATTGGCGCACTGCGCAGCCGCTACCGTCTGTTGGCAGCCCGCGCCGCCGAGGATGCAGCGCCGTTGCTGGCGCAGTTGAGCGATGCGCAAATCGTTGAGCTCGAGAAGAACTTCGCCGAGAAGAATCGCAAATTCTCGAAGGAGCGCCTGGAAGGCGACCAGAAGAAGCTGCGACAAAAGCGTGCTGATCAACTGCTGGATTATTTCCGTGAAATGACCGGCAAGCTGAGCGATGCCCAGGAAGCGCGCATTGAGCGGTTTGCTGACGACTACGGGCGCATGACGACGCTCCGGTTCGAGGATCGCAAGCGCTGGCAGGGCCAGACGCTGCTGCTGCTGCGCACCGAGCGCAAGTTGCCGCAGTTCGCGGCGCACCTTACGGCGCTGTTCACGAATCCCGAGCAGGGACGTTCCGCCGAATACATTGCTGCCTCGGCGCGCTACGAATCAGGGTTGGCCGACCTCGTGGTTGACATCGATCGCACGCTGACCGCCGAACAGCGCGTGCGCGCGGTGCGCCGCATGCAGCATTACACCGACGAATTCGCTGCACTGTCCGGGGCGCGGCCCGCCCGTTCCTCGACCTGACCTCGACCTGATTCCCCGGGCGCAATGGGTGTAATGTCGGTGCGATGGACGCCATGACCGCACGTCCCGCGCTGCCCAAGCTGGTCTTTTCCCATGCCAACGGCTTTCCTGGGGCGTGTTACCGCAAGCTCTACGACTTTCTCGACGACGATTTCAACGTTCTGCACGTCGATCGGTTCGGCCATGACCCGCGCTATCCGGTCACCGATGGCTGGCTGCACCTGCGTCAGCAACTCATCGACTTCATTGCCGGGAACGCCAAAGAGCCGGTCATCGCCGTCGGACACTCACTGGGCGGCTATCTCAGCCTCATGGCGGCC
>CAMCYY010000213.1 GCA_945885335.1 Bordetella parapertussis
CGCGAACTGGAACTCGAGCACCGTGACTTGGACGCGGCCGTTCATCGCCTGTCGGAAGGTCCGGCACACGACCAGGTCAGCCTGCGCCGCATGAAAAAGCGCAAGCTGCTGCTCAAGGACCAGATCGCGTGGGTGGTGCGTCAGCTCGACCCGGACGTCCTCGCCTGAACCGCATTCCCGTGGCACCTATGTGTGGCCACGCCCGAATTTTTCTCCTTTAGAAGATCGCCATGCCTGAAATCAAACCCACCCAACCGCTTAACGAAGCCGAATTCGACCACCTCGAAGCCCTGCTCACCGCACCGAACTTCGATGAGAAGGCCATGCCGCTCGACGCACTGCAGGGCCTGCTGTGTGCAGTGCTGAGCGGCCCGCAGGTCATCCCCGCCGATGTCTGGCTGCCCTATGTGCTGGGCGGCACGCCGCGCTACGAAAGCGATGCCCAGGCCGATGAAATCGAAGGCCTGCTCCTGCGCCTGCACGACACGCTCGAAGCCGAGCTGCGTTCCGAGGATGGCTTGAGCCTCATCGTCTACCCGACAGAGGAGGGCGGTGAAGAATTCGACTACGCCACCTGGTGCCGCGGCTACCTGGATGGTGTGGACATGTCCGAACCGCACTGGACCGAGTGCGGCGAAGAGGAAGAAGTCAGCGAACTGCTGCTGCCCTTTCTCGCACTCTCCGGCGCCTTCGAAGAAGATCCGGAGCTGCGCGCCGAAGTCGATTTCGCACCCGGTGAAGAAGCAACCTTCATCGCCCACTGGCGCGAGAACCTGGTCGATTGCGTCATCGACGCGCACGACTACTGGGCCGAGGAACGCCTGAAGCCCGACACGTTCCGGCGCGACGCACCCAAGGTCGGACGCAACGATCCCTGCCCCTGCGGCAGCGGGCGCAAGTACAAGCAGTGCCATGGCGCGGGGGCTTGAGCGGCGGACTGTCCAAAAAAAATGAAGTTGATCAAAACCCTCCCTCACCCCAACCCTCTCCCGGCGGAAGAGGGGGGTTTCTCCCTTCTGCCGTTCGTGAAATACGCGGGAGAAAGGCCGGGGATGAGGGAAGGTTTTAAACTGCGCCCTCTCTTTCAAACCGGTTTCAAGGCGCATCCATGACTCCCCGCTCCGTCGGCCTGCTACTCAACTTCGGTCATGCCATCGACCATATGTTCCTCTTGGTCTTCGCCACGGCGGTGACGGCCATTGCAGCGGATTTCGGCTTCGCGCGCTGGGAAGACCTCATGCCCTGGAGCGTGGGCGCAGCCTTCATGTTCGGCATGGCCTCCATTCCGGCCGGGCGCCTCGGAGACCTGTGGGGACGGCGCGCCATGATGCTGATTTTCTGGTTCGGCATGGGCGGCTCCATGCTGCTGATCGCGGCGACCCAGAACGTCTGGCAGATGGCAGCAGCGCTCACGCTGATGGGGATTTTTTCTTCGATCTACCATCCGGTCGGCATCCCCATGCTGCTGCGCCATGCAAAGAACCCGGGCGCAACCATCGGCTTCAACGGACTGGTGGGCAATCTGGGCATCGCGGCAGCCGCCGTGACCACGGGCCTGCTGGTCAAGTACTTCGACTGGCGCATGGCCTTCGTCATCCCCGGTCTGGTTTCAATTGCGGCGGGGGTGTTGTTTGCGCTGATTGCACCCAATGAACCCGAGCCGCCGGCCCATCGAACCCGCGGCAAGTTTGTGCTGCCGCGCGAAGTGTTGAGCCGCATCCTGCCGGTGATGACCATCTCCGCGATGACCGGCAGCGTCGTGTTCAACCTGTCCACCAGCGGCAACCAGCAACTGCTGACCGAACGATTCATCGGCCTGATCGAAGACCCTGCGGTGCTCGGCGCGCTGCTGGGTGGGGTCTATGTGGTGGCTTCGCTGTCGCAACTGGTAGTGGGCCGGCTGATCGACCGCTATCCGCTGAAGCGCATTTTCTTTGTCGTGATCCTGGCGCAGGCGCCACTGTTTGCGCTGGCCGCGGTGTCCAGCGGATGGGCGCTGCTCCTGCTGCAGCTGGGCTTCATGGTGTTCGTGTTCGGCGCCGTGCCCTTCAACGATGCCATCATGGTGCGCTACGTCGATGACCACATGCGCTCGCGCATTTCCGGCATGCGGCTGGCGATTTCCTTCGGCTTCAGTTCGCTCGCGATCTGGGCGCTGGGCCCGGTGGTCAAGGCAGCCGGCTTTGAGACGCTGCTGTTTGCCATGGCCCTCATTGCGCTGCTGACCCTGGCTGTTGTTTCACTGCTACCCGGGGAACAGCGCCGGGCAGCCACCGCCGAGTGAACCCGAAAGCAGCCCTGTTGTCTCACTCAGCCTGAGGAACAGCACGGAGCCGCAGAACCATGACCGCATTTTCATCCCCGCGCCCGACCCCGACTCCGACTTCGCGACACAGGATTCGCCCCCTGGTCATTGCCGCGATCACTGCAATCCTCACCGTGGCCGGCTGCGCGCAACTGGCGCAAAAAGAGCGCGAACTGGTGTTCCGTGTCGAACCCGGCGAGGCGCGCTGGTTCAGCGGCATGCCGGCCGGCATCCAGGATCTCAACATCCCCGTCAAAAGCGCAGAGGGCATGCAAAAACTGCATGCCTGGTGGTGGCCGGCGGCCGACCCCAAGGCGCCGGCCCTGCTCTACCTCCACGGCGCGCGCTGGAATCTCACTGGCCAGTTGTTCCGCATCGAGCAACTGCATGAATTCGGCTTTTCGGTGCTGGCCATTGACTACCGCGGCTTTGGCAAAAGCGAAGGGGAAATTCCCTCGGAGCAGACCGTGTATGCAGATGCGCTGGCCGGCTGGGAACGCCTCGCGCAACTGCAGCCGGACGCCGAGCGACGTTTCATCTATGGCCATTCCCTGGGCGGTGCAGTCGCGGTTGATCTCGCGGCAAGGCTCAGTGCAGCCGGGAACGCAAACAGCGGCAACCCGCTGCCGGCGCGGGGCCTCATTGTAGAATCCTCATTCACCACGCTGGCAGACATGGCGCGCGCGCTCAGCCTGTCCTGGCTGCCAGTGGGAATGATCCTGTCGCAGAAATTCGACTCGGCCGCGAAAATTGCGGCAGTACGCATGCCGGTGCTGGTGGTGCATGGCAGGGAGGACCGCTACGTACCGGCGCGCTTCAGCGAAAAACTGTACGCGGCGGTGGCGGCACCGAAAAAGCTGCTGCTGGTTGAAGGCGGCTCGCATAACAACAGCATGCGAACAGGCAGTGCCGAGTACCTGAAGGCGCTCGGCGAATTGTTCGGGCTCAACCTGCGACGGACGGCCATTGCAACGCAATAGTTTTCGGCGACGCAATAGTTGAATGGTGACGCAATAGTTATAGGTGACGCAATAGTTGCAGCGAAGCAGCAGCACAAGATAGAACCAAAACAAGCCATTCAAGGCAAAAGGGAGAGCACACATGGAAGCAGCGAGCAGCGGACCCAAGCCCAAGAAATCGGTCGCCCTGTCCGGGGTAACGGCGGGCAATACCGCCCTCTGTACGGTCGGCCGCAGCGGCAACGACCTTCATTACCGCGGATACGACATCCTCGATTTCGCCGATCGCGCCGAGTTCGAGGAAGTGGCGTATCTGCTGGTGCACGGCAAACTGCCGAACGTCGCCGAACTCACGGCGTACAAGGCGAAGCTCAAGGCGCTGCGCGGCCTGCCGGCCAATCTGAAAGCGGTACTGGAATGGATTCCACCCTCGGCGCACCCCATGGATGTGCTGCGCACCGGCTGCTCGATGCTGGGCACGCTGCTGCCGGAGAAGGAAGACCAGAACATGCCCGGTGCGCGCGACATCGCCGACCGGCTGATGGCCTCATTCGGCTCCATGCTGCTGTACTGGTACCACTACGCCATCAACGGCAAACGCATCGACGTCGAGACCGATGACGATTCCATCGGCGGCCACTTCCTGCATCTCCTGCACGGCAAGCCCCCCTCGGCCGAGTGGGTGCGGGCGATGCAGACTTCGCTGATCCTCTACGCCGAGCATGAGTACAACGCTTCGACCTTCACCGCACGCGTGATTACCGGCACGGGCTCGGACATGTACTCGGCAGTCACCGGCGCCATTGGCGCGCTGCGCGGTCCCAAGCACGGCGGCGCGAACGAGGTGGCCTTCGAAGTGCAGTCGCGCTACGACACCCTGGACGATGCCGAGGCCGACATGATCCGGCGTGTGGCGAACAAGGAAGTCGTGATCGGCTTTGGCCACCCGGTGTACACCACCGGCGATCCACGCAACAAGGTGATCAAGGAAGTGGCGCGCAACCTGTCGAAATCCACCGGCGACATGAAGCTCTTTGACATTGCCGACCGCATCGAGAAGGTGATGTGGCGCGAGAAGAAAATGTTCGCCAACCTCGACTGGTTCAGCGCCGTGTCCTATCACATGCTGGAAGTGCCCACGTCGATGTTCACGCCGCTGTTCATCATCTCGCGCACCTCAGGCTGGGCGGCACATGTGATGGAGCAGCGCATCGATGGCAAGATCATCCGGCCAGCAGCGAATTACACCGGCCCGGAAAATCGCAAGTGGATGCCGCTGAAGTCACGTCAATAAGGTCTCGCAGCTGAGTTCAGGCACCGACACAACAGCGCATTCAAGAGGCAGCCGCAAGCTGCCCGCACATCAATTCAAACCAAAAGGTTGAAACCGCATGTCCGCACACATCTCCAACGTCCGTCCCAAAGCCGACAAGGTCCTGACCGACATCGTCGATTACGTCACGAAGTAC
>CAMCYY010000214.1 GCA_945885335.1 Bordetella parapertussis
TGATCCAGAAGGGCGAAGTCAACGAAATCAAGGACGCCATGGAAAAGAGCCTCACGCCCGGCTGCCAGACCTTCGAGCAGGCCCTGTTCAGGATGCTGGTCGAGGACTCCATCACCGAGGAAGAGGCCATGGCCAACGCCGACTCGGCAACGAACCTGATGTGGCTGATCAGCAACACCGAGGAAGGTGTGCAGATGCAGAAACGCAAGGGCCTGATCAGGACCGATGGGAAGCCCATGCCATCCACGGCGCCTGGAGGACCACCGCCGGAGGCCGGGTCCTTTGCCTCGTTCAAGCTGGACGTTGGCGAAACGACCTGACGCCATCTTGCCTGACCTGAAAACTGACGTGCCGGATTTCGCCCTTGCCACGAGCCCGACGCTGGCGCTTGCCCGCGAGCTGATAGCCCGCCCCTCGGTCAGCCCCGAAGACGGTAACTGCCAGCAGGTCATGGGTGAGCGCCTCGCCCGCCTGGGTTTCAAGCTTGAAACAGTGTCCTCGGGTGGCGTGACTAACCTCTGGGCCCGTCGCGGCACAGCGCGGCCGCTGCTCTGCTTTGCCGGGCACACTGATGTGGTCCCCACCGGGCCACTGGACCAATGGAAGTCCGACCCCTTCGTGCCGAGTGAGCGCGACGGCAAGCTGTTCGGCCGCGGCGCCGCCGACATGAAATCCTCTCTTGCCGCCTTTGTGGTTGCAACAGAACAGTTCATCGCAGCCCACCCAAACCATCCGGGCTCGATAGCTTTTCTGATTACCTCAGACGAAGAGGCCGTGGCCACCGACGGCACCGTCAAGGTCGTGGAGATGCTGAAGGCGCGCGGCGAGACACTGGACTACTGCATTGTCGGCGAGCCGACCTCGGTCAAGACACTCGGTGACATGATCAAGAACGGCCGGCGCGGCTCCATGGGCGGAATGCTCAGGGTCAAGGGCATCCAGTGCCACATCGCCTACCCCCATCTGGGCCGGAATCCCATTCATCAGGTGGCACCGGCGCTGACCGAGTTGGCTGCAATCGAATGGGATCGTGGTAACGACTACTTCCTGCCCACGTCCTGGCAGATGTCCAATATTCATTCCGGCACCGGTGCGGTGAACATCATTCCCGGCGAACTGGAGGTGCAGTTCAACTTCCGCTTCTCCCCCGAGAGCACACCGGAAACCCTGCAGCAACGGCTCGAAGCCGTGCTGAAAAAGCACGGCATTGAATACACGATCAGGTGGCGCGTGTCCGGCATGCCCTTCCTGACGCCACCAGGCGAGCTAACCAAAGCGCTATCCGAGGCGACGCAGGAAGTCTGCGGCGTGAAGACCGTGCTTTCGACTGACGGTGGCACCTCCGACGGTCGTTTCATCATCGCCATCTGCCCGCAGGTCGTGGAATTCGGCCCGGTCAACGCCACCATCCACAGCCTGAACGAGCACATCGAGCTCGCCGCCATCGAACCGCTGAAGGACATCTATCTCAGCGTGCTTCGCAAGCTGCTCAAAACCTGAGCCGTAGTGCCTCATTCAACAGGTAGGTCTTCGACTGAAGACTGGATACTCAAGGCCGGCCGGCGGCTGCAACGGGCCAGGCTCTTTTTCGGCCATGGTGCACAGAATGCATACGACGAAGCCGCCTGGATGCTGGCCCATACCTGCCGCATTCCACCCTCGCGCTACGACGAGCTATCCACGCATGATTTGGACGAAGCCGAACGCGAGCGCGCCGACGCATTGATCGCCGAGCGCATCCGTACCCGTGCGCCGGCGGCCTACCTGCTGCACGAGGCATGGTTGTCCGGACGGCGCTTTTACGTGGATGAGCGCGTCATCGTGCCGCGTTCCTTTATCGCGGAGTTGTTGGAAGAAAAGTTTTCTCCCTGGATCGAACGCCCGGCCAAGGTCGCTCGCGTGCTGGACATGTGCACCGGCTCAGGCTGCCTCGCCATCCTCGCCGCGCAGGCATTCAAACACGCCAAAGTGGATGCGGTCGATCTGTCCGCCGATGCGCTGGCTGTGGCGGCCATTAACGTGCGCAGGCATCGCCTTTCACGCCGGCTGCGCCTGATCGAGTCGGATGTGTTCAGCAAGGTCCCGCGTGGCCGCTACGACCTGATCATCACGAACCCGCCGTATGTAGATGCAGCGTCCATGCGCACCCTGCCCGATGAGTTTCGCCACGAGCCAAAACTCGCACTGGCCGGCGGCAGCAATGGCCTTGTGCTGGTGAAGCGCATCATGGCCGAAGCGCCGAAATTCCTCTCGCCGGGCGGACTGCTGGTCATGGAGATCGGCCACAACCGGGCGGTGCTGGAGAAGGCTTATCCGCGCACCGAGTTCACCTGGCTGGACACCAGTGGTGGCGATGAGTTTGTGTGCCTGCTAACCCGGGAACAGGCGCTTGAAGCGACACGCGGCAAAGGCTGAGGGTGCCGCAGAAATTTTTGGCGATGAGCCCGCAATATTCAGAAGCAGGAGGCTAAATGGCATCAAATCCAAAGGCAAAAAAGAAGGAAGGCAAGCGGACTGCACGGAAGATGGCTCAAGCAAAGCAGTCGGCGCTGTTTGAGAAGACGGCCAAAGAGTTAAAGGCAGATGAAACCGGCAAGGCATTTGAGAGAACCATGAAAGTTATGGCTTCTCTGAAGAAATAGTTCCGATAACCCATAGGGCCCCCAAGAGAACAACAAGCTTCGCCCCTAGCGGTGCGGCACACTTGTGGAGGCACGATGAGAAGCCTAGCGGCTTAGAGTCAGGGGCTCTGAGAGGTCAGGCCCTTAAAGCTCGAACTAGTGGTAAAAGTGATTGGCGTCTATACTTTTGACAGTACCCACCATTTTCCTATGCAGGGCATCTCCCGGAGGTATCCATGATTTATTCGACGAATGGCACCGGCGTTCTGAACAACCTGACGCCGGTCAACTCCCCCGGCACCGGCGTCGAACACTGGGGTTCCTCGTATTTCGGTCCGCGATACAGCACCAGCGAAGCGAGTGCTGCGCCCCAGGCGCTGGTCACCGAGATGGCTGCAAACGAGACCATTCTTCCGCACTATCATCCGACCCCCCAGTTTCAGCTCTTTCCGGCGGGGACGGGAAAGATGGGGACGCGCGACGTCCAGCCGCTCATGGTCCAGTACAAGGACCGCCATACCACCTATGGGCCGCTGGTGGCGGGGCCCCAGGGTTGCACGTTCATAGCCCTTCGAAACCGCACCGGGAATTCAGCGCCGATTCACAACAACAAGCCGGACTTCCGGGAGAAGCTGCTTCCGAGCAAGCGTCGCAACTGGTTCTCACAGCACATACCGCTATCGACGCGGGCCATCATGAGATTCCGCAAAGAGGTCTCCTGGGAGCCCTTGTTCGACAACACCAAGATCAAGGACGAGCTGGACGCCAGCGTCCTCCGGCTGGGGGCGGGCATGTCGACGTCCGGGCCTGATGCAAGGACTACCGGGGGGTGCTACGTCTTCGTCGCCAATGGGACCCTGGAAAGAGAGGGGGGGGAATTGCCCCTGTGGTCAGTTGTGTATGTCGATACGTCGGAAGCGGGCTTCGAAATCAAGGCAGGTCCCCAGGGACTGGAGGCTTTGGTGCTGCAGTTCCCGATCGACGACGACGTGGAGACGCGGTCGACGGCGGGTGCTTCGAGCGCCGTGCCGATCATGGCCTGAATTTCATAACGGGCAGCCTCATTCGGAACCCTCGCAGGTCAGGTAATCGCGCGGGGGTTTCCGAACAACAACGATAAAAGGGGGAATGGGTATGGGTATGGGTATGCATCTTCTTCGCAAGTGTCTGCTTGTCTTCGCCGCCGCCACGTGTTCGGCCCAGGCAATCGGCCAGTCCTATCCATCTAAACCGATACGGATGCTCGTGGGCTTCAGTCCGGGGGGCTTCACCGATATCGCCGGACGCCTCTCGGGCCAGGGGCTCACTGAGGCAATGGGGCAGCAAGTCATCGTCGAGAACCGGCCTGGCTCCAATGGCGCAATAGCCGCGGAGGCCATCGCACGTGCCCCTGCAGACGGCTACACGCTCTACATGGCTTCTTCCGGCCATGCCACGAACCCCATTCTCCAGCCTCAGTTAAAGGTGCATCCGATCAGGGACTTCACAGCCATCTCCGGGTTCGCCGACATTCCCAACATCCTGGTCGTGCACGCCAGCCTGCCGGCGCAGAACCTGCAGGAGTTCCTGGCCCTGGCACGTTCGCGCCAGGCCAAGCCCCTGACCCAGGCGAATGTAGGAGTGGGTTCGCCGGGGCACCTGATCGGGGAATTTCTTCAGCTGCTGGCCAAGGTGAAATTCACCCAGGTTCCCTACAAGAGCAGCGCCACCATCATGATCGAACTGATCAGCGGGGAGGTGGACTTCTCATTCCCGAGCGCAGCCTCGGCGATGAGCACGGTGCAATCCGGCCGTATCCGGGCCCTGGGAGTGGCGGGGGCCAGGCGATCCAAGGCCTATCCCGACATTCCCACCATTGCAGAGGCCGGCGTCCCGGGATTCGAAGTACTGGGCTGGTATGGCGTCTTTGGCCCCGCCAGGCTCCCCAGGGATGTGACGGCCAAACTGAGTGCCGAAATGGTGCGGCTGGCGAAGCGCCCGGACATGCAAGCCAGTCTCTTGAAGAACGGTGCCGAGCCCATTGCCAGTACCTCGGAAGAGTTCACCGAGTTCGTGGCGGCGGACTACGAAAAATGGCGCAAGGTCATCGACGC
>CAMCYY010000215.1 GCA_945885335.1 Bordetella parapertussis
CTGTAGCGAATCCACGGTGAGCCCCCCCCTTGTCAAAGGGGGGTGGGGGGGGATTTCGCTGCAGCCATTGCGCCTCATGTCTGCACCAGCTTTCTGTGTCTGTGCATGCTCATCAATATCCCTAAGCCGAAGAACAGGGTCACCAGCGCCGTGCCGCCATACGATACCAGCGGCAAGGGCACGCCCACCACCGGCAGGATGCCGCTCACCATGCCCATGTTGACGAAGGCATAGGTGAAGAAGACGAGGATGATGGCGCCGGCCAGGAGGCGTGCGAAGAAGGTCGGCGCGTTGGCCGCCATCATCAGGCCGCGCGCGATCAGCGCCAGGTAAAGCACGAGCAGCAGCACATTGCCGATCAGGCCGAACTCCTCGGAGTACACGGCAAAGATGAAGTCGGTGTGCCGCTCAGGCAGAAATTCCAGGTGGGTCTGTGTGCCGTGCAGCCAGCCCTTGCCGATGATGCCGCCGGAGCCGACGGCAATGGTGGACTGGATGATGTGGTAGCCCGCGCCCAGCGGATCTTCGGAGGGATCGAGCAGGGTGAGGATGCGCCGCCGCTGGTAGTCGTGCAGCAGTCCCCACAGAAGCGGCGTGCTGGCTGCACCGGCGAGAATGCCGCCGATGATCACTTTCCAGGACAGGCCGGCGAGGAAGATGACATAGAAGCCGGCCGCCCCGACCAGCAGCGCGGTGCCAAGGTCCGGCTGGCGCGCGATCAGCGCCACGGGTATGGCGAGAATGACCGCCGCGATGGCGTAGTCATAGAGTTTCAGTGCCGATTCGCGCTTGTGAAAATACCAGGCCAGCATCAGCGGCATGGCAATTTTCATCAGCTCCGAGGGCTGGATGCTGGTGATGCCCAGGTTCAGCCAGCGGCGTGCGCCATTTCGGATGTCGCCGAACAGGGCCACGCCGATGAGCAGGGCGACCCCTACCAGGTACAGCGGTGGTGCGAACCGCATCAGCAGTTGCGGTGGAATCTGCGCCGCCACCACCATCACGATGAAGGCGAAGCCCAGGTTCGTGAGCTGCGCCACGACGCGCGCGGGGTTTTCGTAGCTCGCGCTGTACAGCGTGACCATGCCCAGCAGCACGATGCTCATGATGATGGCGAGCAGCGCGCCATCGAGCGGCTCGACGATGCGGCGAAACAGCCGCTGCAGGGCTTCGGCGAAGGTGTCAGCCGCCATCGCTGGCCTTCTCGTCGACTGGCGCCGGTTTGTTCGGCTTCTTGCCAAGCAGGTAGTAATCAAGCACCAGGCGCGCAATCGGCGCGGCGGCGACAGCGCCAAAGCCGCCGTTTTCCACCAGCACGGCAAGCGCAATCTTCGGGTTCTCCGCCGGTGCAAAGGCGATGTACAGCGCGTGGTCGCGGTGACGTT
Source organism: Bordetella parapertussis (assembly GCA_945885335.1). Classification (GTDB taxonomy): domain Bacteria; phylum Pseudomonadota; class Gammaproteobacteria; order Burkholderiales; family SG8-39; genus CAIYPG01. The sequence continues at coordinate 1,386 of CAMCYY010000215.1, forward strand.
CGGCCACACGCGATTCGATGTATTTCTCGCCGGCCTTGATGGCGATGACCTGCGAGGTGCCGGTTTTGCCGCCCACGGTGTACTCGGCTTTGGCAAAGGCGCGCGCGCCGGTGCCCTCGATGTTGACGCCGGCCATGGCGCGCTTGATGACTTCGATGTTCTCTGGCTTGAGCGGAATGGTTTTCAGCGGCTCGGGTTCGATGGCGCGGCGCGCACCGGTATTGACGTTCTCGACGTACTTCACCAGGTGCGGCTTGTACATCACCCCGTTGTTGGCCAGCGTCGCGGTGGCGTTCGCCAGTTGCAGCATGGTGTAGGCGTTGTAGCCCTGGCCGATGCCCACCGAGATGGTTTCCCCGGCATACCACTTCTGCTGTTCCGGGCGGCGGAAGCGCGCTATCTTCCAGGCCTGAGATGGCAGCACGCCGCGCGACTCTCCCTCGATGTCGATGCCGGTCCTCGCGCCCAGGCCGAACTGCCCGATGAAGCGCGAAATATTGTCGATACCGAGGTCGTTGGCGAGGTGGTAGTAATACGTGTCGCAGGACACCACGATGGATTTGTACATGTCCACCATGCCGTGGCCGCCAACCTTGTCGTCGCGAAAGCGCCGGCCGCCGAAATCGAAATAGCCCGGATCGGCAATCGCCTGCGAGGGGGTGCGCTTGCCGGTCTCCAGTGCCGCCAGCGCCATGAAGGGCTTGAAGGTCGAGCCCGGTGGATAGATGCCGGTGAGCGCGCGGTTGTTGAGCGGGCGATCGAGGGATTCGTTCAGTTCCTTCCAGTTCACCGGGTCGATGCCGTCAACGAACAGGTTGGGGTCGAAGCCGGGCTTGGAGACGAAGGCGAGGATGCCGCCGGTGGAGGGCTCGATTGCAATCAGTGCGCCGCGACGACCGCCGAAAGCCGTCTCCACCACTTCCTGCAAGCCCATGTCCAGCGTCAGGATGAGGTTGTTGCCCGAGGTGGGCGCAGTGCGCGACAGCGTGCGCACGCCGCGGCCGGCGGCATCGACCTCGACCTGCTCGTAGCCGGTGGCGCCATGCAGCTCGGTTTCATAGCTCTGTTCGATGCCCGTCTTGCCGATGTGGTCGGTGCCCTTGTAGTTGGTTTCCAGGCCCTTGTCCTGTATCCAGCCGGCATCGGTATTGTTGATGCGGCCGATGTAGCCCAGTGCGTGCGAAGCACTCTCGCCGAAGGGATACTGGCGGAACAGGCGTGCGCGGATTTCCACGCCGGGGAAGCGGTAGCGGTTCGCGGCGAAGCGCGCCACCTCCTCGTCGGTGAGGCGGGTGCGGATCGGCAGGGTCTCGGCGCCCTTGGCCTCGATCATGAGGCGGCGGAAGCGGTTGCGGTCGCTGGGGCGGATGTCGATGACGCCGGAGAGCTCGGTGATGACGTGGTCGATGTCAGACACCTTGCCCGGCGCGATCTCCAGCGTGTAGGCGGAGTAATTGCGGGCCAGCACCACGCCGTTGCGGTCGACGATGTTGCCGCGATTCGGTGTGATCGGCACCACCGAGATGCGGTTGTCCTCGGCCTTGGTGTGGTAGTAGTCGTGCTTGATCACCTGCAGGTAGAAAAAACGCGACATCAGGATGAGGAAGGCGATCATTACCAAGCCGCCGGCCACGCCGACGCGCGTCTGGAAGTTGTACAGCTCGTGTTCGGTGTTGCGGAATTCGCCGAAGCTCATGCGTCGTACCCGGGGAAGCGCCCGCTAAGCTTCGAGACTGGCGATGCGCATCCTGCGCTTCGCACCGAAGTGGGGGATATACAAGGGGGTAGTGCCCCCGTATTCTTATATGGGCCGGTTTTCATCAATCGATTCCGGCCGGCGCTGCGGCGCGAGCAGCACGATGTTCGCCAGTGGCCACAGCGCCGCGGCAACGAAGCTGCCGGCAAAGTACAGCACGCCGGGGAAGGGGCCGCCGGCGATCATGCGCACGCCCAGCATCAGCACCTGTGCGCCGAGCAGCAGCAGGAAGACCTGCAGCGCCTGCGGCCACACCGGGAACCACAGCAGGCGGCGCGACAGTGCGTTCGCGGCAAAGGCCATCACGGCGTAGGCGAGCGCATGCTGGCCGAGCAGTGTGCCGTCGCCGGCATCCATGATGAGGCCGAACAGCCAGGCCACGCCGACGCTGACGCGGCGCGGCTGGTGCACGGACCAGAACACGATGACCAGGGCCAGCAGGTCGGGCAGGCCGGCGGTGCTGCGCCAGGGCAGCATGTTCGCCAGCAGCGCGATGACGAGCGTGAATGCGATGAACAGCGGATTGGCCGGCAGCAGGATGCGCTGCGGGCGGGCTTCGTAGTAGAGGGACATGTGTGCGCCTTTGCTCTGCGGTCAGCGCTCGGCCGGCGCGCGCGTGCGCGTGCGCTTCACGCTTTTTTCGGGGCGCTCGGGCGGCGCGGCGGCGGGCGGCGGCAGCAGGTCGGCCGGTTGGGCGAGCACCAGCACCTGGCGGTGCTTGTCGGTGCCGGCAATCGGTACGCACTGGATCTTGGCAAAGGCGTAGGCCTGGTCGCGCTCGACGCGCGACACACGTGCCACCGGCAGGCCGGATGGATAGGTGCCGTCGATGCCGGAGGTGACCAGGATGTCGCCGTTCTGGATGTCCGCGTTTGCCGCCATGAACCGCAGGTCGAGTGCGACGCCGTCTCCGTAGGCGATGGCGCGCAGGCCGTTTCTCACCACCTGCACCGGCGTGGCCTGCTCCTTGTCGGTGATCAGCGTCACTTCCGACAGCATGGGAAACACGCGCGTCACCTGGCCGATGATGCCGGTGTCGTCCATGACGGCCTGGCCGGCGCGGATGCTGTCACCGGTGCCCTTGTCGATCACCACCTTGCGCGAGAACGGATCGCGCCCGGCGTAGAGGATTTCGGCCATGGTCGTGGCGCGCGGCGATTTGGTGCGTGCATCGAGCAGGCGACGCAGGTTGTCATTCTCCGATGACAATGTCTCGAGCGTGAGCAGATCGCGCGAGGACTGCAGCACGCGGGTGCGCAGCGCATCGTTCTCGCGCTGCAGCGTGGACTGACTGGAAAAGAATCCCGCGATGGCATTGAAGGCGTCCACTGGCGCTGTGGCGGCGCGCTGCAGCGGATAGACAACGAAGGTGAAGCCGCTGCGCACGGTCTCGAGGGTCTGGAAGCGTGCGTCGAGCACCATCATGAGCACGGCGAGCGCGATAAAAAACGTCAGGCGTACGAGCGGGGCGGGGCCACGGTGAAAGACCGGTGGCGGCTGGAGTTCCATCAGCTGCGGTGGGGGGGGGG
>CAMCYY010000216.1 GCA_945885335.1 Bordetella parapertussis
TTAACGAAGCTGCCCGCATATGCGGGCAGCTTCCAGCTAAAACCCCCAACAGGAGCGCCACCTATGCACAATCCATAGTCCTTTATTAAAAGGTCTTCGAACCGTTACACTCTCAATTACATTGGTATAGAAAGCTCGGGCTGGTCAAAGGCATCGATGAAGGCCAGGCGTGTGCCCAAGCACAATCTCTTCGCTGCGCTGCGCGAAGGCATGACGGCATTGGCGGATGCCCGCCAAGGAAAGCGCACATTGCGCGGCCATGGGGCACCTTTGGGGGCAACTGGAAAAACCGAATCGGCGAAAACCCAGCGTCCACGCAGCTTTAGGGGCGGAATGTGAGTGCCCCGCCTCCACCAATAAATAAGAAAACTGGACGCACCAGGTCATCACGCAAAATCACATGCTGGACGGTGTTCAAGCGCTAAACGGACAAACCGGCGAAGTTCAAAGTGTTCGGCTGGCGGTCGAAGACGGGTGCCGATCCAGAGCCCGGTACCTGGAGGCGCATGCGGAGATGGCGCATAATCGCCCCTGCCAAACTCACACACAGATAAGAGATCATTCATGAGGATTGCCATTCCCGAAGGCCAACCCCAACTCCATATCCTCAAGCCTGTCGACCGCCCGGCCTCGCTGGACGGACTGCGCATCGGCCTGTTGGACAATTGCAAGGCGCCGGTGGACAAGATGAACGCCCACCTGGAGCAACGCCTGCGCGAGCGCATCCCGGGGGTTCAACCAGTGCAAATCGCAAAGAGGGACATGGGCAAGCCTGCGCCGCCTGAGGTGATGAAGGCACTTGAAGACGTCGATGTGGTGATCAACGCCCTCGGCGATTGAGGGTCCTGTTCGTCGTGGAGTCTCCACGACAGCATAGAACTGGAAAAGCGCGGCATTCCAACCGTGCTGTTGCAAACCACGCCCTTCGTGGGAATGATCCGCACCCAAGCCAAGGCGCTGGGCATGCCCAACTTGCCCGGTGTCGTCCTCGCCCATCCCATCGCCGGAGTCCCAATCGATACGGTGTACGCGAAGCTGGACGGCGCAATAGACGAGATCATTGCCAAGCTGACTTCGCCGGTGCCGGCTTCGGAAGTCGCCGCCCCTCCCGGCAAGCAGTGGCTGGATCTGGACATCGAGGATGAATGGCACGACCTGCAGCGCGAATTCATCCGGCGCGGCTGGGGCGATGGTCTGCCGCTGATTCCGCCGACCGAGAAGCGCGTTGCCGCCATGATCGCCGGATCGGGCCTGCCCGCGGGCCATCTGGTGAGCGTGCTCACGCCGCGGATGGGCATGGCTACAGTCGAGAAAATCGCAGCAAACGCCGTGATGGCCGGCTGCCTGCCACAGCACATGCCAGTATTGATTGCTGCGGTGGACGCGCTGGTCGACCCACGCCTGTCACTGAAGAACATGCAGGTGACAACTCATCCCGCGACACCGCTGCTCATCGTGAGCGGTCCGCTCGCGCAAACGCTGAACATCAACGGCGGCACCAGCGCCTTCGGGCCCGGCCCTTGGTCCAACGGCGTCATCGGACGGGCCATACGCCTTATTCTGCTCAACATCGGCGGGGCCAAGCCCGTGGAGATCAGCAAGGCCACGATGAGCCATCCCGGACGCTATACGTTCTGCATTGCCGAGAACGAAGCGGCCATGCCGGCCGGCTGGAAGGGCCTGCGCGCCGAGCGCGGCTTTGCCCCCGAAGTCAGCACAGTCACGGTGATGGGATGCGAGGGGCCCCATAACATCAACGACCATGAAAGCATCACTGGAAAAGGTGTGCTCACCATGATCGCCGGCACCATGGCGCAGACCGGTCAGAACAATTCCTACTACGACGGTGAAGTAATGGTGCTGCTCGGACCGGAACATGCTGCCACCATTGCAGCCGATGGTTTTACCAAGGACGATGTGCGGCGCATCTTGTTCGAGCAGGCGCGCATTCCCATGTCACGCTGGTCTTCCGAAAACATCGAGCGCCGGCTGCGGCGTTTCCTGAATGGGCGCCACAAAGACAGTCCTCTTGATACGCTGATCGGCCCGGTGCAGAACGCCGATGACATCGTGCTCATGGTGGTCGGCGGCCCCGGCAAACACTCCATGTACATACCCACCAACGGCAAGTCCTGGTCGGTCACGCGACCCATCATCAAGGCAGACGGCAACCCGTGGCTGCCCGCCGATTTCCCCGCCAGCGAGACGAAATGATTTCCGTATTGATGTCGAAGCATGTGTACGCGGAGTTCGAGCCTCGCATCCAGGCAATTCTCGAAGAAACCGGCGCCGAGGTGAATTTCGAACTTGTCGAGCCTGATGCAGTTCCAGTGACGGGCCCGAAGGTGGACGCCGCTTTCCTGACGCTGGATATCCGCCATTCGCAGGAAGGCCTGCAACGGTTCGTGCAACGCATCTCCGCACCTGGCTTCAAATGGGTGCACTTTCCCGGTTCGGGTGTCAGCCAGCACAAGTGGCTTCCGCCCCTGATGTCGGCGGGCGTGCGCGTCACCACCTCCACGGGCGCCAACGCCGAGTCGGTTGCGGTCACGGCACTCACGGGCATGTTGATGCTGGCACGCCGCGCCGCCGCCTGGATTGACGACCGGCACACCGGGCAGTGGAACACCTGGTCCGAACCCGAAGCGCCTGCCGACCTGGCCGGGCAGACCGTGGTGGTGGTGGGCGTGGGCGCCATCGGCGGACGCTTTGCGCGCTACGCGAAAATGCTGGGCATGAAGGTGATCGGCGTGCGCCGCAGCCCGCGGCGCGATGATGATGCCGCGGACCGCATCGTGCCGCCCGCCGAATTGCCGCGCCTGCTGCCCGAGTGCGACTGGCTGGTGCTCACCTGCCCGCTCACCGAGGAGACCTTCCACCTGGTGGATGCCGCGAAGCTGGCGCAGATGAAGAAAAGCGCCTTCGTGATCAACGTGGCTCGAGGCGAAGTGGTCGATGATGCAGCACTGATACCGGCGCTGCAGGAGAACAGGATTGCCGGCGCCTATCTGGACGTGTTCCCGCAAGAACCGCCAGTTGCCGATTCGCCCGTCTGGAAACTGCCCAACCTCATCCTGTCGCCGCACATCGCCGCGCTTTCAAGCGGTAACCAGTGGCGCGCTATAGAGATATTCATGCGCAACATGGCAAGGTTCTCGCGCGGCGAACAGCTGGTCAACGAGGTGCTCGCCTGACAGACGAAATCTGCCAGGCGCCACCCAGACGAGCCCGTCCCGACCATGATTTCACAGTCCCCATTCTGGGTTCATCTTTTTTTTCTGCTATTCGTTGCAATCGCCGTCTACGCCCAGACACTCACCGGCTTTGCCCAGTCGCTGATACTTCTCGGACTGATCGGCGCAACAAACCTGATTCCGCTGCCGGATGCAGTCAACGCCGCGACCGTGCTGGGGTTCTTCAATGCCTGGACTTTCGTGTACCTGCGCAGGCCCGTGCGCCTGGAACGCAGCATGTGGCCGACGATTGCGGGCAGCGCTATAGGCATCGTCGCAGGCACGATGATCATGGCCTGGCTCGCCGGCGCGTCCTATCAGGTCCTGCGCCTGCTGCTCGGCATCAGCGTTGTCGTATGTTCGGGGCTGCTCTGGTATGCGGCCAAACCCCTGCAGACGCTGTCGTCCCCATCGACGTTTGCCGCGGTGGGCGGCATCTCCGGCCTCATGGCCGGCATGTTTTCCACGGCCGGGCCGCCCCTGGTGTATCTGCTCTACCGGCAGCCGCTCGAACAATCAAGAATCCAGGAATCGCTACTGCTCATTTTCGGCATTGGATCGATTTTGCGCTTGCTGATTGTCGTTCCATCAGGACAGTTCTCGCTGCTGTCTCTGCAACTCGCACTGGAAGCCCTGCCTGTGGTTGTACTGGTGACTTTCCTCACCGTAAGGCATCCGCCTCCTCTGCCGCGCCATGTCCTCAAGGCGATGGTGTGCATCCTTCTCGTCATGACGGGTGTGGGCATGGTTGCAGGCGCACTCATCGCAATGCGGTGATCCTCCGAGGTTGGCGCTGAGCACAGTAACACTGCTTCTGACTCATCGGCCTCAACTGCTCTACCTTTTCAGGGCGCAAAGTGGCAATATCCCTTAGGCTACAGGCCAACCTTGGAGGAGGATCGTCATGAAAATACTGTTATCAGCCGCATCTGCAACACTGTCACTAGGGCTTTCGATATCGCACGCCCACGCTCAGGAATACCCGACCAAACCGGTCACCGTCATCATTCCCTATACCGCCGGGGGCTCCACCGAAGCGGACACCCGACCCTACACCATCAAGCTGAGCGAGGCGTTCGGCAAGCCCTTTCTGATCGACTACAAGCCTGGCGCCGGCACAACGCTGGGTGCCGCCTATGTGGCCAAAGCGGTGCCGGATGGGCATACCCTGCTGAGCACCACCTCTACGCTGGCGGTCACCCAGGTGGTCGTCCCCAATCTCTCTTACGATTCGGCAACCAGCCTCGCGCCCATCTCGGTGATCTACTCGCGTACCCTGCTGCTGGTGACCAATGCATCGGTTCCGGCGACCAACCTGCAATCCTATATCGCCTATGTCCGGGCGAACCCCGGCAAACTGAACGTCGGCACTGTCGGCGCAGGCGGCTCCTACC
>CAMCYY010000217.1 GCA_945885335.1 Bordetella parapertussis
TTGCCATTGTCGGGACCCTGCTGAGCCTGGCCTGTGCGGTGGCCCTGGCGTGGTCGATACGCAAATACCAGATCACTGAACTGAGTGAAGAAGGTGCGTCTCAGCTTACCTTGAACGGGATCGTTTTCGTGCCCTGGAATGACGTGTCCGAAGTGAGCATGTATTCCGGCGCCTTTATTCTGATTGCGCCCCAGGGCAAGGTCATGATTTATCCCAAGGCCTATGAAAAACCCGAGGACGTTTCCGAATACGTTGTCACTCACATGCGCGCGGTGATGCAGGCGCGCGGTGCACGGGTTGCCCGGCAGCCCAAGACTTTCTCCTAGGCCCGGGCGGGCTTCGCATGGGTTCGCCCGGATAGCGGGCTGCGACAAGGCTCGGGCAACGCATCCGACTGCCACCACGGGCTCTGCTCGAGTAGGCGGTGCTCGCGCTGGTGCTCTCGACGCTTGCGCTCTATCTTGGCGCGCAGGTTGGCCTGGGGCGCATTGACCGGCAGCTTTATGACATCGCGCAGTCGGTGCTCAGCCGGCACGGCTGAGATTTCAGATGCCTTTGAAATCGGTGATAATAATTACAATATAAACGCCTTTTAAATGGTCACTAAATTTCGAAAGTGATCATTTCTTCGTGCCGGAAGGGGCGGCCATGGCATGGGCATGCAGCAGCCTAAGGTTGAGGTTTTCCTTGTCGCGATCTTTCACGTCATCCGGATAGCTGTTCCACAGGCCGGCAGCCTGAATGGGGCGACTCTGTGCCAGATAACCGGCCATTCCGGCTGCGATGAGGTACTGGCGGTGGCCGGTGGGCAGATTGCTTTGCTGCGTGAGCAGCATCTCGGCCATCTGCGCCATGCGCGCGGCGTCGCGGCTACCGATCGCCTTGAACAACTCCAGCCAGCGCCGCTGTTCCGCGCTCAGCGTGCTGAGGCAGGGCGAGCGCTCGATGAATTCCCACAGCGCGCGGCCCTCGGCAGCAGACAGCATCGGATTCGTGTCGTAGGCCAGCTGATATAGCGAATGGAACCAGATGTCGTAGCGCAGCGGATCGCGGCATTCGATCAATCTGAGCTTGACGATATCGAGGTCCTTTTGCATCGCGCGCGAGATGTTCACCGGCTCAGGCGGTTTCGCCTTGACCAGAAAGTCGCGCACGTACTGCGCTTTGCGCAGCAGACCGATCTTCTCGAAGTATTCCTCCCCCTCATAGGAAGTGGCGCCGCGGCGCGTTCCGTCGCGGCCCTCGATCATGTCGATCACCGGAACACCGGTGGTGCCAATGGCGGTGAACGCGCCTGCCGAGCGATGCAGGAAGCGATAGCGCGCCGCATTCAGGTCGAGGTAGGGCGCAAAGTCGGAGTTCGCTGGAACGTCATAGCTCGCAAAGAACGGCGCCAGTGATTTCTTGCCGCCGATGCGCCGCAGTTCCACGTCGCCGAGCGAGAACACCTTCAGGCGGGAGAGTTCGCGGCCCACACCAGGCACCTCGGTGATGTCGGCCAGCGGTTGTGCCAACGTCGTCTCATCACCGGCGACGATCAGCAGGTCGCCGTCGGTGGAGGCATAGATGGCGTAATCAGGGAAATTCTCGCCCAGGGCGCGCAGCACCGATGCCACCAGCGACAGGTCGATTTCGTAGAGTTGTATCCACTGCACCATGATGCCGCCCGGCTGCAGGTAGCGTTTGACGATGCGGTAGAACTCGCCGGTAAACAGGCTGGAGACCCCGCTCACCCACGGATTCGACGGTTCCGAGATGATCAGGTCGTAGCGGCGGTTGTGCGTGGAGAAATAAGTCTTCGCGTCGTCGAACACGATGTTGCTGCGCGGGTCGGCGAAGGCGTTTGCGTTGACCGGTGCGAACAGGCGCGAGGCCTGGGCCATGGCCGGCTCAATCTCGATGGTGTCCACGCGCTCGAACTTTGCATTGGCCAGCAGCGTGTGCGTGGTGAGGCCGGTGCCTATGCCGATGACGGCGGCGGTTTTTGCGTCGGGCTTGAATGCCTGGGGCAGGGCGCCGGTGAGCGTCATGGTGACTTCGTCGGAAATCGGGTCCTTGCCCGACATGTCGATGGCGCCGTCGGACTTGCCGTTCGTTCGCAGGCTGCGGCCTTCGCCGAAGTCGATCAGGCTGACCGAAGTGGTCTTGCCATCCTTGTAGTAAATCAGCTTGCCGTCTTTTTCGGAGTACAGCGCGCCCTTGCGGAATACGCCGGAGGCCATGTGGTAGAGGTCGAGTTGCACGGTGAACAGTATGCCGATACAGACGGCGGCCGAAATCGCAGTGGCGCCCACCGAAAGGCGCAGGTTGCGCGTGAGCAGCCAAAGGATCGCAAGGCCGAGGCCGATGTCGATTGCAGCGCCGGCCGAGATCAGTCCCTTCAGTCCGAGCAGCGGCATGCCGAGGTGGGCTGCGGCAAATACGCCGAGGATGGCACCCAGCGTGTTCGCGCCATAGACCGCGCCGATCGCCTTTTCGCCGTGACCGCCGCGCAGCAGCGCGTAGGTGATGAGGGGCAGCGTCATGCCGGCGCAGAAGCTGGCCGGGAACATGACCAGCAGCGCAATGCCGTGGCTGGCGAGCAGGAACAGCGAGTAGCCGGTGTCGGTCTGTGCCAGGCCTTCGATGACCTTTTGCATCAGCGGGAACATCTGGCCGTAAAGGGGCAGTGTGGCGAGGGCCAGTAGGCCCATCGCGACCTGAACGATGGCGAGAAAGCGCACCGGGTCGGCGATGCGGTCGATGCGCCGCTTCACCCATAGGCCGCCGAAAGCGAGGCCGAGGATGAAGGAGGACAGCATCAGTTCGAATGAATGGGTGGATGAACCGAGCACCAGTGACAGCATGCGTATCCAGCCGATTTCGTACATGAAGGACGCGGCACCGGTGAAGAGGGCGATGACCAGCATTAGTCCATACGGGACGTTTGCGATCGGGGTGCCGTCATTTTCGCGTCGCGCTGCCTGCAGTGCAGGCGGCGCGGGATCTGCGCCCGGCGAGAGCAGCCACACGATCGCGGCGAGCAGCAGGTTGATGATGCCCGCGCCCTGCATGGTGCCGGCCAGGCCGAGGTGGTCGATCATCAGGAAGCCGCTGGCGAGCACGCCCACTGCAGCACCCAGGCTGTTCGTGAAATACAGCATGGCCAGCGTTTCGCCAGGGGCATCGGGATGACGGCGGATGATGCCGGCACTCATCAGAGGAAAGGTCATGCCCAGCAGTATTGATTGCGGCAGGATCAGGGCGCCGGCCAGCACCCATTTCAGCATTGCGGTGGCGGACTCGCTGCCGGTGGCCGAGTGCAGGCCGGGCAGCCAGCTGTCGTAGGCGGCGCCGGTGGTGGCGACGAACAGCGGATGGAACGCCATTGCCGCGAGGCCGATCAGCGCTTCGGCGATGGCATAACCGCGCAGCAGGTTGCGCCAGCGGCCGGACAGCCGGCTGCAGATCACCGAGCCGATCGCCATGCCGCCCATGAACAGGGCCAGCACCAGGGTCTGCGCGTAGGCGGCGTGGCCGAGGAAGAGCTTGAGGTAATGACTCCAGATCGATTCGTAGATGAGACCGGCGAATCCGGAGATCGTGAACAGCAGGAAGAACGCGCCGCGCGGCAGGGCGTGGCCGGGGGGGCGCAGCTTGTCGGTGGCAGGCAAGGGCGTATCCGATCTTTAAGTGTGCGTTCTTGTTGGCGCAGGGTTGTCGTGTGCCGGCGCCGTTGTTCTTTTTGTTCGAATTGTATTGACGCGTGTTTCGAGGCGGCAGCAGGGCGCAATGGTAGCATCCGCGCTCCCGCCAACCGTGTTGCAAGGCGCCCTTTGGCAAACGGTGCGGAGCCTCTGGCCATTCCATGAATGCCGTTCCCTATTTCCGGCTGTCCGCGTTCTACCTGGCGTACTTTGCGTTCGTCGGCGCGTTCTCGCCCTATTTCAGTCTGTACCTGCAGTCGCTGGGGCATTCGGCCGCGGCCATCGGCGTGCTGCTGGCTGGCATGCAGGTGATGCGCCTGGTTGCGCCCACGCTGTGGGCAGGGCTTGCCGATCGCAGTGGACGGCATGCGCTGCTGTTGCGTTCGGCGCTGGGTGTGGTGGTGCTGGTGGCGGTGGCGTTGTGCTTTGTGTCCTCGTTCTGGGCCATGCTCGCGCTGATGGCGCTGCTCGGATTTTTCACGAATGCGGCGCTGCCGCTGTTCGAGGCGATCACCTTCGCGCACCTAAAGGACGATATCGGGCGCTATGGCCGTCTGCGGGTCTGGGGTTCGATCGGATTCATTCTCACGGTGACCGGTGTTGGTGCGGCGCTGGACCTGTGGCCGATTGCGCTGCTGCCCTGGCTGGTGGTGGCGGTGCTGCTGGCTTCATTTGCCTGCGCGCTGTTGGTGCCGGATGTTGCGACACGGCGTGAACAGCGCCAGGCCGTGTCGGTGTGGCCGGTGGTGCGGCGCCCGGAAGTGATTGCCTTGTTTGCGGCGTGCTTTTTCATGTCGGTGGCGCACGGCCCCCTGTACGGTTTCTATTCCATACACCTTGCAGCGAACGACTACAGCAAGACACTGGTCGGGGCGATGTGGTCGCTCGGCGTGATCGCGGAGATCGGGGTTTTCCTTGCCATGCCGCA
>CAMCYY010000218.1 GCA_945885335.1 Bordetella parapertussis
TTCAGAGGGAAACGCAGCGCAGGTTTCCAAATTCCGGACTTGATCAGCGTTTCCCTAGGCCTTACCCGTTGCGAATTCAAGTTTCCGGCACTGCGTTTCGCGCTGCGTAACGCAGTCCCTCTTTTTTACAGGCCGAGGACGCCCTTGGCCACCACGTTGCGCTGCACTTCACTCGATCCGCCATAGATCGTGGCGGCGCGCGCGATGTAATGGTTCGGCGCCGAAGTGGCAGCCCATTCCGGTCCGATGGTTTCCGTGGCATGGCCTTCCAGATATTCGACCTGCCGTGCCATGGCGTGCGGGCCGGCGATTTCCATCAGGATTTCATTCGTGATGTGCTGCAGTTCCGAGCCCTTCAACTTCAGCACCGAGGTGCGCGGGTCCTGTGCGTGGCCGGTCTGCTTCTTGATGCCGGCGACCACCATCATGTTCGTCATTTCCAGCGCCTTGAGTTCCACCTCGACGGCGGCCATCTTTTCGCGGAAGCGCTCGTCCTCCGCCATCGGCCGTCCGTCTACCATGACGCGCTCGGCGAGCGTCTTGGCCAGTGCCACCTTGGCCTTGGACAGGCCAACGCGGGCGATGCCGATGCGCTCGTTGCCGAGCAGGAACTTGGCATAGTCCCAGCCCTTGTTTTCCTCGCCGATCAGGTTGCTGACCGGCACCTTGACGTTGTCCAGAAACACTTCGTTGACGTGACGGTTGCCGTCCATGGTGATGATGGGGCGCACGGTGATGCCCGGGGTCTTCATGTCGAGCAGGATGTAGCTGATGCCGCGCTGCTTTTTCGCGTTCGGATCGGTGCGAAACAGGCCGAACATCCAGTCGGATCGATGTGCGCCCGAGGTCCACAGTTTCTGGCCGTTGATAACGTAGTGGTCACCTTCGCGCACTGCCGTGGTTTTCAGCGAAGCGAGGTCCGAGCCTGAGCCCGGTTCGGAGAAGCCCTGGCAGAACCACAGGTCAAGGTTGAGCAGCTTGGGCAGGAAGAATTCCTTCTGTTCCTTGGTGCCAAAGGCAATCAGCACCGGGCCCACCAGGCTGATGTTCATCGAGAGCACATCCGGCGCCCAGGCGCGGAAGCATTCTTCCTTGAACAGGAAATAGCGCACCGCATCCCAGCCCGGGCCGCCGTATTCCTTCGGCCACAGCGGCGCCGCCCAGCCTTTCTTGTTCAGGATGCGCTGCCAGGAGACGATGTCCTCCTTGGTTGGGCGCTGGCCCAGCATGTACCTGTTCTTGATGTCCTCGGGGAGTGCGGATTTGCAGAATGCCCGCACTTCGTCGCGGAACGCGATTTCTTCCGACGTGAATCTCAGGTCCATGGTGATTCCTTCGTTTGCCGTTATTCTGATTGCCGCTATTCTAATCCCGGTGCCGGAGGGGTGAGTCGCCTACAGTCCCAGCACGCGTTTGGCGATAATGTTGTGCTGGATTTCGTTGGAGCCGCCGTAGATCGACGAGGCGCGGCCGATGTAGAAGGCGGGTGCAATGGTGGCCGTCCATTCCTCGCGCAGGGCCCTGCCGCCCTTGCTGGTGTAGAACGCCGTCTGTCGTGGAATGGCTTCCGGGCCGGCGATCTCCAGCAGCACTTCGAGCGTCTGCTGTTGCAGTTCGGTGCCTTTCATTTTCAGGATGGATCCCTTGGGATCAGGCGCAGTGCCCGCATGGCGCATGCCGGCGATGACGCGCATGTTCGTGATCTCCAGGGCTTTCAGCTCGACCTCGATGGCGGCGAGTTTTTCGCGCAGCTTGCGGTCGTCCTGCAGTCCGGCGCGCGCAGCCAGCGCCTTGGCGGCCGCGATGCGGCCCTTTGACTGACCGACACGGGCGATGATGGCGCGCTCGTGGCTGAGTGTGTGCTTGGCATAGTCCCAACCGCGGTTTTCCTCGCCCATGCGGTTATCCACCGGCACGCGCACATTGTCGAAAAACACTTCGTTCAGGTGGTGCGAGCCGTCCAGCGAAATCACCGGGCGTATGGAAATACCCGGCGTCTTCATGTCAATCAGCAGGTAGCTGATGCCGGTGTGCTTGCTGGCGCCGGCATCGGTGCGCACCAGCGCGTACATCCAGTCGGCGTAATGCGCCTGCGAGGTCCACAGCTTCTGGCCGTTGACGATGTAGTGATCGCCCTGACGCTCTGCACGCGTCTTCAGGCTGGCAAGGTCGGAGCCCGAGCCCGGCTCGGAGAAGCCCTGGCAGAACCACCATTCCATGCTGCGGATTTTCGGCAGGAAGCGTTTTTTCTGCGCTTCCGTGCCTTTGGCGAGTATGACCACACCGACCTGGTTGATATGCGGCAGTGGCGGCAGTGCCGGCGCCTGCAGCAGTTCTTCGGTGTAGATGTAATGCTGCACCGGCGTCCAGCCTGTGCCGCCCCACTCGATGGGCCAGGCCGGAACCGCCCAGCCTTTCCTGTCGAGGATGCCCTGCCAGGTCACCAGGTCGTCGCGCGTCGGCTTCTGGCCCAGTGCGACGCGGCGGCGCATGTCATCGGGCATTGCTGCCCTGAAAAACTCGCGCGCTTCTAGGCGGAAGGCGTTTTCCTCGGGCGTGAATGCCAGATCCATGCGGACTCCTTGCGTCTAGGCGCCGGGCTACAGGCCCAGAATGCCCTTGGCGATGATGTTGTGCTGCACTTCGGTGGAGCCACCGGCGATGGTGCGTTCGCGCATCATGTAATAGTTGTGTGAGGTGGTGGCGGCGTAGTCCGGCCCCACCGGTTCATCGGTCTCACCCTTGAGGTATTCGGTCTGGCGCGCCATGGCATGCGGACCGGCCACCTGCATCAGAATCTCCGTGGCCATCTGGTACAGCTCGCCGCCCTTGATCTTGAGAAGGGCCGCCTTGGGATCCTGGCGGTGCTCGGTGTCCTTTTTCATGCTCGCCACCACCTGCATGTTCGTGATCTCCAGCGCCTTCAGTTCGACCTCGATGGCAGCCAGTTTTTCGCGGAATTGCTCGTCCTCCGACAGCGGCCTGCCGTTCTGCATCACTTTCGTGGCCAGTCCCTTGGCCAGTCCGATGCGCGCCTTCGTAGCGCCGACCTTGCCGAAGTTCACGCGCTCGTGGCCGAGCAGGTACTTGGCATAGCCCCAGCCCTTGTTCTCCTCGCCGATACGGTTCTTCACCGGCACGCGCACATTGTCGAAGAATTCCTGGTTGCACCAGCGATCGCCATCCATGGTGATTACCGGATTGAGCGTGATGCCCGGTGTCTTCATGTCGATCAGCAGATAGCTGATGCCCTTCTGCTTTTTCGCATTGGGATCGGTGCGCACCAGCGCGAACATCCAGTCGGCGCGATGGGCGTTCGATGTCCACAGCTTGGTGCCGTTGACCACGTATTCATCGCCGTCCTGCACCGCTGTGGTTTTTAGCGAAGCCAGGTCCGAGCCCGCGCCGGGTTCTGAGAAACCCTGGCAGAACCACACATCGCAGTTGCGGATCTTGGGCAGGAACTCCTTCTTCTGCTCATCCGTGCCGAAGGCGGCAATCACCGGGCCGGCCAGGTTGACGTTCATGCCCAGGGGCTCGGGTGCGAAGGCCTGCTGCATTTCCTCCTTGAAGATGTAGAGCTGGGTCGCGTCCCAGCCCGTGCCGCCGTGTTCCACCGGCCACGAAGGCGCTGCCCAGCCCTGCTTGTTGAGAATGCGCATCCAGCGGACGACGTCCTCTTTCGAAGGGCGCACGCCAAGCATGATCTTCTTCTTGAGATCGGCGGGCAGGGACGCCTTCAGCCAGGCGCGCACTTCGTCGCGGAACTTGTTTTCTTCAGGGGTGTATCGCAGGTCCATCATCAATTCCTTTGGGAGCTTGTTCTTTGGGCGGTGCGGACTCCGAGCCGCCGATACCAAGGGGGCATCCGCATTTCCACCCCGGTGCGCTGGGTCTGGAGCTGGAGCTGGAGCTGGAGCAGGGGCCGGAGCCGGCGTGGCGGGCGCTGCTGGCGGCCTTACCACAGGTACGCTTGCCATCGGTGCCGCCGCCGCTGCTGCGATTGCCGGTGCGCTGGCCCCCGCCGAGACGACTCAGTCCACCACCGGCACTACGGGGACTACGGGGACTACTGGTACGCGTTAGATGCACCGTGAGTCGCCCTGAGGCACTGCCAGCAGGAGAGTGCGGGGCTGAAGGGGTGATTGGGGAGAAGATAAATCCCCCCGCTGGCCTTCGGCCAGTCGGCCCCCTTTAACAAGGGGGATATTCAGCACTGGCGGTTTACCCAGAACCCCAAATCCCCCCTAGCCCCTTTGACAAGGGGGGATTCCTTCGATGAACCACATGCCCGTTTCACCCCCTTGTCAAAGCGGGAATCCTTCGATCAACCACCTGCCTGGTTCACCCCCTTGTCAAAGGGGGCCGACTTGGCGAAGCCAAGCGGGGGGATTTGTTTTTCCGCGCGATCAACCCGAACCCGAAATCCCCCCTACCCCCCTTTGACAAGGGGGGAACCCTTCGATCAACCACCTGCCTGGTTCACCCCCTTGTCAAAGGGGGAACCCTTCAATCAACCACCTGCCTGGTTCACCCCCTTGTCAAAGGGGGCCGACTTGGCGAAGCCAAGCGGGGGGATTTGTTTTTCCGCGCGATCAACCCGAACCCGAA
>CAMCYY010000219.1 GCA_945885335.1 Bordetella parapertussis
CAAACTTGGACTCTCCATCGACGTCTAAAGTTTCCAAGGGGTCAATATCCTCGTCCTCCCGGTTGGGCGACAGGGCTGATAGCAGCGTCGTCCAGGTCGAGCGTACTTTCTGGCGACGGTAAAAGTCACGGATGGTGTTCTGGAAAATCCGCTGAAACAGCATCGGCAGCTCCGATGCGGGTTTTTCGCCATAATTTTCGGCGAGTTTCAGCATGGAATCCTGGACGATGTCGAGTGCATGCTCCTGATCGCGAACGGCGAACAGCGCCTGTTTGAAAGCGCGTCGTTCAACGCCGGCGAGAAACTCGGACATTTCGTTACGGGTGGCCAGGTGCGCTTCCTCTTCGCGTTATGTTTTCGTCTGGACTCCAGCCTGTTGCGCAGCATGTTATCAAAATCAAGGGCCTGCCGGGCGTCAGAAGTGATCATAAGTGCCCGGAATCTTGACCAATTTTCCTCTTCAGCTTATCCTTGCCGACTTTTCCCCATATGCGGCAGGGCGTGGAAATCATGGAACTTACCGGCGCGGAAATTTCAGGCGCGGAAATTGTGGTGCGATGCCTTCAAGAAGAGGGTGTCGATTGCATATTTGGCTATCCGGGCGGCGCGGTGCTCTGGATTTACGACGAGTTGTTCAAGCAGGACAAGGTCAAGCACATCCTGGTCCGCCATGAGCAGGCCGCCGCACATGCCGCCGACGGCTACTCCAGGGCGAGCAAGAAGGTCGGTGTTTGCCTCGTGACCTCGGGTCCGGGCGTGACCAATGCCGTCACCGGTATTGCCACGGCCTATATGGACTCCATCCCCATGGTGATCATCAGCGGCCAGGTGCCGACCTACGCCATCGGCGAGGACGCCTTCCAGGAGTGCGACGCGGTTGGCATCACGCGGCCCTGCGTCAAGCACAATTTCCTGGTCAAGGACGTCAAGGACATCGCGTCCACTATGAAAAAGGCTTTTCATATCGCCACTTCCGGCCGACCCGGCCCGGTGCTGGTGGACATCCCCAAGGACATTACCGCGGCGAAATGTGTCTTTGAATATCCCAAGACGGTATCCCTGCGCTCCTACAACCCGGTGACCAAGGGTCATCCCGGCCAGATCAAGAAGGCAGCGCAACTGCTGCTCGAGGCCAAGCGCCCCATGGTGTATTCGGGCGGCGGCGTGGTCCTGGGCAATGCCGCTGAGCAACTGAGGAAGCTGGTGCAGTCGCTGGGCGTGCCCTGCACGAACACACTGATGGGGCTTGGGGCCTATCCTGCCACCGACAAGCAATTTCTCGGCATGCCCGGCATGCACGGCACCTATGAAGCGAACATGTCGATGCAGCACTGTGATGTGCTGGTTGCGATCGGCGCGCGCTTTGACGACCGCGTGATTGGTGATCCGAAGCACTTTGCTTCGGTGGCACGCAAGATCATCCACATCGACATTGATCCGTCATCGATTTCCAAGCGCGTCAAGGTCGATGTGCCCATCGTCGGCGATGTGGGCGACGTCATCGAAGACCTGCTCAAGGTGATAGAGTCCAGCAAGGAAAAGCTCGAAGCCAAGGCGCTTAAGGCCTGGTGGGCCCAGATCGACGAGTGGCGCTCGAAGGACTGCCTTCGCTACGATCGCAAGGCTGCCATCATCAAGCCGCAATTCGTCGTTGAAAAACTCTGGGAAATCACCAAGGGCGACGCGTTCATTACTTCGGATGTCGGTCAGCACCAGATGTGGGCCGCGCAGTTCTATAAGTTCGATAAGCCCCGCCGCTGGATCAATTCGGGCGGCCTGGGCACCATGGGTTTCGGCCTGCCGTCAGCCATGGGTGCGCAGCTGGCAAATCCCGGCGCTACCGTGGCCTGCGTGACCGGCGAGTCGTCGATCCAGATGTGCCTGCAGGAACTGTCGACCTGCAAGCAGTACCGTCTGCCGATCAAGATCATCAATCTGAACAATCGCTACATGGGCATGGTGCGGCAGTGGCAGCAGTTCTTCCACGGAAACCGCTATTCCGAGTCGTACATGAATGCACTGCCAGATTTCGTGAAGCTGGCGGAGGGCTATGGGCATTCGGGCGTGCACATCGAGGATCCCAAGGATGTCGAGCCGGCGCTGCGCGAGGCGTTCGCGCGCAAGGATGACCTGATATTCATGAACTTCCTGACCGACCAGACCGAGAACGTGTATCCGATGATCCCCGGTGGCAAGGGCATCACCGAGATGATCCTGGCGGAAGAACTGTAAATTGCTGTATCGGCCGATCCGCGCAGGCGGCGGCATGGGAGATGTCCAGCTTCACCGGGCATCGCATCGTTGAAAACTAGCTTGAAAATGAGCTGAAGGGAGCCCGGCTTCGCGGCGCCACGAGCGTCGCATAAACGGCTGACGCAGTGTCGTCGCCGGGAGCGGGCCTCAGCGGAGGATTTGTGAGACATATCATTTCCGTTCTTCTCGAGAACGAAGCCGGGGCGCTGTCCCGCGTGGTGGGGTTGTTCTCGGCCCGGGCCTACAACATCGAATCGCTGACCGTTGCGCCGACCGAGGATGCTTCGCTGTCGCGCATGACCGTCATCACTTCGGGGTCAGACGACATCGTCGAGCAGATCACCAAGCAACTGAACAAGCTGATCGAGGTGATCAAGGTCGTCGATCTGTCGGAGGCTGCGCACATCGAGCGAGAGCTCATGCTGATCAAGGTGCGGGCAGTGGGCAAGGACCGCGAGGAAATGAAGCGCATGTCGGACATTTTCCGCGGCCGCATCATTGATGTGACCGACGGCACCTACACCATAGAGCTCACCGGCAACGGGGCCAAGCTCGACGCATTTCTGGAGGCGCTCGACAAGAGCGTGATCCTGGAGACGGTGCGCACCGGCGCCTCGGGCATCGCGCGCGGCGAGCGGGTGTTGCGCGCCTGACCGGATTGCACGATTACCGCGACATGGCCAGTCCGTGTCGTCATTTTTGGATTTTCGATTGGAGAGATGGCAATGAAAGTTTTTTATGACAAGGACGCCGACCTGTCCCTCATCAAGGGGCGCAAGGTCACGATCGTTGGTTACGGCTCGCAAGGCCATGCCCACGCGCAGAACCTTCGCGATTCTGGCATCAAGATCACCGTCGGTCTGCGCAAGGGTGGCGCATCCTGGGACAAGGCCAAGAAGGCCGGTCTCGTAGTCAAGGAAATCGCCGATGCAGTGAAGGGCGCCGACGTAGTGATGCTGCTGATGCCTGACGAGCAGATCGCCTCGGTGTATGCCGCTGAAGTTGAACCGAACATCCGCAAGGGCGCAGCGCTGGCGTTCGCACATGGCTTCAATGTTCACTACGGTCAGGTAGTGCCGCGCAAGGACCTGGACGTGATCATGATTGCACCCAAGGCCCCCGGCCACACCGTTCGCGGAACCTATGCTCAGGGTGGCGGCGTGCCCATGCTGATCGCCGTGCATCAGAATTCGACCAAGAAGGCGCGCGACATTGCGCTGTCCTATGCGGCAGCCATCGGCGGTGGCAAGGCCGGAATCATCGAGACGAACTTCCGCGAAGAAACCGAAACCGACCTGTTCGGTGAGCAGGTGGTGCTGTGCGGTGGGACGGTCGAGCTGATCAAGAGCGGATTCGAAACCCTGGTCGAGGCGGGATATGCCCCGGAGATGGCCTATTTCGAGTGTCTGCATGAACTGAAGCTGATCGTCGACCTCATCTATGAGGGCGGCCTGGCCAACATGCATTACTCGATTTCGAACAACGCGGAGTATGGCGACATTACCCGTGGTCCGCGCATCGTCACCGAAGACACCAAGAAGGAAATGAAGCGCATCCTCGCTGAAATCCAGAGTGGCCAGTACGCCAAGGAATTCATCCTGGAAAACCGCGCTGGTGCGCCGACGCTGCTGGCACAGCGACGCAACCTGTCCGGGCACCAGATTGAAGTTGTGGGCGAGAAACTGCGCGCCATGATGCCCTGGATCAAGAAAAACAAGCTGGTCGACCAGTCGCGCAATTGACCGGCGAATCCGGCGCCATGGGCACAGGTAAAAGAAGCCCCGTCATGTTTCGCACGGGGTTTCGCCTGTCCTGTCTGGCGTTGTTTGCCCTAGTGGCGTGCGGCGAAAAGGTGCCGGAGTCCAGTGCGGCGAATCAGGTTGGCGGCACGCCCAAGCAGATCGTGGACAAGGCGGCGGCGGATGCCGCTGCTGCCGCAAACCAGGGTGCCGAGCGCAGCAAGTCCGAAGAGGACAAGAAATGACGTCCGGCCATGAGCGAGCTTGAGCCCCGCAAACCGTTGCTGAACCGGGAACTGCGCCGGCGCGGCATCTATCTTCTGCCCAACCTGTTTACGACCGGTGCGCTGTTCGCCGGTTTTTACGCCATCGTGATGGCGATGAATGCGCGTTTCGAGCAAGCTGCCGTGGGTATTTTCGTGGCCATGGTGCTGGACGGACTTGATGGCCGCATTGCGCGGCTGACCCGCACACAAAGTGCGTTCGGTGCGGAATACGATTCGCTTTCCGACATGGTGTCATTTGGCGCAGCC
>CAMCYY010000220.1 GCA_945885335.1 Bordetella parapertussis
CGCCCGCGATGGGCTTCAGCTTGCCGGACTTGATCAGGCCGATGCCCGAGGCGAGGTCGATGATGGTCAGGGTCACGTTGCCGCCCATCACGTCGGTTGCGGCCAGCGGGTTGCTCTTGTAGGCAACCGGCAGCACATCGGCACCGGCAGTGCGGAACAGCGTTGCCGCGCCCAGTTGGGCGATGGTGTTGCCATAGCCATAGGACACCTTGCCGGGGTTGGCCTTCGCGTAGGCAACGAGCTCCCGCACATTGGCAAACGGCGCCGACGCATTGGACACCAGTACGGATGAGTACGCGACCAGATGCGAGATCGGCGCGAAGTCCTTCACCGGGTCGTAATTGAGCGACTTGAACAGGAACAGATTGGCCGAGTGTGTCGAATTCGTGCCGACGAACAACGTGTAGCCATCGGGGGCGGACTTCGCGGCGGCCTCCGAGCCGATGCGCCCGGAGGCGCCTTCCCGGTAGTCGATGATGAAGGGCTGGTTGTAGATCATCCGCAGTTCATCGGCCAGCACGCGCGTCATCACATCGGTGGCGCTGCCCGGGCCGAAGGGCAGAATGATTTTTACGGGCTTGGCCGGATAGGACTGTGCCTGGGCGCCGAAGGAAGCGGCGGTCAGCAATGCCAGTGCAGCGGTGCTCGCAATGGTGCGCAATGAACTCTTCATGATCTCTCCTTTGTTGAATGGCGTGGTACTTGTAACAATCCCTGCGGCTTGCGGCTTGTTGTCTCCGCTTTTTTTGCCTAACGATGCAGCTTAGATAACTTTTGACTGCTTCAATCGAGCCAGCGTGGCGTCATCCATGCCGAGCACACCCTTGAGCACTTCGTCGGTGTGCTGGCCGAGCTGCGGTGGTGCGGTGTACTTCGTGATCGGCGTTTCGGAAAATTTCATGGGGCTGCGCAGGATGGGCACGGTGCCGGTGGCCGAGTCGGGATGTGGCACCTGCAGCACCACGTCATGCGACTTGACATGCGGATCGTTGAACGCCTGCTCCAAGGTGTTCACCGCGGCGGAAATAATGTTTCCCGCGGCAAAGTCATCCGCCCATTCCAGCATGCTGCGCGGCGCCAGTGCATCGACCAGAATCTTCTGCAGGAAAGCCCGGTTCTGCAGGCGGGCGGCGCGCGTGGTGCAGCGCGGATCGTCGATCAGCTTGGGATGACCGATGATTTTCAGCAGGCGCCTGAACTGGTCATCGGCCCCGGCAGAAATGAACATTGACCCGTCGGCACAGGGAAAAATGTCCGATGGAAAGGAGGCCGGCGTGCTGTTGCCCTGTCGCATGGGTACCTCGCCGCTCAGGAAATAGGCCGTGGCCCGATGCGATAGCCCGGCCAGTTGTGAGTCCAGCAGTGCCATGTCGATGTACTGTCCGGGGCCGTTATTCATGTTGCGGTGGTACAGCGCGCTGATGATGGCGACTGTGGTGAACAGGCTGGTGATGGTGTCTGACACGATGACGCCGGTGCGCTGCGGCGGGCCGTCCGCTTGCCCGGTGATGCTCATCAGGCCGCTCATGGCCTGGAAGCAGCCATCGAGGCCCGGGCGCTCGCGGTAGGGGCCGGTCTGCCCAAAGCCGGTGATGGAGGCATAGATGATGCGCGGATTCACTGCCTTGATACTCTCGTAATCCAGGCCATGGCGCTTCAGGTCACCGACCTTGTAGTTCTCCACCACCACATCGGATATCGCCGCCAGCTGCTTGATGATTTCCTGGCCCTCGGGCTTGGCGAGGTCAACGGTGATGGCCTTCTTGTTGCGGTTCGCCGCGACGTAGTAGCTCGACTCGCGCGAATCCTTGCCCTCCCGGTTTTTCAGGAAGGGCGGGCCATAGTTGCGCATTTCATCGCCGGCGATGGGCCGTTCCACCTTGATGACCTCGGCGCCCATGTCGGCCAGAGTCTGGGTGCAATACGGACCGGCAAAGATTCGGCTCAGGTCAAGGATGCGAATACCGCTGAATGGCATGCTCACTGTAAAACTCCTCCGGGTGCTGGATTTGTGGCTTTTATTATCGACTGCAGACGAATGGTAGCCCGAATGGCACCCTGCCCCGCCAAGGCCTACCAAGCCGCTTCAAGCACGGCGAGCAGAGTGGCGGCATCGCTGACTTTGCGGGGATTGGTGTGCAGGAACCATTCACCCAGTGTATCCCCGGCGATCTGCTGCAGTGCTTCGCGTGCGATGCCGGCATCGCGCAAACGTAGTGGCGAGTTCAGTGTCTTGAGCAGTTCCCTGATTG
This sequence comes from Bordetella parapertussis, assembly GCA_945885335.1. Classification (GTDB taxonomy): domain Bacteria; phylum Pseudomonadota; class Gammaproteobacteria; order Burkholderiales; family SG8-39; genus CAIYPG01. Next base: position 2,253 of record CAMCYY010000220.1, read on the forward strand.
CGGTAATGGCCGCATCGGCGGCTGAGCACCTGATGGCCCCGGCATCGGCGCCCAGGCCTGCAGCGATCAACCCGAGACGCTCACCGGTCACCGGTTCATTGAAGCGCAGCGTATGCGGCAGCAATGCTGCGACCGTCATGCCGTTGGGTGCTCCGTAGCGCGCGCCCATGCTGTGCGACAAGGCAATTCCCAGGCCGATGGGTGCATAGTCCGTGCCCAGTCCGGCCAGGAAAGCGGCCAGCATCAGTTGCTGGCGCGTTTCGCCATCCTGATCGGCTGCGAGGTGCGGCAGATGCTGCGCGTGAAGGCGAAGCGCATGCAGCAGCATGGCATCGGCCAGCGGATCTCGGGTGCGTGACTCCAATCCCTGGATGGCGCAGGCCAGCGACACCAGTGAGGCGTCCAGCACCATGGGTGTCGGGGCGGTGAGGGCCAGCAGCGGATGGAAAAACACGGCACCGGCGCGGGTTTTCGGATCAAACAGCGTGAGTCGCTGCTTTGCCACCGGGTCCAGCACCGCCGTGCCGGCCTTGGCGTAAGAGGTATTTGGCGTGGTCGTCACCACGAACTGCGGCAACTTTGGCTTGAGCAGCTTGGGGCTGACCGGCGCCCTGCCCGGTGGAAACTTCGTGCACAGTGCGTGGATGTCCCCGCCTTCGGCGAGCGCGATTGTGGAGGCGCGTGCGCTGACCACCGCCGAGCCACCGCCCACGGCAATGACGGCATCGGCCTGCAGGTCGCGCAGCGCTTCGGCGCCGGCGAGCACATCGGGAAGCGGGCTGTGCGCCTTCACGCCGGCAAAGGTGCCGGCATGGCGAGCGCCCAGCGCATCGGTGACCAGTTTCAGTTCGGGGCTGCGTGACATGGTCTGCCCGCAGAAGACTACCGCGCGGTGGCACCCTGCACGGTCGAGCTCTGCACCCAGTTGCTGCAGGCTGTTAATGCCGCAGTGCAGCCGAAAGGCTGTCGCGGCATGGAAGAAGGATGCAGGTTCGGTCATGGCTCTGGGCTGAACGCGATTAGCGGGATGCAGCGTCTGTCGCTGCGCTGGCAATGGCATCGGCCAGCGGTCGTATGTCCTCCAGCGTATCGATGGCGAGAATGCCCTCCGCCAGTTCGTCGGAGATGGCGTCTGAAACCCGGGCATAGCGCAGGTTGGCTCGGAACTTAGAAAGCAATTCCTCGTCGCTCAGCGGAAAATCCGGATGGCCCTTGGCATTGGTGTGGGTGATTTCCCTGGTACCGAAGGGGCCATGTACGCGCAGTGTGCAGCCTCCCACGTCGCGCGATGCGGTTTCACCGGCGCGGCAGGATACCCGGGCGATGAGCGCGGCGATATTCGATGACGGCGGAATCTCGTTCTCGAGCTGGATGGGGGTCAATTCGCCATAGGCCAGGGCCACCGCCACACACCAGTAGATGCTGAACTGGGCATTGACCGGCTGCACCGGCGAGCGGCGCTCAGGTGCATCGCGCCCGACCACATCGTGCGCCTGCGGCCCGACCACCAGCTCGATGCGCTCGATCCGTTTTGCGTCATCACCCAGCACGCCGTACATCTCCAGCGCCGCGCTGATGGCCGGATGGGTAAGGCGGCAGGTCGGATAGGGTTTGATGGAAAGCCGGTCGAATTCGTAAAAACTTCCGAGCCGGTCAAGGGCGCGGGCTGGATCAAACTGGCCGTGAAGGTACACGCGTGCAAGGCCATCCTCGCCCGAGACGGGCTGCTTGATACCGTCCAGGCCGCGGCAGGCCATCAGGCTCGCGGTAATGGCGTTGGCTGCGGCAAAGCCCGGCTGCACATGCTTGGTGGCCTTCCCTTCGCGCGTGGACTCGTGATTGCCGCTGGTCAGGCAGTAGACGATGCCCTGTGCATTGCGCAGCACTTCGGGGCGCGGGTCAATGAGGCGCGATGCGGCAAGCGTTGCTCCGAAGTGTCCGAAAATGGCGGTGTAGATCCAGCCGCTCTCGACGAGATTCAGCCGTGTGCCAATGCCCAGGCGACAGGTGAGTTCAATGCCAAGCAGTACGGCTTCGCAGAATTCGGCGCCAGAAACTGATCCGCGCAGGCCCGCTGCGGCAAAGGCGGCCGGAATGGCGGCTGAGCCAGCATGCAGCACCGCTTCGTCATGGGTGTCGTCGAACTCGAGTACGTGACCATAGTAGCCATTGCACAGCGCCGCAGTCGGCGCCGGCACCATCGGTCCGCCCAGCACGCGTGCGTCAGGACGTCCTCCCATGTCGATGAGTACCTGGAGCCAGCCCGG
>CAMCYY010000221.1 GCA_945885335.1 Bordetella parapertussis
GATATCGCGTCCTATCCGCAATTCCTGCCCTGGTGTGGGGGTACTGAAATCGTGTCGCGCGATCCCGGCCGGACGGTGGCAACCATACGCATCGACTATCGCGGCATCCGCCAGGCCTTCACCACGGAAAACCTTGCCACCGCTGACGGCAACATCTGCATGCGCCTGGTTTCAGGGCCGTTCCGCCGCCTGGGGGGGGAGTGGTCATTCAAGGCGCTGGCACCACAGGCCTCGAAGGTTGCCCTGCATCTCGACTACGAGTTCTCCGGTCTCCTGATCGACAAGATACTCGGTCCGGTATTCCACTACATTGCCGACAGCATGGTCGATGCGTTTGTCAAACGGGCCGAAGCAGTCTATGGACGGCGATGAGTGCCATTATCCGCATTGAGGTGGTTTATGCACTCCCGGCCCTGCAGGTCGTCAGGGGGCTTACCCTTGAGACAGGGGCGACTGCGCGCACCGCCGTGCTGGAAAGCCGCCTGCAGGATGAGTTTCCGGAAATCACCATCGAGGTCAGCCCACTAGCCTGCTTTGGTCGGCTGATCGATTGGAATACTGCGCTGGAAGACGGCGACCGGGTGGAAATCCTCAGGCCTTTGCTGGCAGACCCCAAGGAGACACGGCGCCGCAGAGCGCGTGTCCAGTCCACGGGTATCGTCGGTAAAAGGCGGCGCTGAACGGGCGCGCGCCCGGATCAGCTTATATGCACCAGTCCTGGACGGCTTTGCGGGTCCGGCCGGTTTCCTGTGCCAATTGCGCATCATCAAGTGTGACGCGCTCACCCTTGTCATTGACCCGGGTCTGCCGGGTTCCGGACTCCAGACTGGCTAGTGCCGCCTTGGAAGCACGGCAGTTTTCCTCGCCCGCTTTCGTTTCTGCCAGTTTTTCCTGCGCCTTCTTGCTGGCTTTTTCCTGTTCCGTGCGGCGCTTGCGGAAATCCTGTTCCTGCTCTGCGGTCGTCTTCGGTCCTGATGGCGCAGCCTTGGGATCCGCTTTCCCGTCTGTCTTCGCAGCCGCACTGGGGGGCGGCAGGGCCGAGCCGGGCGTCACGGACTGGCGCACGCTGGCGGACTTCGTGTTCGACGGGCAGGCCTCCTGGGAATAAATAGTCTTGCCGGCCTTGTCCACGCATTTGTATACTTGGGCATGGGCCATCGGTGCGGCAATCAGCAGCAGCAATGCGGCATGGCGGATAGGCGGAATCATGTATCTGGATCCTTGTGCGGAATGGTGCGACACATTCAGGGTCGAAGCACCATAAGCGGTTTTGACATACCCGTCAATGCAGTTTCCCTTTGAAAACAGGCATAAATCCATGTCCGAATTTACCTCACTGGCGGCTGTGCGTATAATGTGAATTTGCGCGGGAACACACTGAAAATGCGCGTTATTCAAAAAGCACTGACGTTCGACGACGTCCTCCTCGTTCCTGCCCATTCCACGGTCCTTCCTCGCGATGTCGGTCTGGTAAGCAGACTGACCAGGAAAATCGCCCTCAACATACCGCTTGTCTCGGCCGCCATGGATACGGTGACCGAATCGCGGCTGGCGATTGCCCTCGCACAGGAAGGTGGAATCGGCATCATCCACAAGAATCTGGGCATCAAGGCACAGGCTGCGGAAGTGCTCAAGGTCAAACGCTATGAGTCCGGCGTCCTCAAGGACCCCATGACCGTATCGCCGGATATCACTGTGGGCCAGTTGCTGGAATTGACCCGGCAGCACAAGGTCTCCGGCTTCCCTGTGGTGGAGGGCGGCAAGCAGCGCGGCAAGGTCCTGGGCATGGTGACGAACCGCGATTACCGCTTCGAGACCAATCTCGAACTTCCGGTGAAGGCCATCATGACGCCGCGCGAGCGGCTGATCTACGTGAAGGAGGGCGCCAGCCCGGACGAGGCCAAGGCGTTACTGCACAAGCATCGCCTGGAGCGCGTACTGGTCGTCAACGACGGATTCGAGCTGCGCGGCCTGATCACGGTCAAGGACATCTTGAAGTCCACCGAGCACCCCAGCGCCTGCAAGGACGAGCAGGGAAAGCTCAGGGTCGGTGCCGCGGTTGGCGTAGGTGACGGCACGGAAGACCGCGTCGCGGCGCTGGTCGAGGCCGGCGTGGATGTCCTCATCGTGGATACAGCCCACGGTCATGCCCAAGGCGTGCTGGAGCGCGTGCGCTGGGTCAAGCGAACCTTCCCTGATGTCGAGGTGATCGGCGGCAACGTTGCCACCTCCGATGGCGCCAGGGCGCTGGTCGATCACGGCGCCGACGGCGTCAAGGTTGGCATCGGCCCCGGCTCGATCTGCACCACGCGCATCGTGGCCGGCGTCGGCATTCCCCAGATCACGGCGATCCAGAACGTCGCCGCGGCGCTGGAAAAGACCGGCGTCCCCTTCATTGCTGATGGCGGCATCCGCTATTCGGGCGATATTTCCAAGGCGCTCGCGGCCGGGGCGCATTCGGTCATGCTGGGCAGCCTGTTTGCCGGCACCGAGGAGGCGCCCGGCGAGACCATCCTCTACCAGGGGCGCTCCTACAAGTCCTACCGCGGCATGGGCTCACTCGGCGCCATGCAGGACGGCGCTGCTGATCGCTACTTCCAGGATCCGGCGAACAACGCTGACAAGCTGGTGCCGGAAGGCATTGAGGGGCGCGTTCCCTACAAGGGCAGCGTGCTGTCCATCATCTACCAACTCGTGGGCGGGGTGCGGGCCAGCATGGGCTATTGCGGCTGCGCCACCATCGACGACCTTCGCAGCCGTTCGCAATTTGTGGAAATCACCTCGGCCGGCATCCGCGAATCGCATGTCCATGACGTACAGATCGTCAAGGAAGCACCGAACTACCGGGGAGATTGAGTCGTGGCAACACAGCAGGCGGCGGCAGCCAACACACCGCGGGACGTACAGCGGGAGGCCGCACCAGCGCGCGACCGCATCCTGATCCTGGATTTTGGTTCACAGGTCACCCAGCTCATTGCACGCCGCGTGCGCGAAGCCGGCGTCTATTCGGAGCTGCATTCCTGCGATGTCACCTCTGAGTTCGTCCGCGACTTCGCCCCCAAGGGCATCATCCTCTCCGGCAGCCATGCCTCGGCCTATGAAGGCGATGCGATGCGCGCACCGCAGGCGGTGTTCGAACTCGGCGTGCCGGTGCTCGGCATCTGCTACGGCATGCAGACCATGGCCCAGCAGCTTGGCGGCAAAGTCGAAATGGGAACGGTGCGTGAATTCGGTTACGCCGAAGTACGCGCCCGCGGCCACACCCGCCTGTTCGACGGCATAGAGGACCTGCGCAACAAGGAGGGCCACGGCCTCCTGAAGGTCTGGATGAGCCACGGCGACAAGGTCACCGAACTGCCGGACGGATTCAAGCTGATGGCATCAACAGAGTCATGCCCGATTGCCGGCATGGCCGATGAAGCTCGGCATTTCTACGCCGTGCAATTCCACCCGGAAGTCACGCACACGCTGCAGGGCCAGGCCATCTTCAAGCGCTTTGTGCGCGACATCTGCGGCTGCAGCGGCGACTGGAACATGCCGGACTACGTGGCCGAAGCCGTCGAGAAAATCCGCGCCCAGGTCGGCGACGAGGAAGTGCTGCTCGGACTCTCGGGCGGCGTGGATTCATCCGTTGCCGCAGCATTGATCCACAAGGCCATCGGCGATCGCCTCACCTGCGTGTTCGTCGACAACGGCCTGCTGCGCCTGGATGAGGCCGCGCAGGTCATGGAGACCTTCGCAAAGAATCTCGGTGTTCGTGTCGATCTCGTCGATGCCAGCGATCGCTTCATGAGCGAGCTGGCCGGGGTCGCCGACCCGGAGCAAAAGCGCAAGATCATCGGCCGCGAATTCGTCGAAGTGTTCCAGTCCGAAGCCAAGAAATTCCCCAAGGTGAAATGGCTGGCACAGGGCACGATCTATCCTGACGTCATCGAGTCGGCCGGCGCCAAGACCAAGAAGGCCCACACGATCAAGTCGCATCACAACGTCGGCGGTCTGCCGGAAACCCTGCACCTGAAGTTGCTGGAACCGCTGCGCGAACTGTTCAAAGATGAAGTGCGCCTGCTCGGCCTCGCGCTCGGCCTGCCGCGCAGCATGGTGTTCCGTCATCCTTTCCCGGGTCCAGGCCTGGGTGTGCGCATCCTCGGCGAAGTGAAGCACGAATATGCCGAACTGCTGCGACGTGCGGATGCCATCTTCATGCAGGAACTCGCCGCCACACTGGACACCGACGGCGTGAGCTGGTACGACAAAACCGCGCAGGCCTTCTGCGTATTCCTGCCCGTTAAATCAGTGGGCGTCATGGGCGACGGACGCACTTATGAGTACGTCGTTTCCCTGCGCGCCGTGCAGACCTCCGATTTCATGACCGCGGACTGGGCGCCATTGCCACATGCCCTGCTGGCGAAAGTGTCCAATCGCATCATCAACGAAGTACGCGGCATCAATCGTGTGGTCTACGACATCTCGAGCAAACCGCCTGCGACCATCGAGTGGGAGTGACTTTTGTGAGCTAAG
>CAMCYY010000222.1 GCA_945885335.1 Bordetella parapertussis
GCTTCATCGGACAGGATGTCGCCGAACAAGTTTCCGGTGACGATGACATCGAACTGCTTGGGATTTTTCAGCAATTGCATGGCCGCATTGTCCACGTACATGTGCGACAACTCGACCTGCGGATACTCCTTCGCCACTTCGGTGACGACGTCGCGCCACAGTTGCGAGGTCTCCAGCACATTGGCCTTGTCCACCGAGCACAGCTTGCGACCGCGCTTCATCGCCGCCTTGAAACCGCTGTGGGCGATGCGTCGCACCTCCGACTCGCTGTAGTGCATGGTGTCAAAGCCTTCGCGCTCGCCGGCCGCATTCGTGCGTATTCCGCGCGGCTGCCCGAAGTAGATATCACCGGTAAGTTCGCGCAGAATCAGGATATCCATGCCCGCGACCACTTCTGGCTTGATCGTGGAAGCCGAGGCCAGTTCTGGATACACCACGGCCGGACGCAGATTTGCGAACAGGTTTAGTTCCTTGCGCAGACCGAGCAGCGCCTGCTCCGGACGCTTGGGCCGCGGCAGCGTGTCGTACTTCGGTCCGCCAACCGCGCCGAACAGGATGGCATCGGCCGCCCTGGCGAGATTCAGTGTCGCAGCTGGCAGGGGTTCGCCCACTGCGTCATAGGCCGCGCCACCCACCAGCGCCTGCTCGAATTCCAGTTTCAGGTCGAGCGCTTTCAGCAGCGTCACGGTTTCGGAGACGATCTCCGGGCCTATCCCGTCACCAGGCAATACGGCTATTTTCATTTTAAACTCGCTATCAAAATCAGATGAATGTCATTGAGAGGGCAGCGAGAAATCTGCTTCTTCTGGAAATTCACAAGCAGACTCCGCAGCCTTCGACTTCGGAATGACAACGATTGGCCGCTCCCGGCCTTCTTTATTGCGCTCGCCTGCAGGGAGGCCGCGCTTAAAACAGCCAGGGTTGCTCGAGCTTGCGCTTGTCCTCGAAGGCCTTGATTTTCTCGGCGTTGCGCAGCGTCAGGCCGATATCGTCCAGCCCGTTCAGCAGGCAGTACTTGCGAAAACTGTCGACCTCAAACGCAAAACGCGCACTGCCGTCGGCATAGGCCACAGTCTGCTCACCCAGATCAACGACCAGCTGAAAGCCGAGGTTCACCGCAACGTCATTGAACAGGCGGTCCACTTCCGCCGGCTTGAGCACGATGGGCAGCAAGCCGTTCTGGAAGCAGTTGTTGAAAAAGATGTCGGCATACGACCTTGCAATCACGGCGCGAAAACCGTAATCGGCCAGCGCCCAGGGCGCGTGTTCACGCGAACTGCCGCAGCCGAAATTCTCGCGCGCCAACAGGATGCTCGCGCCGCGGAACTGCGGTTTGTTCAGCACGAAATCCGGATTCAGCGGCCGGCCTTCGTTCGGCTTGCCCGGCTCGCCGACATCGAGATAACGCCACGCATCGAACAGGTTCGGGCCGAAGCCCGAGCGCTTGATCGACTTCAGGAATTGCTTGGGGATGATGGCGTCGGTATCGACATTCGCGCGGTCAAGCGGAACCACCAGCCCCTTGTGGACGGTGAACTTTTCCAATTACTTCTTCCCCGCCCGCTCGATGGCTTCGCCGCCCTGCCGGATGTCCTTGCCAAGGCCGGTCACGGTGTTGCAGCCCGTCAACAATACTGCCAACAACGAAATAACGATCATGCGCATGGGATCTCCTATCGCCACTGACGAACATCAACAAAATGACCGGCAATTGCAGCCGCAGCAGCCATCGCGGGGCTGACCAGATGCGTGCGGCCGCCGGCACCCTGGCGACCTTCGAAATTGCGGTTCGAAGTCGAGGCGCAACGCTCACCCGGCTCCAGCCGGTCGGCATTCATTGCCAGGCACATCGAGCAGCCCGGCTCGCGCCACTCAAAACCGGCATCGGTGAAAATGCGGTCCAGGCCTTCCTTTTCTGCCTGCACCTTGATCAACCCGGAGCCCGGCACCACCAGCGCCAGCTTCACGTTCTTCGCAATGCGCTTGCCGCGCACCACGATGGCTGCGGCACGCAAATCCTCGATGCGCGAATTCGTGCATGAGCCGATGAACACCTTGTCGATCGTGATGTCGGTGATCGGCATGTTCGGCTCGAGGCCCATGTACTCCAACGCGCGCACCATGCCCTCGCGCTTGGTCGCATCCTTTTCCTTGTCCGGATCGGGCACGCGTTCATCGACCGTGACCACCATCTCGGGGGACGTGCCCCAGGTCACCTGCGGACGTATGGTCGCCGCATCGATCATGACGGTGCGGTCAAAACGCGCCCCATCGTCGCTGGTCAGCGTGCGCCAGTAGGCAATCGCGCGATCCCAGGCCTCGGCGCTGGGCGCAAACGGCCGGCCCTTCAGATAGTCAATCGTGGTCTGGTCCACCGCCACCATGCCGGCGCGCGCACCGGCCTCGATGGCCATGTTGCACAGGGTCATGCGACCTTCCATGGACAGTGCGCGTATCGCGCTGCCGCCGAACTCGATCGTGTAGCCGGTGCCGCCGGCCGTGCCGATGCGGCCGATGACCGCAAGCGTAATGTCCTTGGCGGTGACACCGGCCGGAATCGGACCATCCACGCTCACCAGCATATTCTTCATTTTCTTCGCCAGCAGCGTCTGCGTGGCAAGCACATGCTCGACTTCGGAAGTACCAATGCCGAACGCGAGGCAACCGAACGCGCCATGCGTGCTGGTGTGCGAATCGCCGCACACCACAGTCATGCCGGGCAGCGTCGCACCGTTCTCCGGCCCGATCACATGCACGATGCCCTGGCGCAAATCCTTGAACGGAAAGTAGGCCTTGGCACCGACCGCCTTGATGTTGGCATCCAGCGTTTCAACCTGGATGCGCGAAATCGGGTCCTTGATACCCTCATCCCAATGGTCAGTCGGGGTGTTGTGATCGGCCGTGGCGACAATGGATCCAATGCGCCAGGGTTTTCGGCCGGCCAGCCGCAGCCCTTCGAATGCCTGCGGGCTGGTCACTTCATGCACCAGGTGGCGATCGATGTACAGGGCCGTCATGCCGTCGTCTTCGGTGTAGACGACATGGTTTTGCCAGAGCTTGTCGTAGAGTGTCTGCGGGGTCATAGCCAATTGATTCCAACCGGATTTGCCGGAATGCAAGCGCATTCCAGAACAAGGAAATTATACCGGATCGCCCTGCGAAACCCTGCTCAGCGCTTCACTGCCGCCTGGTAAAGCGGCAGCACGCGCTGCGCGTAATCTTGCAGGTCACGCGTACGGCTCTCCGGCGAGGGATGGGTGGACAGCCATTGTGGTGGCGCACCGCCGCCCTGCGCGCCCATCTTCTGCCACAACGAGACCGCTGCGCGCGGATCGAAGCCGGCACGTGCCGCCAGTTCTACGCCAATGCGATCGGCCTCGGTTTCATCCTGACGCGAATGCGGCCGGTTTAACAGCATTTCAGTGGCGAGTTGCGCAACCTGCTGACCGACCTCGGGCGCACCAAGCAATGCGCTGCCCAGGCTGATGATCAGGTTCTGCCCGGCTTCGCGTGACGCCTGCTCCCTGCTGTGTTCTCGCAGGGCATGCGCAATCTCGTGGCCCATCACCGCGGCCAGTTCGTCGTCGGTGATTTTCAGCTTGTCGATGAGGCCCGTGTACACCGCCATCTTGCCGCCCGCCATGCACCAGGCATTGACCTCATCTGCGCTTAGCATATTGACTTCCCACTTCCAGCGCGGCGCATCAGGACGAAACGCCGCGGTTACAGGAATCAGGCGATTGGCAATGCGCCGCACGCGCTCGACCTGGGCGGCGTTGCGGTTCAACGTCCCCTTCTTCTGGGCGTCCTGCATCATCTTCTGGTAAGCGTCGGCCGATCCGCGGTCCATGTCTGCGCTTGAGATCAGCATGCGCTGCTGGCGATCCACACCGACCACCCCCGGCTGCGTGGTCTGAACAGCCTGGCACCCGGCCAGCAGCACCGCAATGATTGCAGCCAGCCGTCGCATTGCCTTTGACTCAGATCCTTGCCGCATGTCCCGCTCCTTAAATTCACGCTTCTTCATTGTGCACGATTCGCCGACATCACCGCGCCGCGGTTTCGTCTTGCGCCTGCGATTCTGATTCTTCATCGCCCGTCTCGTTGCGCACCTTGCCGAGCACCAGCAGCAATCCGATCAGACAGCAGATCGAAGCCGCAGCATAGGTAATGCCGGCGCCCAGGCCATCCCATGCCAGCCCGCTGGCAAAGCTGCCCAGCATGCCGCCGGCGCCAAAGGTGAGGCTCATGTACAAAGCCTGACCGCGCACGCGCAGGGCATCCGGGAACCAGCGGTTGATGAAACTAACTGCCGTGGCATGGTACAGGCCGAAGGTGGCCGCATGCAGCAATTGCGCAAAGGCCATCACCCATGGCGAAGACACCGCCCAGCCGATCAGCACAAAGCGCACCACGCCGCAGCCGAAGCTGAAGGCGAGCAGCGCGCGCATGGAAAAGCGCCGCGTA
>CAMCYY010000223.1 GCA_945885335.1 Bordetella parapertussis
TCATATAAAATTGCGCAAACCCCAACACCATCAGGCCTCCCGGATCACCCATGAGCGACCCCGAAAAGAGCTTCAAGCAGTACCGCTGCGAACTGTGCGGCTTTGTCTACAACGAACGCGCCGGGCTGCCCGAGGAATTCATCGAGCCCGGCACACACTGGGAAGATGTGCCCGAGGATTTCAGCTGCCCGGACTGCAGCGCGGGCAAGGGTGACTTCATTCCGGGCTAGGCCGGCTCATGCCGTCACGGCACAGTTATAATCAATTTCGATTTTTACTCATTTATTACAGAGTTTTTAGAGAATAATTGTAATCATGCATTAAATGAAAATGGCCGCAGATGCGGCCATTTTCATTCAAGCAGGCGGTGCGCCCGGCTTATTCGATCGGGAACTGCATCACCACCGCTTCCAGCCCCTTGGGACCGGCCTTGATCTCGAAGAACGTCTCGTCGCGATCAGCCACCACCATGGACCACAGTGGATAGATTTCGCCGTCGTGGTCCAAGCCGTCGTCGCAGGTCTGCTCGAACAGCGGTTCACGCGCATAGCGCGGCCCGAAGAACTCCGTGCCCCAGTGTTCGGCACCCGTTCCGGGGGAAGGAACGACACGGCGCTTGGCCATTGCCTGGGTTCCATTCAATGCGTAGATCATGCGGCCATCCTTCTGGTTTTTGGCTTTGCGGCAATGTATTACTGCAGACCAAGCCCGATACATAAAGCGCGGCGCGACCCTTTAAACAAGGGGAAACGGTGATCCACCTGACGGATGCGGACACGTAACAAGTCGAAGGCTAAGCAGGCCGGATTGCCCCAACATGCCCACCCATAAGCGCGTACCCTGCCTCATGGAGGGCTTTCCCCTCTATCTGGAAGGGCATGTCATGTACACAATTCACAAGGATCAGAAACCGTTTGCCCTGGGCGCGCTGGCTGGCGCCGCATTGATCGTCTGGGTGGGCTTTGGCACCTTCAACTGGAAAACCCCCGGCAAGGCCGAGTCACTTGCCAAACAGCAGATCAGCGCTGCATTGACTGCCGACCATGCGCAGATCTGCCTGGCGCAGTTCAATGCCGGCAAGGACTCTCCAGCCCGCATGACCAAGCTGCAGGCCATCGATCGCTGGTCACGCGGCGAAGTAATTGAAAAAGGCGGCTACGCAACCATGGCCGGCGCGAAGCAGGCAGGACAAGGGGTGTCGCAGGCCTGCGCCGATCTGCTGATCCCCGACAAGGCCTGACCGGCAAATCGTCGGGAAACCGCCGCATACCAACAAGGTATAAACTGCCTGCAGCCGTCGCCAGACAAGAACGGCGCAGGCGTCCCCGGCCTGGTGCAATGCCAGACAACGGGCAAACGCAACATCGCCAAAAAGGAGAGCACCATGCCGTTGATTCGTCCGCTGATGTCTGTTGTCATCGCACTCAGTTCCATCATCTTTTCCGCGGCGGTACTGGCGCAAAGCCCCGCCGCGAACTTCCCGAACCGTCCGGTCACGATCGTGCTGCCTTTCACGCCAGGCGCCTCGACCGACATCGAGACACGGCTTTACCAGCAGCGATTGATGGAAGGCCTGAAGCAGCCGGTGCTGATCGACTACAAGCCGGGCGCTGGCTCGTCACTGGGCTCGATCTACGTCGCCAAGTCCGTGCCCGACGGCTATACCATCCTCGCGATCACGCCAGGCTTCAGCGTCTACCCAGCGTTCTTCCCGCTCGACAAGCTGCCCTACGACCCGATCAAGGACTTCGCGCCCCTTTCGCTCGTGAACAAGCGTACTGCGCTGCTGCTGGTACATCCCTCGCTGGGCGTAAAGACCTACCAGGAGTACATCGCCTATGCCAAGGCGAATCCGGGCAAGATCAACTTCGGCACTTCAGGCGGCGGCGGCATCTTCCACATTGCCGGCGCCTGGCTGCACAGCGCGACGAACACCTCGGCGACCTTTGTGCATTACAAGGGCGCGGGCCCGATGAACCTCGACCTCATCGCCGGGCGGATCACCGCCGCACCGGGCCTGCCCTTCGTGGTCGGACCGTACATCAAGTCGGGCAAGGTCATCGCGATTGCCAGCCTGACTGCGGAGCGCTCCAAATTCATGCCCGACCTGGTGCCGGTCGCGGAAATGGGCGTCCCCGGTTACGACTACTCAAGCTGGTCGGGCTATCTCGCGCCGGCACGCACCCCCGATGCCATCGTCAACCGCTGGAGCGCGGAATTCGCGAAGGTGGCGAAGGCTCCGGAAATCGTCAGCCGCATGGAGGCCGACAGTGCCGAGATGGTCGGCTCAACACCCGAGGTATTCCGCAAGCTGCTCGTGACTCAGGTGGCGAACTGGCGCAAGGTGGTGCAGGAGAACAACATCAAGCTGGAAGAGTAGGCTGGCGCCCGCTCCGGACGACTCTCAGCCGGGCCGGGGCGGCGGCAGCGCCTGCCGAAAGGACTCGCGGGCAAACAGCCTGTCCGCGTAGGACTTCAACCCCGGGAACTTCGCGCGCCAGTCGTAGCCGGGATATTCCTTGTCGAGATAACCCAGCGCCATGCCGGCAGAGATGTCCCCTGCGGTGAACGCGTTGCCGCAGCAGAAATCGCGGTCGGCCACCTCGCGCTCGATGGCCGCCACACCGCGCTCGATTTTCGTCAACTGCTTCTGGTACCAGGCGGCCTGAGGGTCACAACCGGGTTGCTTGTAACGGTCGTCATGGGTCAGCAGCACGATGGCGTCGGTGATACCGTCGCCAAGCGCCGCCATGCGCAACACATCGATACGCGCTTCGAATTTTTCCGGAATCAGGCGCGGCCCGCCGCCCACGTGATCGGCGTATTCCACTATCACCACCGAATCGTAGACGGCGCGGCCGGCATCGGGCACGAGCACCGGCATCTTGCCCAGCGGGTTGTGCACCAGTATCTGCGACCCCGGCATCACCGGACGATCAATCACGAACTCAAAGGCAATGTTCTTTTCCAGAAGGGCGATACGCGCCTTGAGCACAAAGGGGCTGTAGGGTGAGCCAAGCAGTTTCATGGAAGCATCCGGCGGGAAAAGGGTGGCGCATTGTAGCGCACGGAAAAAGGCGCACCAGATCAGCAGGCCGGCCGCGCGGCGAGCAGCAATGCCTCCGATTTGACCCATGTTAACCGGGTCTTGCGCGCAGGCCTTGCGGTAGATTCGCACGCATTGCCTCCGCATTGTTCCGACCCGGAAAAATGCGTGCCGATAATATGCTGCACGCCGCCTTGACAGCCCCGCATGAAAGGCGTCAACTGAAATCACTCCGGCGACACGGAGCGTGGTGGATTCTCAAACCAACAATTGGAAATCCGGCTGCCGCGCAAGTCTTCCGCTGTTGTGCGCGCCCCCTCTGCGGCTTGTTTGCGGTGGCGGGTGAGCCTGAAGCGAATGCTCGGCTGCCACCCTCGACCGAGGTTTGAGGATTGCCCGTTTCGCCGAACCGGAGCACACCCTCCCTGATCAGGTGGAATGAAAAGTCGTGTATGGAGGCGATCCTATCGATGAAAATTCCAACAGTGTTATCCTGACGCCGGCAATACAGGCCGGCATGGTCACGGCGACGTGACAAACTGGGGCAACCCAGCGGGGCCACCCAGGTGGCCTCACCCCGAAGCCCCGCACACGCGGGGCTTCTCAATTAGAATGCATACCCTGACTCCATACCGCTTTCCGGAGTCCGGAAAGACTGCTTAGGTTTACCGGCCCTGTGCACCACCCGCAGCGCCAGCCGAACGCGGGCGCCGCACATTTACAGGAGGCCATTTTGGCTAAAGAAGACGTCATCGAAATGGAAGGCATGGTTTCCGAAAACCTTCCCAATGCAACATTCCGGGTAAAGCTGGACAACGGGCACATGGTGCTGGGACACATCTCGGGCAAGATGCGCAAGCATTACATCCGCATTCTGCCGGGCGACAAGGTCAAGGTTGAAATGACGCCGTATGACCTGACCCGCGCACGCATCGTGTTCAGGGCAAAGTAACAATACCGATTCGGGGCGGCACCACGTCGCTCCTGCAACTGGCGATACTCGAAAAAGACGTCAGGCTGCTCCGTGCTTCTGCACAATGTCATGCATCTGCGCCGGCTGAAACGCCACGTCCCAGCACCACGCGCCGAAGCCCCCTTTGGAATTGACACCCTTCACCCAGGCATCCAGCGCTGAGCGTTTGGCGCGGTTCTGCCCGGAGTCCTCGCCCTTGACTTCCAGCACCAGCGCCCGCCGTACCGAGCCGCCACGCAGCAGACTGCCGTCGGCAACCAGCGCATCGCGCCCTTTCTCGAAATCGGTGTTGCCAACCTTGTACTTAGCAGCCTCGACC
>CAMCYY010000224.1 GCA_945885335.1 Bordetella parapertussis
TCCCTGACCGTCTTTACGCCAAGCGAGGGCGTGGTCACGAGCACGCTGGGCTGGGCGGCGAGCAATGTGACGGGCTCGAAGTCCTTCAGCGTGTCATAGGGGAGCTTGTCGGCGACGAAGGCATTTGACAGGTGCGAGGTCGAATGCACCATGAGCGTGTAGCCGTCCGGCGCGGCCTTGGCCACTGCACCGGCGCCGATCGCACCGGAAGCGCCGCCGCGATTATCGACAACGAATCCCTGGCCCGTGCTGTCGCTCAGCTCGCGACCAATGAGACGCGCGACGATATCGTTGCTGCCACCGGGCGGGAAAGGAACAATGATCCTGACGGCCTTGTTTGGATAAGCCGACTGGGCCAGTGCTGGCGCAGGGGCGATGCCTGCGGCAATGACCAGGACGCAATGCAAAGCGGTTGATGTGATTTTCTTCATGCGTTTCTCCTCAGGCTCGTGGTGGTACATCGTGTATCGCTCAAAAGAGCGGGGTTCAGCCGGTCATACTACCCCGCGCTTCCTCAACCCCATTCGAATCGCGCTGGAGTTCATGTGAGGCGCTCCGGTTGGGCAAAGATATGCGGACCAAGCTCGCGTACGTTGCGGGCACCGACGTAGCCACAGGATCTCTCCATCTCGCTTGCCAGGATTTGTATGGCTCGCGCGGCTCCGGCCTGCCCGCCACAGGCGGTGCCATACAGCGTGGCACGGCCCACCAATACCATCTTTGCTCCCCGTGCCAGCGCTTTGACGATATCGCTGCCGCGGCGGATGCCGCTGTCAACCATGACGGTGCAGCGATCGCCTACCGCTTCCACAATTTCAGGGAGCATGTCGATGGGGGCAATAGAGCTGTCGAAAGACCTCCCGCCGTGATTTGACACCACGATGGCGTCTGCTCCGGCATCGACGGCGGCCCGGGCCTGATCGGCGCTCAATATGCTCTTGATGATCAGTTTGCGCGGCCAGAATTCGCGGAATTTCCGGATGTGCTCCCACGTCATTGCCTGAAAGCTTTTCGGGCGTTTGTGCTTTGCGTCGTTTATCGCGTGGCGGTAGCGTTCGGGATAGTTTGCGTTGGTAGGCATGCCTTCGGTCAGCATGTATTTGCGCATCACCCGCCACAGCCACCCCGGGTGCATCATCATGTCGATGGCGGCGGTCCTGTTCAATTTGAACGGGAATGAATAGCCATTGCGTTCGTTGTGTTCCCGGCCGCGCCCGGGCACGCCGTCAATGGTGATCACCAGCGCTTCCCAGCCCAGATCCCGCGCCCGTGTCACCATTTCGTACGATGCTTCCTCATCCGACCAGGGATAAAGCTGAAACCACTTGCGGGAGTCAGGAAGGGCTTCTGTGATCTGCTCAAGTGATGTCAACGCACCCGTGGCCAGGGTAAAAGGTATGCCTGCGGCCGCGGCGGCCTTTGCCAGTTCCAGTTCGCCCTGGAACCACATCAACCCGGCGCTTGCGGTGGGGGCAATGCCGAACGGCAACTCGATGCGTTTTCCGAAAATCTCGGTACCCATGTCGCGCGTCGACCAATCGTTGAGAAAATGCGTGCGCAGTTTCATGCGCGAATACGCCGCACGATTTTCGACAAGCGAGATGCCGTCCTCGGTTCCTTTGTCGACGTATTCGAAAATGCCCTTGGGCAACCGACGCTCTGCGGCTTCCCGCATGTCGAAGATGTTGTACAGATGATTGAGATTCATTGATGTTTCCTCCGGGCCTTGCCCTGTCTTAAACCACTCCGCGCTTCCTCAACCCCGCCACCCGCTCCCCGTCATACCCGAACTCCGCCAGGATCGCTTCGCTGTGCTCTCCCACCGTCGGCGGCGGTGATTTCAGTTGCGGACCGTCCTTGGCGAATTTGAAGGGGGCGTTCAACACCGTCACATCGCTCTCGGTGCTTTTCAGATTCTTGAAGGTATGCAGTTGTTCGCGCGCCTGCACCTGCGGGTGGGCGAGGATTTCGTCGATGGAACGCACCAGCGAGCAGGGCACGCGGGCGTCGTTCAGGATTTGTTCCCAAACGAGTGAGGTCTTGGTCTTGAAGATCGCGGCGAAGATGGCGGCGAGTTCCGGGCCGTTGGCGAGGCGCTGTTCCATGCCGGTGAAGCGCGGGTCTTCGAGCAGATGGCCCTGGCCGAGTGCCTGGAACAGTTTCAGCGCCTGGTGCTCCTCATTGGCGCCGACCACGATCATGCGGTCGTCCGCGCAATTGTAGTAACCCGAAGTGGGCACGCCGCTGGCCGGCACGTTGCCGCGCAGGCCTGGCACGTTGCCGGTGCACTTGTAGTCGACGATCAGGGCACTCATGAAGGTGAGCGCGGTGTCGAGCATCGACACATCGATGTACTGGCCCTCGCCGGTTTTGTCCCGACGTAGCAGTGACAGCGTGATGGCGTAGGCGGCGGCAAGGCCGGAGGCGTAGTCGAGGATCACCGGGCCGACCTTGAGCGGCCCCGTGGCCTTGGTGCCGGTCACGCTCATCATGCCGGATGCCGCCTGCACGATGCCGTCATAGGCGGTGTGATGGCCCTTGGGGGCGTTCTGGCCGTAGGCGGTGAGCGAACAGAAAATAAGCTTCGGGTTGATCTTCACCAGCTCCGCGTAATCCAGGCCCAGTTCCTTCATGTAGCCGGCGCGGAAGTTCTCCATCACCACGTCGGCGCTCTTCACCATAGTGCGGAAAATTTCTTTTCCCTCTGCGCTTTTCAGGTCGAGCGTGAGGGAGCGCTTGTTGGAATTCTGCGGCATGTAATTCGTGGCCATGCCACGGGTGCGGTAGTGCGTGTCGCTGCCGGCGGGGCTCCAGCGCACTGGGTCGCCCTTGCCGGGCATTTCTATTTTGATCACATCCGCGCCCTGCAGGGCGAGCTGGAAGGTGCAGAAAGGTCCCGCGACGACGCGGCTGACATCGATGACCCGGACTCCGGCCAGTGGCTGCATGTTTTTCTCCTCTTTTTCTGATTCGTCGAGGGTACCGCAATAGCGGTCTGTACGCAGCCGCCGGCCCCACGCATAATGTCGGACACAAACAGACGGCCGGCCGACAATGGCCAGGCCGCTACCAACAAAGGAGAGGAAGACCATGAGCACGCTGGACGACGCCTACAACATCTTCGATCTGCGCGACAAGGCGAAGGCGCGCCTGCCGAAGTGGCTGTTCGAATTCGTGGACCGCGGCACCGAGGACGAGGTGGCGCTCAGAAACAACCGTGAGGCCTTCGAGCGCATCAAGCTCAAGCCGCGCGTGCTGCGCGATGTGTCCGGTCGCGATCTCTCCACCACGGTATTCGGCAAGCAGCACAAGCTGCCCATTGCGATTGCGCCCACCGGCGCCGCCGGCATGATGTGGTACCAGGGCGAGCTTGAGCTGGCGCGCGCCGCGCGCGATGCCGGCATTCCGTTTACGCTCGCCACCGGCTCCATCACCAGCATGGAGAAAATCGCCAAGGAAGTCGGCGGCACGCTGTGGATGCAGCTCTACATGTTCCAGGACCGCAAGCTGTCTCTGGAGCTGATCAAGCGCGCCGAGAACGCCGGTTTCGAGGCGCTGCTGGTGACGGTGGATACGGCGGTGTCGGGCAATCGCGAGTACAACCATCGCAACGGCTTTTCCGTGCCCTTCAGTTACAACAGCCGCAACACGCTGGATGTGCTGACCCATCCGCGCTGGTTGTTCGGCACGCTGGGGCGCTACATCGCCACCGGCGGCATGCCCCGGCACGAGAACTATCCGGAGTCGTTGCGCAAGCAGCTTGGCGGTGGTTTTGGCCAGGCCGGACGGCGCAATGACTCGCTCACCTGGGATGATCTGAAAATGCTGCGCGACCACTGGCCGGGCAAGTTGCTGGCCAAGGGCGTGCTGCATCCCGAGGACGCGGAGTTGGCCATTGCCCATGGCGCTGACGGCGTGGTCGTATCGAATCACGGTGGGCGCTGCCTTGATGCCACCATGGCGCCCATCGACGCGCTGCCGGCGATCGTCAAGGCTGTGGGCCACAAGACCACGGTCATTGTCGATAGCGGCTTCCGGCGCGGCAGCGATGTGGTGAAGGCGCTGGCACTTGGCGCCAAGACCGTGCTGGTCGGCCGCAGCACACTGTACGGCACCGCCGCCGCGGGCGGGCCCGGCGCCGCCCGCGCGATCCAGATCTACAAGGAGGAGATCGGCCGCGTTATGGCACTGTGCGGCTGCACGTC
>CAMCYY010000225.1 GCA_945885335.1 Bordetella parapertussis
TCATTGTCTATGTGCTGACCACCCTTGCGGCTTTCGGCTCGGTGCTGCTGCTGTCGCGCGCCGGCTTCGAGGCGGAGAACATTGATGACTACAAGGGTCTGAACCAGCGCAGCCCGTGGTTTGCCTTCATCCTGTTGCTGACCATGCTCTCTCTGGCCGGCCTGCCACCCACGGTGGGTTTCTACGCCAAGCTGAGCGTGCTGCAAGCGGCGGTCTCTGCAGGCCAGATCTGGCTCGCCGTGGTGGCGGTGCTGTTCTCGCTGATCGGGGCGTTCTACTATCTGCGCATCATCAAGCTGATGTATTTCGACGATCCGGTCGATACCACGCCACTTGCGCCGCGCATCGACATGAGTGTGCTGCTGTCTGCGAACGGCCTGGCGCTGCTGGTGCTGGGCATCATGCCGCAGCAACTGATGGCCCTTTGCTTTTTTGCCATCAAGTCGCTCTGATTCAAGTCAGCTCAAAACTGTGAACGCCGCGACCGGCCTCCTTCTGTTGGCCGCTGCTATCCTTGCGGCCAATGTGCCTTTCCTGAGCCGCCGCATTCTCCTGATCAGGCCTCCAGCGGGATTTGGCGAAGGCGCAGACAAGGACGGCTGGTGGCGCGTACTGGAACTCCCATTGCTGTATTTCGCCGTGCTGGGACTGGCGCGCCTGCTTGAGGCGAGGGCAGGGGAAATCTACGCGCAGAACTGGGAGTTCTACGCCATCACGGTCTGTCTGTTCGTGCTGCTTGGCTTCCCGGGCTTTGTCTATCGCTACTTGACGCTGAAGAAGGGCGGGGCGTGAAAAAGCCTGCCGACCTGACCGAGCACACAGTTTCGAGCGAAACGGTATTCAAGGGACGGTTGTTGCAGGTCAAGCGCGATAGCGTGCGGCTGCCGAATGGTTCGCATGCCACACGGGAGCATATCGTCCACCCTGGCGCCGTCATGATTTTGCCGGTGCTGCCGTCGGGCGACCTTGTCATGGAGCGCCAGTACCGCTATCCGCTGGGGCGCGATGTTATCGAGTTTCCCGCCGGCAAGATCGACCCAGGCGAGGCGCCGCTTGCGACGGCGAAACGCGAATTGCGCGAAGAGACAGGCTTCGAGGCGGCGCACTGGGAGTTCATGCGCAGCATCCATGTGGCGATTGCCTATTCCAACGAGCGCATCGACCTGTTTCTCGCCGAAGGCCTGACGCACCATGGCGCCAGCCTGGATGCCGAAGAGTTCCTCGAGGTGCTGCATGTGCCAGTGGCGCAGGCGCTGGCCTGGTTGGCCGATGGTACGATTACCGATGTCAAGACCATCATCGGCCTGATGATGCTGGAGCAGCGCCTGAACAAGGTTCAGGGCGCGCGGTAGCTGATGCGGTAGATCGCCCCGGCCTGGTCATCCGAGACCAGCAGCGAACCGTCCGGCATCACCTCGATATCCACCGGTCGCCCCCAGGCGCGCTCGCCGTCCAGCCAGCCCTCGGCGAATACCTCCTGCTTCACTACCTTGCCGTCCGCCACAACCAGGCGCTTGACGCGGTAGCCGCTTTTCTTCGAGCGATTCCAAGAGCCGTGTTCGGCGACAAAAATGTTGCCGCGGTATTCCGCCGGGAACTGCGTGCCGGTATAGAAGCGCATGCCCAGCGCAGCCACATGGGGCCCCAGTTGCGCCTCGGGCGGTGTGAATTCGCTGCAATTGCGGGCGCGGCCGAACTCCGGGTCGGCCAGGTCACCCTGATGGCAGTAGGGGTAGCCGAAATGCTGGCCGGTTATCGCAACGCGATTGAGCTCGTCATTGGGCAGTTCGTCACCCAGCCAGTCGCGGCCGTTGTCGGTGAACCACAGGGCGTTGCCGCCCGGGTCCCAGTCGAAACCGACCGTGTTGCGCACGCCGCGCGCCACCACTTCGTAGCCTGAGCCGTCGGGACGAATGCGCGCGATCAGCGCATAGCGGTCCGGATCCGGTGCGCAGATATTGCAGGGGGCGCCGACCGGGACGTACAGCCATCCGTCTGGCCCGAAGCGGATGAATTTCCAGCCGTGATGCGTGTCGGTGGGGAAACTGCGGGTAACCACGGCGGGCGGAGGCGGGCTGTCGAGACGGGTCTCGATGTCATCAAAGCGCAGGATGCGGCTGACCTCGGCGACGTACAGCGAGCCATCCTTCATGGCTACGCCGTTGGGCATGTTCAGCCCGGATGCCACTGTGAGCATCCGGCTGGCCTTCATGTTCTGGTACGGCAGTGCGTGGACCTTGCCACCTGACCGTGTACCGACGAACAGCACGCTGCCCTTGCCCTGTGCCATGGAGCGCGCATTGGGGATATTCTCGGCAAACAGTGAAATGGAGAAGCCCGGTGGCAGCTTGATGCGGTCCAGCGGCAGGCGCTGGGCCTGGGCTGGGGCGATTGACAGGGCGCAGAGCAGGAGGGTGAGCAGGGAGCGAAGCGTGGGGGCCACGGGTGCATATCCTCGATTGGGCTGAGAGATAATACGACGGTTTTCAGCGAAGAAAGTTGCCATGATCGTCATGACCTGGAACATCCAGTGGTGCCGCGGCTGCGATGGCATGGTCGACCCCGGCCGCATCGCCAGGGTTGCCCGTGAACTGGCCGATTTCGACGTGCTGTGCCTGCAGGAGGTAGCGCGCAATTTCACCGGTTTGGAAGGCAGCAGTGGGGAGGATCAGTTTGCCCTGCTGTCGGCTGCGTTGCCGGGTTACACCCTGGTCGAGGGAATTGCCACGGACAGGCTCGCCGCTGACGGCGTAACAGGACGGATGCAGTTCGGCAACGCCATCTTTACCCGGCTGCCGGTACTGCAGGTGTTCAGGCATCTGTTGCCGTGGCCACCGGATCCCAAGCCCAAGTCCCCGGGCATGCAGCGCACTGCCCTGGAACTGGTTCTGCAAACGGCGGGCGGGCCGCTGCGGGTCACGACCACCCATCTTGAGTACTACTCGAAAGTACAGCGCATGGCGCAGGTCGGGCGCTTGCGCGGCCTGCAGGCCGAAGCTGCGGCGCATGCCGCAGACATCAGTCGCGAAGGACGTGATGGCGGGCCATTTGCGCCGGCGCCACGGCCGGCGTCGGGCATCCTCGCTGCGGATTTCAATTTCCGTCCGGACTGCCCCGAGTATGCGTTGCTGCAGATGCCCATCGAAGGCGCGCCGCGCTATCGCGATGCCTGGACGGTGCGCCATGGCGAGACCCCGCATGCCCCCACGGTTGGTGTCCATGACGGCAAGCAGTGGCAGTGCGAGCCGTTCTGTTTTGACCTGATGCTGGTCACCGAGGACCTGGCGCCACGGGTCGAGGAGATTACCGTCGATGCTGCGACCGACGCCTCCGATCATCAGCCGGTGATTCTTCGACTGAAAGACTAAGCAGGTGTCGAGACGCGTCCCGCGCTTCGTCCGCCATCGATGAGCAGGGTCTGGCCGGTAATGAAAGCGCCGGCACTGCAGGCGAAAAAGACCGCGGAGCCAGCCACTTCGTCCGGCGTGCCAATGCGCATCAGCGGAGATTGTTTCGTAGCCTGCAGTGACGCGGAATTCGGGTTGTCCCACAGGGCACGCGAGAAGTCGGTCTTGATCACGCCGGGTGCAAGACAGTTCGCGCGGATGTTGTGCGGACCCCATTCCACCGCGATGTTGCGCGTGAGCTGCATGTCCGCAGCCTTGGACAGGGCATAGAGGCCGAGCCGATCCGAGCCCTGCACGCCGGCAATCGATGACACGATGATGACCACACCGTCGCGGCGCTCGGCCATTTTCGGCAATACCATGTTGCAAAGCCAGAAATTGCTCTTGACGTTCGTGTTCATGACCCGGTCGTAGATCTCGTCGGTGACACCGAGCGAGGGGCCGAAGTAGGGATTGACCGCGGCATTGCAGACCAGGATGTCGATCTGCCCCCAATGCCTGTTTGTGGCGTCGACCAGGTTCTGCAGTTCCTCCTTCTTGCCGACGTGGCAGGGCTGGACGAAGGCCTCGCCGCCTTTTGCGCGTATGCCCTCGGCCACGGCCTCGCAGGCATCAGCCTTGCGGCTCGATACAACCACTTTTGCGCCATGCTCGGCCATGCGTTCGGCGATGGCGCGGCCTATGCCTTTGCTCGAGCCGGTGATGACGGCAACCTTGCCGGACAGATCAAACAGTGACATGTCTTGCTCCATTTTTGAAAGAATAAAATTATCAATTTCATTAAT
>CAMCYY010000226.1 GCA_945885335.1 Bordetella parapertussis
CGCTGAAATCGCAGCGGACACTGCCGCCCTGATCGGCACGCCCGAGGAAATCATCGACCGGCTGCAGCAACTGGCCGATGGCGGGGTCGAGTATGTGCTGCTGACGCCGGTCAACGCGACGCGCCAGACGCTCGATACCTTTGCCAACAAGATCATGCCCCATGTGAAGCAACCCGCGAGGGCGCGCCCTGCACCCGTGGGCGCGGCGGCTTGAGCACCTCCGTGCTCGAGCCGATAGCACCGGTTGCGCCGGAGGCCGAAGGCGAAAGCGGGCAGACACAGCGCCCCTTTCATGCGCTGCGTTCGGCGCTCGGCCGCTTTCCCACCGGGGTTACCGTAGTTGCTGCCGAAGGCTTCGATGGCCGGGTGCATTGCATGACGGTGAATTCCTTTGTTTCGCTGTCGCTGGATCCGCCGCTGGTGATGTGGGCGCTGCGCGCCAGCTCCACGCGCTTTGACACGCTCACGCAGTGCGGCACGTTCTCGGTGAACGTGCTGGCCGAGGACCAGGTCGCGCTGGCGCGGCGTCATGCAAAATCACCGCCGGCACTGGTGCCGGTCGGGGACTGGAAAGAACGGGTGGAAGGCTGCCCGGTGATCGCCGGAGCTGCCGCACAGTTCGTGTGTCAGCTTTCGGCGCAGGTGCCCCAGGGCGACCATGTGCTGCTGGTGGCGCAAATCCGGCACTTTGTCGAGGGAGAGGGTCATCCCTTGCTGTTCATGTCCGGCGCTTTCCATTCAGGCAAGGGTCTGAAGCAGCTTTGAAGCGCATATCGATGAAATGGGCCTCCAAGTGAAACTCCACAGCGTCTACCTCGTATCGCCTAGCCCCGACAGTCTGGGGGCTTTTTACGAGCGCTTCCTGGAGCAGGCGCCGCAGTTCAGCGTCCCGGGCACCTGGACCCAGTTCAAGGGTGGCGAGGGCGGTGCGGCGCTGGCGATTGCCAGCACGGCCGAGGCCGCGCCGGGCGCGGTGGGTGCGGTTCCGGTGTTCGAAGTGTCCGATATCGAGGCGACGATCGGGAAAGCCGTGTCCCTGGGCGCAACGCTGATCAATCAACGGGACATGGGCTCGCACGGCAGGACCGCGAGCTTTCGGGACCCTGGCGGTAATGTCGTTCAGCTGTTGCAGAAGGCAGCCAGATAACGAGGCAAAGTCGCAACAACAATAACAACGAAGTCATCACAAAAAACGGAGGAGAAAAAATGGCAAACCCGCAGGCAGTGGCATTCAAGGAAGGATTCATCCAGACCAACGGCCATGGGCGCATGCATTATCACGAGGCCGGCCCGCTTGGGAGCGGCGCTGAAACCCTGATCCTGATCCACACGAATGGCGGCTCGGCCTACCAGTACGCCGGCACGCTGGCGATGCTGTCGAAGAAATTTCGCGTCATCGCCTGGGAAATGCCCGGACATGGCGACTCCGATCCGCTGCCACGGCATTACACGATCGAGGACTACTGTGCGGCACTGGCCGCCTTCATGGACGCCCTCGGCATCAAGGCGGCGCACATTTCCGGCTGCTCCTGCGGCGGCAGCATCAGCGTCGGCTTCGCCAGTCTGTACCACACGCGCACGCTGTCCACGGTGATCGTTGAGACACCGATGCGCAATTTCGACGAATGGGGTGCCCGCTGGTCGCATACCGAGGCCAATTTCGGCATTCCCACGCAATCGGCCGAGGAAGTGCAGCAGCGCATCAACACCGTGAATGATGCGGTGCTCGCGCGCTGGAACATCGACCGCAACAAGGCGGGCGGCAAACTCATGGTGAGCGTGATGTGGGCCATGCGCCAGTTCGACACCGAGAGCAACGTAAAGAACATTCGCTGTCCGGCGATGATCCTGTACGGCGCCAAGGGGCCGACGATTTCCATGAAGGACCGCTACGCCAAAGCCGTTCCGGGGATCGCCATCAAGACTGTGGACAATTGCGGGCACTTTCCCATGCTGGATGAGCCCGAAGCCTTCGCCGCGACACTTGCGGAGTTCTGCTCGGCGGCCGGCAAGCGCTGAGTCCGGATTCCGGCGAGGGAATTTGACTAATGCGGATGGGAAGCGCAGCATCCCCCGGCACATTGCTCACCAGGCGGGGGATGGAAGCGGATGAACAAGCTGCTGGGTATGCAGGCTTTTGTCCAGGTTGTGGAGAACGGCGGCTTCACCGGCGCTGCCAAGCGCATGGGTGTATCGGTGTCCGCGGTGACCAAGCACATCGCGCGCCTCGAGGCGAACCTGGGAACGCAATTGCTCACGCGCACCACGCGGCGCATCAACATGACCGAGTTCGGCCGCGACTACTACGCGAGCTGCCGCAGGGTATTCAGCGAGCTCGACAACGCCGAGAACGCGCTGCAGCAATCCCAGGACCAGCTGCGCGGCAAGGTGTCGCTGCTGTGTCCGTCTTTTTTCGCGCGTGTGGGCCTGTTGCCACATCTGGACAAGTTCTACGCCCGCTATCCGGACATCGAGATCGACATCACCCTGGGAGAGCGCTACTCGGATCTGATCGCCTCGGGTATCAATCTGGCCGTGGTCGTGGGCGAGATGACGGATTCGCGTTTTGCCAGACGCATGCTCACCAAGGGACCGCTGGTGTGCTGCGCCACGCCGGAGTACCTGAAGAAGCACGGTACGCCGCAGTGCGTGGACGATTTGATGTCGCACAATTGTCTGGTGTCGAGACAGGCACTGTGGCAGTTCAAGGAAGGTGGCCGTCGCGTGGAAGTGGCGGTAAAGGGCAATCTGATGGTGCGCAGCGGCGATGCACTGCGCGAGGCTACGCTGCTGGGCCTGGGCATAGCCCAGGTCAACTGGTGGCTGTTCCAGCAGGATCTGGCGGCAGGAAGGCTGGTGGAATTCCTGCGCCGCAACCGGGCACCCGGCAGATCAATGTATGTCGTGTACCCGCCGACAAAATTCATACCGAAAAAGACGCGTGCCATGATTGATTTTCTGGTGGAGATCACGCGCGCCTGATGTGCGTCGGAAATCGTAAACGGTGCTCGAAGGCCTGCGACTGATAGGCCGGAAATATTGATGCAACGCATTGCACATGCGGGGTTTTTCGACGAAAACCTGATTGCCATTGCCGCAAACCGGACACAGAGTCGGATGAAGCGGTGTTAACCAAAGGAGAAGCAGTGATGAAACGATATTTCGAATTGCATAGGAACAATCGCGTAAGGGCTTTGCTGGGGACATTGGGCATTGGCGTGGGTATCGCGCTTGCATTTCCCGCGAGCGATGCGATCGCCCAGGCGTTTCCGTCCAAACCCGTCCGCATGATCGTGCCCAATGGCGCCGGTTCGCCAACCGACATCGTGGCGCGGTTGCTGGGCGTCAAGTACACCGAGTACTGGGGGCAGCCGGCCATCACTGACAATCGCCCCGGTGCCACCGGACTGATCGGAGCAGAGGCCCTCGCCAAGGCACCTCCGGACGGACACACCATGATTCTGATGGCGATGACGCAATTGATCGGCACGCTCATGTACCAGCGCTACCAGCTTGCCACCGAGTTCGCGCCGGTGAGCATGGTGGGAACCACGCCCTTTGCCATTGCCATCCCTGTCTCGCTGCCGGTGAAGACCATCCCGGAATGGATTGCCTATGTGAAGGCGCGTCCGGGGCAGCTGATGTATTCGTCCTCCGGCCAGTGGGGCTCCTCCCATCTGTGCCTGGAGGCCTTCAATAAAGTTGCCGGCCTGCAGATGACGCATGTGCCGCATCCGACGTCGCCGGCCGCCATGAACGCCGTTGTTGCAGAACAGGTTGTGGCTTTCTGTCCTGCTGGTCCGACTATCCAGACCTACCTGCCCGGTGGAAAAATCCGGGTGCTGGGCAGTACCTACAAGAAGCCGAGCCGGCTGCTGCCCGGTATTCCGCCCATCGCCGATTCGGTGCCTGGATTTGAAATGCTGGGATGGTACGGGCTGGAGATGCACCTGAAGACGCCATCGGAACTGGTCAACAGGGTCAATGCGGATACTGTCAGGGCGCTGCGCCAGCCCGACATCCAGGAGAAGCTGTTTTTCATGGGCGTGGAGGCGGTGGGGTCCACGCCTGCCGAGTTCGCCGCGTTCCTGCGCAGCGAATCGGATCGCTGGTCCAAGCTGCTCAAGGACCGCAACGCCAAGCCGGAGTAGCAGCCGGGCCGCCGCAGGCGTGGCAGAAGCAATGCT
>CAMCYY010000227.1 GCA_945885335.1 Bordetella parapertussis
AATAACGCCGGTAGATTTCGTCGAGGCTGGGCTCGACACTGGCAAGACGCAGAACCGGCGCGCTGGCGTTGACCATGGCACGAGCCACCGCATCGCGCACATCTCGCATGGCGAGCACGCGGTAACGGCCAGGCTCCTCCGCTTCCACGCCGGTGACACCGTCCACCGCCGTAAGCACCGCGTTTAGCGAGCCAAACTCCGGGGAAGTATCCACCTGCAGCGTATAACCGCCTCCCAGCACCTGTGCCGCAAGTTCGCGCACACTGCCTTCAATGGCGATGCGACCGTTACTGAAGAGCGCCACACGATCGCAGATCGCCTGCACCCGATCAAGAATGTGCGAGGACAGGATGATCGCCATGCCGTCATCGCGCAAGGTGCGAATCATGTCGAGCAGTTCGAAGGTTGACTGCGGATCGAGTCCGTTAGTCGGCTCATCCAGGATCGCGACCTGCGCACCTTTCATCAGGATCTCGGCCAGGCCCAGGCGCTGGCGCATGCCGCGCGAATAAGTGCCAACCTTGTGGTCGGCCACCGCTTCGAGACGCACCCGAACCAGTGCACCATCAATGCGTTTATCGAGTTCCCGCGCTTCGATGCCAGCCAGTCGGCCCGTGTAACGCAGATTGGCGCGGGCGCTCAGGTTGTCGTAGAAGCCGACCATGTCGGGAAGATAGGCAACGCGCTCCTTAACTGTCAGCGGATCGCGCATGGGATCGGCGCCGCATACCGAGATGCGGCCTTCGTCGGCCTCGGTCAGTCCGAGCAGCATCAGGATGGTCGTAGTCTTGCCCGCGCCATTGGGGCCGAGCAGACCGAAGATCTCGCCACGGCGCACGGTCAGATCGATGCCATCGACCGCCAGTGTCTTGCCGTAGCGCTTCTTCAGCCCGCGCACCTCGATGATGACTTCGCTCATCGCACGTTCACCGTGAAACTCACCCGGACTGCTAGCGACGGCCGAAGCGCGCCACTGCACCGATTGACAACAGCAGGGAAAGCACGATCACCACAATGCCCGCCAGACCCCACAGGGTTGAGGTCGTCACACTGATGCGGAATTCAGCGGAGGCTGATTCGTTGCCACTGTTGGCGCGCAAGGTGGTCATGTAATCGCCGGCAATTGCCTTGCCCGAAGGAGTGATAATCGCTTGGATGGCCAGCTTTTGACCTGGCGCCAGCTCCGGAATCACACGCGGCTCGATATCGATCTTCCAGTCACTGGGCGGTGTGCTCGACAGGGTCACACTGGGCGCCGGTGCGGCGCCGGTATTCTCGATAATCACATTCAGCGGCGTGGGCTTGCCGGCCTCGGCCTCGCCGGACAATCTGCCGTCTTCGGTCGTGATGCGCAGCTTCGGTGCACCGGTAATCTGAATTGCCATTTGTGCGCTGACCTGCGCGCCTTCGGCCGAAGCACTGACCATGAGCGGATAATCGCCGGCCGCTGCTGAATCAGGCGGCTGCACCTTGACCTTGAGTTCCTTGCTCTGGCCCGCCTCGATCGGAATGGAGCTGATCTCCTGGGAGCCGTAGCCCTCGGTAAAGCTGGTGCTGAACCCCTGCGGCGCCTGAGCGGCGAGTTTAACCAGCGCATCCTTGTCGCTCTCGTTCTGCACCGTAATCGGATACTCGAAGCTGGTTCGAGCCGAACCGCGCTGCGAGGGAAGCTTGGACTTGAGTGCCAGCCTGGTGGGCAAAGACTGCCCAATGATGATGTCCAGCGGCAATTCGGCTACGGCTTCATTGCCCTTGGCCGACAGCACCAGACGCTGGGTTCCCTTCTGTGCCCCGGCGGGCACTTCGACACGCAGTTGCAACGCGACCGAATCATTGGTTGCCGGCATAGCGGCTGCGACCGGAACACCACCACCGATTACCGTGGCTTTCCAGCCCTGCGGGATGCCATTGACCGACAGCGTGACACGCTGCGGAGCAAGATCAGAATTCAGCAGCTTGACCTTGATCGTCGTGGCCTCACCGGCGCGCACAGCCATCGCCGGGAAGTCGGTGGTAAGCCACAGTCCCGCGATGGTTTTACTCTCGGCCGCCTGAACCGGAATAGTCACTGTCAATGTGACCGCTGCAATGGTCGCAACGGCAAAGACGCATCTTGCGACACATCGGGCGAGCAGCTGCGCGGCGCGCAGGCAGCCTCTGTCCATGATTTTTGTAGTCACTGTTAGATTTCTTCCTCAGGATTGTCACGTGACAAAGACGTCATATACGGCGTCCTCGTACAAATTTCAAAAAGTGAACGCAAGAGTCGCCTACACGGCCGTTTTTAACCGAACCGCAGTGTAGAAGTTGCGTCAGTGCATTTCAAACTGCGCCGCGCCATCCTGATGCATGGATTAAGGCGAGGATGATAATACAGTGATTTGACCCAGCCTAAACGATGGATACGGGTACGGTGGGGCTCAGAGGTGGCCCCGCGTAGTTAAAAAGTTTTTAGTGAATAACTGAACAAGGGGGCATGCCCCCTTGTATATCCCCCACTTCAGAGGGAAACGTAGCGCAGGTTTCCGAAGTTCCGGACTTGATCAGCGTTTCCTTAGATATGTATAAGTGGTGTTGCGGCCGAATGAAAATTGAACAGTTTGCGCGGGGTCGAAAAGTTCGCATCGGTTGCCGGGGTGCTGGGGTGTCCGTGTGCTGAAGGGCATTCACTACGCCCGCCTGCATCAAGGTTTTTCCGGTCCGGACGTCCTGTGCGCCTGGCCGCCTAAGGGCCGGCATTTGGACCGATCTCCGGGACCGATCTCCGGGACCGATCTCCGGGACATCTGGGACAATGGGGCTCAAATCTGTGGATAAAATCTCCTGAGGAGGGGCATCATGGCAAACAAGATTCGTCTGGGCGTCATTGGGGCTGGTGTCGGCTCGACCTGGGCCGCGCGCTCGCACCTGCGGGCGCTGCCGCACAGCCCGGACTTCGAGCTCACCGCGGTGTGCACCACCAAGCCCGACAGCGCCGAAGCGGCGCGCCAGAAACATGGTGCCAAGCTCGCCTTCCACGATTTCCGTGCCATGGCGGCGTCGCCCGAGATCGACGCGGTGGCGGTGGTGGTGCGCGTGCCCTCGCATTACGAGCCGGTCAAGGCGGCCATCGCCGCCGGCAAGCACGTCTATTGCGAGTGGCCGCTGGGCCGCACCACCGCGGAGGCCGAAGAACTGACGGCGCTCGCCAAAGCCAAAGGCGTGCGGACGGCGGTGGGGCTGCAGTCGCGCGTCAGCCCCGCACTAATGTTCATGAAGGAGCAGATCGAAGCGGGTTACGTGGGCGAGGTGCTGTCCTGCCGCGTCGGCCTGATCCGGGAGGGTGTGCTGGCGCGCCCCGCCAACCGCACCTGGCAGCGCGACGTGAAGCTGGGTGCCCACACGCTCACCATCGCCAACGGCCACACCATCGACACGCTGCGTTTTGTCGTCGGTAACTTCAGTCGTGTGTCCAGCGTGATTGCCACCCAGGTCAGCCAGTGGTTCGAGACGGACACCAAAAAGAATGTGGACGTGACTTCGCCCGATCACATCCTGGTCAGCGGGCACCTGGGCAACGGCGCGGTGGCCTCCTCGCACGTGTCCTCCATT
Organism: Bordetella parapertussis; assembly: GCA_945885335.1. Classification (GTDB taxonomy): domain Bacteria; phylum Pseudomonadota; class Gammaproteobacteria; order Burkholderiales; family SG8-39; genus CAIYPG01. The sequence continues at coordinate 3,592 of CAMCYY010000227.1, forward strand.
CCCTGGGCAGGCAGCGGCTACCGACTTGAGGTGTATGGCCGCGAAGGCACGCTGGTGGCCTCGAGCAAGGACTCACCGCAGCTGAGCGAGGTGCGCCTGCATGGTGTGCGCGGCGGCAACGCCCTGGCCGAGCTGGCGGTGCCGCAGCGCCTGGTGCGCGTGCCGGCAACGATGCCTGCCGACGAGGCCTACAATGTGGGCCAGATGTACTGTGGCTTTGCCGATGCCATCCGCGGTGGCCAGAGTGTCCACCCCACCTTCGAGACCGCCGTGAGCATGCACCGTTTCATCGATGCGCTCAGGCAGGCCGCGGAAAGCGGGCGCGAGGTCAATGTTACGCCCTGACGCGCATCTTGATCCCATGCCCCGGGGCGAGAAAGATTGAACAGGCACGACCAATAACATCGACCAATGAAGGCGGCATCAAAACAAGGAAGGAGATCCCGATGATCAGCTTCAATATTCCTCAGACAGCGCGCGCATCGCGCAAGGAAGGCACGATTTCAGGCGGTGGTGCGACCTGGCGCTCAGATTACCTGCTGCCGAAGTTTCCCGACGAGGGCGAGGGCGTGTTCCCCCT
>CAMCYY010000228.1 GCA_945885335.1 Bordetella parapertussis
TGATGCCGCGCTGATCGAGGTCCTGAGATCGAAGCGTATTGCGGGAGCGGGTCTCGATGTGTTCGAAGGGGAACCGGACTTCAATCCGGGCTTTCTGTCGCTGGACAATGTGGCATTGGCGCCGCATCTGGGCAGCGCCACGTTTGCGACACGCATGGCCATGGCGCGTCTTGCCGCGGCGAATGTGACGGCCGTATTTGCCGGTGAGCGGCCGCCCTGCCTGATCAACCCCGAAGCCTGGGGGCGGCGTCGCAAAAGCGAGAACACGCGATAATTGCGTTTTCGCATGATTGCGCCAGCGGATGCAGCTTGGCGCTGATACCCGCATCCATTACCATGCGTCCCACACAGAAGGCGCGAGTGAAAAAAACCACCTACCCCACACCGCAGGACGCCGAGGCCGCTTTTTACGAAGCGCTCGAGGGCGGCAATCTGGACGCCATGATGGAGGTCTGGGCCGAGGACGAGGAAATCGTCTGCGTACACCCGGGCGGCGTGCGGCTGGTCGGCTACGCGGCGGTGCGCGCCGCGTGGGCGCAGATCATGGCTTCGGGTCAGCCCCTCCGGGTCCGCCTGTCCGACCAGAGCGTGCTGAGCGGCATGATGATCGTGGTGCACAGCCTGCATGAAAACATCAGCATAGAGGGCGCTCGCCGGCCGTCTGTTCCCGTCGTCGTGACCAATGCCTACCTGCGCACCGGCAATGGCTGGCGCATGATTGTCCATCACGCGTCTCCTGCGCCGCAGGGTCAGAGCGCGGCGCCGCAGCTTTCGGCGGACGACGGTCCGAAGATACTGCACTGAGTCCTGCGGTGAATCTTGAGATTCACCGCAGCTTGCTGCGGAGTTCGGGTTTCAGGGTTTCCAAAAAGGGCTTGGCCCCCTTTGGTCAAGGACGGGGTGAATACCCCGCCCGCGAAGTTTTCTTTATCCCAGGGGCATGATCTGAACGAATTCCGCGCGCCGTGGTGGTTGCAGAACCCTCATGTCCATACCATCTATGCGGCGCTGCGCGGACGCTTCCAGAAAAATCACGTCTATCGCCGCGAGCGCTGGGATACGCCTGACGGTGATTTTGTCGATGTGGATTTTCTCGGCAGCGACGGCAAGGCACCGCTTGTAGTGCTGTTCCACGGGCTTGAGGGCAGTTCGCGCAGCCACTATGCAGTGGCCTTCGCGCGCGAAGCGGCCCGGCGCGGCTGGCGCTTTGCCCTGCCGCATTTTCGCGGCTGCTCGGGTGAGCCCAATCGCCTGTCGCGCGCCTATCACTCCGGTGACAGTGTTGAAATCGGATGGATGCTGGAGCGCTTTCGTGCCCAGTCTGGTTCCGCAACGATTTTTGCTGCCGGTGTATCGCTGGGCGGCAATGCGCTGCTGAAGTGGCTGGGTGAAAGCGGCGCGCACGCCGGAGCTATCGTGCGGGCGGCGGCAGCCGTTTCCGCGCCGCTGGATGTGCGCATTTCGGGCGATGCGCTGGGCTCAGGCTTCAATCGTGTCTACACGCGCATGTTCATGAAGTCCCTGCAGGCCAAGAGTGCGGAAAAGCTCGTCCGGCATCCCGGCATTTTCGACGGCGCCACCATGCGGCAGGCACGCACGCTGCGCGAGTTTGACAATGTCGTCACAGCACCGCTGCACGGTTTTCGCGACACGGATGATTACTGGTCGCGCGCCAGTTCGAAGCCGCTGCTTGCCGGCATTGCGGTGCCGACGCTGCTGATCAATGCACTGGACGACCCCTTTGTTCCGCCAGCGGCACTGCCCGATCCGGCGCGGTTGCCGTCCTGCGTGAGCGCCGAGTTTTCGAAGCATGGCGGGCATGTCGGATTTGTGGCCGGCACGTTCCCCGGCCATCTCGACTGGCTGCCGCGCCGTGTGCTCGGCTATTTTGCAAACCAATAGGCGGCTAGGGGCAAAGCTGCGCTGTTAAAATCCGTCATCCCGAAAAGACCAAACAGAACACTGCCCATGACACAGAAACCCTTCCTGCCGCCGGCCGAGATTTTCAAGGCCTACGACATCCGCGGCATCGTAGGCCGCACCCTGACCGAAGAGGGCGTGCGCTCCATTGGTCATGCACTCGGTTCCGAGGCGGTTGCGCGCGGCCAGAAGGCCATTGCGGTTGGTCGTGACGGACGCCTGTCCGGTCCCGCGCTATCGGCAGCGCTGGCAGACGGCCTGCGTGCTGCGGGCATCGACGTCATCGATGTCGGCATGGTGGCGACGCCGCTGTCCTATTACGCCGCACATCACCTGGGTTGCCACAGCGCCGTGTCGGTGACCGGCAGCCACAACCCGCCGGATTACAACGGCCTGAAGATGGTGCTGGGCGGAACGACACTGTCGGGTGAAGACATCCAGCGCCTGCGTGTTCGCATTGAAAAGAATGATCTTGTGCATGGTAGCGGCAAGCTGAGCCATGTGGATGTCCGCACGGCCTATCTTGATCGCGTCGTGTCTGACGTGAAACTGGCCCGGCCGATGCGCATTGCCGTTGACTGTGGCAACGGTGTTGCCGGTGATACGGCTGTTGAGCTGTTCGAGCGCCTGGGCTGCGAGGTCACTGCATTGTTCTGCGAGGTGGACGGCAATTTCCCGAACCATCATCCCGACCCGTCGCAGCCGGACAACCTCAAGGATCTCGTTGCAGCAGTGCGCAAGGGCAACCTCGAGCTCGGCCTTGCCTTTGATGGTGATGGTGACCGGCTGGGCGTTGTGACCAGAAGCGGCCGCATCATCTATCCTGACCGTCAGTTGATGCTGTTCGCGAAAGACGTGCTGTCGCGCCTGCCGGGTGCGGAAATCATCTATGACGTGAAATGCACGCGCCAGCTCGCGCCCTGGATCAGGGCCCATGGCGGGGTGCCGAGCATGTGGAAGACCGGGCATTCCTTCATCAAGGGCCGCATGAAGGAGCGCGCTGCGCCACTGGCCGGTGAAATGAGCGGACACATTTTCTTTGGTGAGCGCTGGTATGGGTTCGACGATGGTCAGTATGCAGCAGCCCGACTGCTGGAAATTCTGTCACGCGAAGCTGATCCTTCGGCGGTGCTCGAAGCGCTGCCTGATTCGGTGAGCACGCCAGAGCTGCACATTGAACTGGAAGAGGGCGAACCGCATCGGCTGATAGCCGGGTTGCAGCAGAGTGCGCATTTCGCCGATGCCCTGGATGTGATCAAGCTGGACGGATTGCGCGTGGAGTACGCCGACGGCTTCGGCCTGGCACGCGCCTCCAACACCACGCCGGTCATTGTGCTGCGTTTCGAGGCCGACGATGCCGCCGGCCTCAAGCGCATTCAGGAAGCATTTCGCGGCGTGCTGCTGGCCGCGAAGCCGGGAGCCAGGCTCCCGTTCTGAGGATTATTTCTTTGCGCCCTGGCGGTCATGCGCCTGGCGCGCGATGGCATGGCTGTTGCGATTCGCTTCGCGCTCAAGCCGGGCGCGTTCGCCTGGCGTCACGACACCATCAGCCTTTGCCTTCGCTTCATGCTTCTCCAGCCGGTCGCCCCTTTTCTCCAGCCGGGCGGCTTCAGCCGGCGTGATCTGGCCTGATTTCACGCCATGTTCGACGCGTTGTTCCTGCCGGGCTTCGCGCTTGTCGAGCCGGGGCGTGGTCTGGGCATGGGCGGACAGTGAGACGGCGCCGAACAGCAAGGCGGCTATCGCGGTGACGGTGGACGGGGTGCGCATGTCGGTTCTCCGGTGGTTTGACGGTGGATTGAGGAATGGGCCTGCTGATCCAACAACGCTTCCAGATTAATCTTCGACGACACGCGGGTTGTAAGGCTTTGTAACGCGTACTTACAAACAGCCCATGAGTGTTACCGAGGCGTGACATAAATCACGAAGCCCGGGCGTCACGGCGCGAAATAGGCGCTTATCAGGTCCAGGCGGTCGGTGAAGATCGCATCCACGCCCCAGGCGAACAGGCGCTTTGCCAGTGCCACGTCATTGACGGTCCAGACGGCCAGTCCGTAACCGGCCTTGAGCACGGCGCGTGCCGTGCGCTCATCCAGCCGGGCCGCATTGCAATGCAGTGACACGCACTCCAGCGCTTTCAGCTGTGCATGCCAGTCAGCCGGTACTGCATCGAACAGGAGGCCGCGCGGCAGCGCAGGGGCGGCGGTGCGTGCTGCCTTGAGCGCTGCGATGCTGA
>CAMCYY010000229.1 GCA_945885335.1 Bordetella parapertussis
TTGTCAAAGGGGGCCGACACGCCACAGGCGTGCGGGGGGTTTTGCTTCTCTCTTAAATTTACTTTCGGCTTCGCCGAGTGACTTTCTTTGCTTCGCCAAAGAAAGGCGACCCAACGGTGACGGTTCTGGCGCTTACGCGCCAGAACTGCCCTGCGATGCTCAGTCGCCTCGGGTGCGCCGGAGCGCAGAGCTCCCGCGAAACGGGATGCGACCGCACAGGCACACGTGGTCACGCGGGACGAGGGCGCACCTGTGTCACGCTCCCGGGTCGCATCCAGGCGCGTTGCGCCTGGAACCTGCTCCGCCGTATGCGTGACCTGCGGAACTCGCCGTCTTCGCTTTCGCTCGCGGCTCAGACAGTCCTCGCGGAAAACTCCTCGGCTCCTTGCGCTTCTCGGCGCCCCCAAAGGGGAAACCCGCTACGTACCAACAACTTGGCCTTCCGCTTACACATACGGACTTTAACCTTCCCAAACCTAAAAGTGGACCGATGGTTTGCTGTTGACCTTCCCCTTTGGGGGCGCCGAGAAGCGCAGCGGTCTGAGGGGTCGTCGGCGAGGACTGTCTGAGCCCGCCGAAGGACGGGCGAGTTCCGCAGCCGCCTCAGACTGCGAGCATCGCAGGGGAGTCTCGGCGCGCAACGCGCCGGGACCGTCACCGTAGGGTCGCCTTTTCTTGGATACTTCTTTTGGCGAGACAAAAGAAGTATCTCGGCGAAGCCGAAATAGAATGGCTTAAAGAAACTCTCCATTCCCTTCGTGAAACGCAGGTTTGCCGCGCAAACTCAGGGTATCCCTCTGCGCTATCATCCCCCCATGACTCCCCACGACATCGCCATGGAAACCTTCACCGACCTGGTGCGCATGGCGCGCCGCGGCGTGGCCTTCACCGGCGCGGGCATCAGCACTGACAGTGGCATCCCCGACTACCGCGGGCCGAGTGGCGTCTAGAAGACGCAGACCCCGGTGATGTACGAGGATTTCATGAACGACCGTGAGGCCCGCGTAAAGGCCTGGAAGCGTGCTGCAGCGAATTTCCGCGCGCGCCAGGGCGTGAAGCCGAACGCAGGTCACTACGCCCTTGCTGAATTGCAGCGCCGCGGCCATCTGGCGGCGGTGGTCACGCAGAACGTGGATGGCCTGCACGTCGAGGCGGGCAGCACGGATGTGATCGAGCTGCACGGCAGCACGCGAAAATCCGCGTGCCAGTGGTGCGCGCGCGAATGGCTGACCGAATTGATCATCCAGCGCTGCGAGCATGGCGAGGATGCGCCCGACTGCGATGACTGCGAAGGCCCGATCAAGACCAAAACGATTTCCTTCGGCCAGTCCATGCCCAAAGAAGAGATGCAGCAGGCCGCCGACATCAGCATGGGCGCCGACCTGTATATCGCCATCGGCTCCACGCTTCTGGTGGAGCCGGCCGCATCGTTTCCGCGCATTGCCAAACAAGCCGGTGCCAGCCTCGTGATCATCAACAACGCCGAGACGCCGCTGGATGATCTTGCCGATGTCGTACTGCACGCCCAGATCAGCGAAACCCTGCAGGCACTGCTCGATCGCCTGGGCTATTCGGCCTGATTCTTAACGTCATGGCTTTCAACGCTATTTCCCTCAACGCCAACTATAAAGAAACCCTGATCGCATGATCTCGCCCGAGTGGTGGCTGGCCTACCTGGCGCTGGGCGCCTTTGTCGGATTCTTTGCCGGGCTGCTCGGCATTGGCGGCGGCGCCATCATGGTGCCGCTCCTGGTGCTGCTGTTCGACATGCAGGGCCTGCCGCGCGAACAGCTGCTGCATCTGGCGGTGGGCACCTCCATGTCCACCATCCTGTTCACCTCGCTCGCCAGCATCCGCGCCCACCAGTCGCGCGGCTCGATACGCTGGCCCATTGTGCGCAGCATGACCCCGGGTATCATCATCGGCGGCCTGCTCGGTGCGGCGCTGGCCTCGGCCATTCCGGTCACGACGCTGGCGCTGTGCTTCACCGCCATCATTTTCGCCTCGGCCACGAACATGATCCTCGACCGCAAGCCGAGTCCGTCGCGGCAATTGCCAGGGCCGCTGGGCCTGAGCGGCGTGGGCGCCGGCATTGGCGCGCTGTCCTCGATTGCAGCCATGGGCGGCGGCTTTGCCTCGGTGCCCTACATGCTCTGGTGCAATGTGCCCATGATCAATGCCATCGGCACCGCAGCGGCGCTGGGCTTTCCGATTGCCGCGGCCGGCACGGTGGGCTTTGTCATCAACGGCTGGAACGATGCCGGTCTGCCGCCGTGGAGCTTTGGCTATGTCTACCTGCCGGCCTTTGCCGGCATCGTGGTGACCAGCATGATGGTAGCCCCGGTGGGCGCCGCCACCGCACACCGCATGCCCACCAGGCGCCTGAAGCAGGTTTTTGCCGTGCTGCTGTATGTGCTGGTGGCGCGCATGCTGGTCAAGCTCTGGTAAAAAACAATCAAGGAGGAGTACACCCATGGAATTCGAAACCCTGAAACTCGACATCGCAGAGGGCGCCGCAACGATTACGCTGAACCGCCCCGACCGTCTCAATGCACTCAGCTTTGGTCTGCTGTCGGACCTGCATCGCGCCATGCGTCTGGTTGCCGCGGGTGTGCCCAAGCGCGAAGTGCGTGCGCTGCTCATTACCGGCGCCGGTCGCGGCTTTTGTTCGGGGGCCGATCTTCTGGCGCCGCGACCGAACGATCCGGAAGACCCGAAAGAGTCATTGCGCGATTACTTCGTGCCGCCGGTCCAAATTCTGAAAAACCTTGGCATTCCCACCGTTGCCGCGGTGAACGGTGTTGCGGCTGGCGCCGGCATGAGCCTGGCGCTTTCCTGCGACATTGTCATCGCGGCTCGCTCGGCGTCCTTTCTTGCGGCGTTCGTCAACATCGGACTGGTGCCGGATGTTGGGGCGAGCTGGCTGCTGCCGCGCGCCCTGGGTGATGCACGCGCTGCCGGCATGATGCTGCTGGGCGAAAAGCTGCCTGCGGAAAAGGCCGCCGAGTGGGGACTGATCTGGAAATGCGTGGATGACGATCAGCTCATGGTCGAGGCCGGCGCCACGCTGAAAAAATTTGCCGGCGGCGCGACCATGTCCTACAGCCGCATCAAGCAATTGCTGCGCGCCGCACCGCATACCGCCCTGCCGAACCAGATCCAGATGGAAAGCGAATTCCAGGCCGTGCTGCGCGACTCCGAAGATGCGCAGGAGGCACGCAAGGCCTTCGGCGAAAAGCGTCCGCCGATGTTCAAGGGGCGGTAGGCCCCCGTTTTAGCAACTGCCTTCGTCCCGGCGTTCCGGGCTCGTCCTTCGACAGGCTCAGGACGAACGACTTGGAGGACTCCGTTCGTGGTGCGCTTTTCGAACCACGAACGAAACTGGCAGCCATTGCATCACCATACCCAGCACGCCCCCATCCAGTCTGGCGGCGTGGCACTGACGGACTTCGCCGTCGCGGTATAGCGCGCATCCAGCAGGGCTGCCATCCAGTAGAGGTCGCGGCTTTGCCGGCGATCCCACTGTCCGGAGAAACCCTTCACGCCGGCACGATTGCGCCGGGCGTCGAAGCTGACCTTCGAGCGCACGAACTCCTCATGCGTTTTTTCACCCAGGGCATAGGGCTCGAGCCAGTTTAGGGCCCCTGCCAGCGTGGCGCCGTTTTTCGCCGCCAGGCGCAGCCAGTCCTCGCCGCGCCGCGTGGCCGAGTGCGCGGCGCGCGTCAGTGGCTCCAGGTCATAGGTCACGTAATGCAGCGCATCGCGCAGATGGAAGTCCTGCACGGTGCCATCGGCGCGAAGGTTCGCGTTCAACTGATCGATGTAAATGCGGCGCGCATCGGCGAATAGGGCCTCGTCATTCAGTGCGACTGCAATCACGGTGACGATCTTGACGCGGTGGCTCTGCCAGTTGTTCGTCCAGGTGTCCTTCTTCTCGCCGCGTCCGCGATCAATGCGTGTCACATAACCTGATGCCATGCCGCGCAGGAAGTCGGCGGCGGCGCGGCGTGTTTCCCGAGGCAGGGCGTTCGCGGTGATGGCGTAGGCATCGGTCAT
>CAMCYY010000230.1 GCA_945885335.1 Bordetella parapertussis
GGCCAAGCAGGACGAAGCGCGGCGCCTGCTACGCCTGTATGCACTTCCTGAAGGCGTCGAGACAGAACTGTGGAAGCGGCTGGACGTGCCCTACTTCCTGCGCCACGACGCCAAGGACATTGCCTGGCAGACGCGTCTTTTGTGCAAGAAGGTGGAGACCACCACGCCGGTGGTCAGGGCGCGGCTGTCCCCGGTCGGCGAAGGCCTGCAGGTGATGATCTATACGCCGGACCAGCCCTATCTGTTTGCGCGCATCTGTGGCTATTTCCAGACCATCGGCTACAGCATTGCCGATGCCCGCATCCACACCACGCGCCATGGCTATGCTCTGGATACATTCCAGACCATGGGATCGGGAAAATCGCCTTATCGCGACATGATCCGTCTGATCGAACACGACCTGGCCGAACGCCTTGAGACCCAGGCGCCGCTGCCGGTACCGGCGAAGGGGCGTGTATCGCGCCTACTCAAGCACTTCCCGATCACGCCCGAAGTGCATATCCGGCCAGACGAAAAAGGGCAATACAACCTGCTTTCCATCACTGCGGGCGACCGGCCAGGACTGCTGTTCCGCATTGCCCGCGTGCTCGGCGAGTACAAGGTCAACCTTCACACCGCAAAGATCATCACACTGGGCGAGCGAGCCGAGGACGTGTTCCTCGTTTCAGGCGAGGCGCTGTCGCATCCACGCCTGGTGCTGCTGCTCGAACAGGATCTGCTCGAGGCCATGGAGTCCTGATTTTTCCTGTTTTGAATATTATCGTTTTAGATTAAATACCAATTAAATAAAGGCGCTGAGAAGATAATTGTTATCTTCCTTTGCTGCAGATCAATCGTCGCCGGCCATCGATCCATCCGGGAACAGCACCTCGGTATAACCAAACTGTCGCAGGTCACGGATGCGCATCGGATAGAGGATGCCATCGAGGTGGTCGCACTCATGCTGCACCACGCGGGCATGAAATTCGGACACTTCGCGATCAATGACCTTGCCGTACTCATCAAAGCCCTGATAGCGCAGGCGCTTCCAGCGCGGCACCACGCCGCGCATGCCCGGCACCGACAGGCAACCCTCCCAGGCGTACTCGATGTCCTCATCGGTCTCGCCCACCGGTTTCAGCACGGGATTGATCAGCACCGTCTCCGGCACGTCTTCCGCATCCGGATAGCGCGGATTGCTTTTAACGCCAAAGATCACCACGCGCAACGACACGCCGATCTGCGGCGCAGCGAGGCCGGCGCCATCAAGATGTGCCATGGTGTCTCGCATGTCAGCGATCAGCGCGTGCAGCTCGAGTGTGTCGAATTGCTCCACCGCATCTGAAAGCTGGAATAGGCGCGGATCGCCCATGCGAAGAACTTCTCTGATCATGACTTGACCAGCATTTCGATGATCAGCCGCACCCGAGCCATGGTTTCGCGCAGCACCGCATCGATTTTTTCCATGTGGATGCCCTGGCTGCTGTCGACGCGGCCGGCGGCGTGGTTAACCACGACGGCAATCGCGGCGTACTGCAGGCCCAACTCGCGCGCCAGCACCGCTTCGGGCATGCCGGTCATGCCGACCATGTCCGCACCATCACGTTCCAGGCGGTTGATTTCCGCAGCGGTTTCCAGGCGCGGCCCCTGTGTTGTCGCATACACGCCGCCATCGGCCACCGGCTGCTTGATGGCAGCTGCCGCCGTGAGGATGCGGGCACGCACCGGCGCTGAGTACGGATTCGTGAAGTCGATGTGGGTCACCGGCTCCTCGTTCTCGAAGAAGGTGCTCTTCCTGCCCCAGGTGTAATCGATGATCTGGTCGGGAACGACAATGCGTCCGGGGCCGAGGTCGGCGCGTATGCCGCCCACCGAAACCACTGATACGATGTCTGTGACGCCCTGCTCCTTCAGCGCCCACAGGTTGGCGCGGTAATTCACCTGGTGCGGCGGAATGGTGTGGCCATAGCCATGCCGTGCCAGGAACACGACCTCCGTCGTGCCAATGCGGCCGCAGGTGAGCGGACCGGAGGGTTCGCCATAAGGCGTGCGGATGATCTGCCGGCGTATGTCATCTAGGCTGGAGAGTTGCGTCAGGCCGGAGCCGCCGATGATTCCAAGCATTACATTCCCTTCACAGCGTAGATCGCCGGCAGATTGCGCCAGACACCGCTGCAATCCATGCCGCAGCCGAATACATAGCGGTTCGGCAGGCGCACACCGACAAACTCGGCATCGATCGGCTTGGCAACGCCGGTTTCCTTGAATGACAGCACGGCGCAGTGAAAACTTGCCGCGCCTCGCTCCAGCACGCTGTCGCGGATCGCCACCAGCGTATGGCCGGCATCAAGGATATCGTCGAGAACGAGCACGGTGCGGCCTTTCACGTTCTCGCGCGGCTCGACGCGCCAATGCAGCTTGCCGCCGGATGTTTCATCGCCATAACGCGTGGCGTGAATGTAATCGAGATCCAGCGGAAAGCGCAGGTGCGGCAGCAGTTGACCAACGAAATACACAGCGCCGCCCATGACTGAAAGCACCAGCGGATAACTGTCCCCCAGCGCGGCCGTGATCTCGGTTCCGAGGCGACGGACCGATTGCGCCACCTCTTCCTCGCTGCAGACCACATCGGCCTCCTGCAGCAGCGCCCAGGCTTTGTCGGCGGGCATCATTGCGCGGGCTTGAATGCTTTCAGCCAGGCGCGAAAGTCCTCACCGGCCTCCGGGTGCTTGATGCCATAGCCAACCATAGCTTGCAGATAGCCGAACTTGGAACCGCAGTCGTAGCGCGTCCCGGCGATGGTGTGGGCAAAGATGCGTTCTTCCTCCATCAGCCGGGCAATGCCGTCGGTGAGCTGTATCTCACCGCCCGCGCCGGGATTGATGTTCGACAAATGATGAAAGACGCGCGGCGTGAGGATGTAGCGCCCGATCACCGCCAGCGTTGAGGGCGCGGCCTCCGGCCTGGGTTTCTCGACAATCCCTGTCACACGATCCAGGCCGTTTTCATGCTGCAGCTTGACGATGCCATAGGATCCGGTCTGCGCGAGCGGCACACTTTGCACGCCGAGCACCGAGGATTGTTCGCGCTCGAAAATCGCCGCCATCTGGGCAATCGCCGGCGGCGCGGCATCAATCAGCTCGTCGGCAAGGATTACGGCGAAAGGCTCGTCCTGTACCACTGGCTGCGCACACAGCACGGCATGGCCCAGACCGAGTGGCTCAGGCTGGCGGATGTAGATGCAATTGATGTGCTTGGGGATAATGCTCTGGATCAGGGCCAGCAGTTCGTGCTTGCCGCGCATGGCCAGTTCGGACTCGACCTCATAGGCCTTGTCGAAATGATCCTCGATGGCGCGCTTGTTGCGCCCGGTGATGAACACCATGTCGGTGATTCCGGAAGCCACAGCCTCCTCGACCGCATACTGGATCAGCGGCTTGTCCACGATGGGCATCATCTCCTTGGGACTGGCCTTGGTCGCCGGCAGGAAGCGGCTGCCCATGCCGGCAACGGGGAATACGGCTTTGGTGACTCTCTTCATGATGGCCTTTTAGTGTTCTGCGCTCTTGCCTGCGAGATTGCGCAATTGTTCTTCGTCGATCACTGCCACGCCCAGCTCCCTGGCGCGCTCAAGCTTGCTGCCGGCCTCATCGCCGGCGACGACGTAATCAGTTTTCTTTGATACCGATCCCGCAACCTTGCCGCCGGCAGCCTCAATCAGGGCGCGTGCCTCGTCGCGCGTCATTTTCGGTAGCGTACCAGTCAACACCAGGGTCTTGCCGGAAAAAGCGCCAGCCGAGGGCAATGCAGCAGGTTCATGCTCCATCCATGCAACCCCCGCTGCACGCAATTGTTCGATCACTTCGACGTTGTGTCCCTCGGCGAAAAAGCGTCGTATCGATTCGGCCACCACAGGCCCCACATCCGGCACCTGCAGCAGCGCCTCTTCTTCCGCTGCCATCAGGCCATCGAGCTTGCCGAAGTGCCGTGCAAGATCGCGTGCCGTGGCTTCGCCAACATTGCGGATGCCGAGTGCAAAGACAAAGCGCTGCA
>CAMCYY010000231.1 GCA_945885335.1 Bordetella parapertussis
TGAGCCTGTTCGCCCGCAACCCGACTGAATAGGTTAAAAATAGTACACATTTATTAACGTATTGCGGCGACATGTTCGTTTACACAACATGTCCGCCCCAAGAGATGGCGCGCCCGATAAGAACCTCACCGATATCCTCACTGCCGAGCAGGTGCACCAGGGCTATATCGTCGTGCAACGTCCCACGGACGTCACCGAACCCTCGGAGCGTGCGGAGCAGAAATCTGCCGAGTGAAACGGCTGTTTGCGTGCGCTGCCTCCTGCACAGCGCGCATAGAACGCCTTGAAGTCCAGTGCATCCACCGTGTCGCCGATGAATTACGCCAGGTGGCCCTTCGGCAACCAGTCATCTAGCGATGCGGGCGGCCGACATGTTCGAGCACCTCCACGGCGGATTCTCCGACTGCCTGGTCGTCGCCAGGCGTGCCCGGCATGGGTGCGACTTTTCGGCCACATTCGGCCGGGGGATGCGCAAACTTCCAGAGGCCGAGTTCCTTTGATCGGCTCTACGAGACCTTGTCCAATATCCAGCAGTCACCGAGTTGCAACCCGCCCAGAGTTACCGACAGACTTGGTGGTGCCTGGTGTTGACGGAGGCTGTGCTGCAAGAGGTGTTTGACTTGAACCCGATTGAACGCACGTAGGACGCCGTCACGTGCCCCTTAATCCGTGCCACGCCCGAAGTTTGGACATTGGCAAAACCGGCTAGGCCACAGTGGACTCCGCTGCGCCCTTCGCGGGCACGGTGAAGCAACGATGCATCAGTCGGCGGTCGTCGACATATTCGGCCACGTCGGTCGGGCTATGCATGAGGGCGTTGTTGTCCCAAACCAGCAAGTCGCCCGGCGTCCAGCGGTGTCTGTAAACCCGCTCCGGCGCACTGACATGGCCAATCAGTTGGTTGACCAGAATATCTCGCTGGGCATCATCCAGGCCCGAAATCTCTTGCACCAGATTGGGACTGGCGTAGTACAGCTTGCGTCCAGTGATCGGGTGGATTTGCACGAGGTCGTACCAGCGGTCGGGGATCGCAGCGCGCTCTGCCAAAGTGAGCGGCTTGGCGGCGCCGGGGCTGAGTCGCAGAACCTTGTCGTTGTGCCAGTTGAAGCTGTGCCTAGTGCGCATGTCCTGCATCCGCGCCCGGGTTGCGGGATCGAGCGTTTCCCACGCCGTGTGCAGACTAGAGAACATGGTATCGCCGCCCAGACGCGGCACCTCGATCGCATAAAGCATCGTGATGCCATTCACATCACCCGAGCCGCAACCGTCGCTGTGCCACTCTTCGCCCTGCCGATTGAAGAAGGCAGAGGGTCGACCCGACTCATCGGTGGCATTGCCCAAGCGGCAAATCATGGGAAACCCCGGGATCGCGTATTCCTTGCGCGTCTCGCCCTTGGGTCGACCAAGTGCCAGAGCCAGGGCGGCTTGGTGGGCCGGCGAAAAATGGGGCACGCGCACTAGTAGCAGCGCATACCGATACAGGAGGTTTGTGAACTCTTTGACCGCATCGCTTGAGAGCGGCAGGGTCAGATCGAGGTCATCTACCTCGGCGCCAAAGCTGGAAGCAAGTGGACGTACGACGTGCATACATTAAATGGTAGCATCAAAACTGGCCGACGCTTAGCGCCACATCCGGTTCAGCACCGCAGGCAACCGCGCCCCTGCGGCCAGTAACCATCCCCCGGCTTTGCCGGGGGATGGTTACTAAGCTATCCTCATAACTTAGATATCTCATGGACAAAGGCATGGCGTTCCGGTTTAGTCGCACGACATGGATGTCCCTTTATGCGCCTGCCCTGCTGTTGGCAGCTTCCAATGGGCTCGTAGTTCCTGCTTTGCCGGTATTGGCGCATTCGCTGTCAACCAGCTTCGCGTTGGGAGCGCTTGCCTTGGCAAGCTTGCTACTGGGGTCGGCGTTGGCCGCTATTCCTACCGGTTACATGCTCGACAGCAGCCTCGGGCGTCGGGGTGTGACGATCACCGGGCTGTTTCTGGTGGCTCTGAGCGGTCTGCTCATGATGAGCGCCAAGTCCTTTCCCGAGCTGATCCTTTACCAGCTTCTGGCTGGCTGGGGATCCCAGATGTGGATGCTGGGCCGACTGACCTTGATTGGAGTCCAATCCAAGGTAAACGAACGCGGGCGACAGATCAGCGGCATGATCGGCATGGAACAGATGGGCACTCTCCTGGGCCCGGCTATTGGTGGAGGCATCACCGCGTCGTTTGGCGCCTCGGCAACGTTCGGAGTGAGAGGTGCGTTGTGTCTGGCAGCAGCCTTGATGGTGTTTTTCGCGACGCGCTCACCGGCAAAGGAACAGCATCAGCCAAAAATAGACAGAGGCGAGCGGAAAACAATGTCGCTCGTTCAGATGTTGAAGACTCCGCCACTGCTGAAGCTCACCGGGCTTCAGTTGGTGGTGAGCCTGGCCCGAGGCTCGATCTTTAGCGGGACCTTCGACCTTTATCTTGTGTATGCATACGGTGTAGGTCCGTCAACCATCGGTATTTTGCGAAGCGTCATAGGCGCAGTGTGTCTGCCCATCACTTTCTGGGCGGGTCATGCTATGGACCGATTCGGGCGTAAGTCAACGATCATCCCGGGTTTTGCGTTGGTGGCCATTGGCCTTCTTGCCATGGCCGTCGTTTCGGGCCTGGGGATGCCGTTCCAATATTTCGCCGGGTGCTTGGTGATCGTGCACATGTCGATAAGCCTCACTGCGGGCTCCATGCAGACGTTAGGAATCGATCTGGCGCCGCCGGAATGGAGCGGGCGCTTTCTGGGGTTTCTTCGACTGGGTACGGAATTTGGTCACTTCATGAGTCCGATGGCCTTTGCGCTTGTTGCTAAGGGTCTAGGATACTCTGCGGCATTCACTTTTCTGTCCCTGACTGGGGCGTCGGTGTCGCTGATCGTGGCAAAGGCAAAGTGGTTTCCAGAGAAACGGCCACCCAATGGAAAATGAGTCTCTGGTCGGTTCGGATCAAACGTTTAACCAGCTCCCATCATCTCGAAGAAAGTTGCCATTCCAAAGGTGGCATGTTCATAGGGTCCGAGAGCCTTGTGCCGATAGATCGAAGCGCTTTTTTAAGGGCCGCCGCGGATAGCACAGTGTATGTCCAGGGCAGCCTCTTTGACACTTTGACACTTTGACACTTTGACGCTGCATCCCCAACCTGCATACGATGCGACTGTCTTTTTACTCTATGTGAAGCTCAACTCTAATGTCACATCGAAGAGGTCGACGCAAGCTTGGCACTCGCCAGTCGATTCATGCTCACGCCCTGCTCAGCGGCTTGTGTCGCCAGCGCCCGGTGCACTTCCGGCGGAATACGAACGCGGAACTCACCGCTGTAATGCTTTTCAGCGAGTGCTGCAGGCACCGCTTCGCCAGATGCACGCATGTCCTTGACGATCTCGGCGACAACCTTGCGAATACCCTTCAAGGCTTCCTCAGGGGTCTTGGCCAACCAGGACAAGCTCGGAAACTCGACACACATGCCCACATGCTCCTTGTCCTCGGCGGACCAGGTGACCCGGTAGGTGTAGTGATCAGATTGCATTCTTTGAGTCCTCGAGTTTTTGAATCGCCAGCAACACCTGTCTGACTTGGTAGGCCTTTGCCTTGCGGCATACAGCCGCGCGAGGCTCACACACGCAGCCCCTTGTAGTGCCTGGCTGTCAGGCAAGCGCCCGGCCTTCAGGTTCGACGGACAGTTTCATGCCAACCGCCTTCAGTACGGCCAGAATGGTTTTCAGTGTGGGGTTGCCTTTGGCCGAAAGCGCTCTATAAAGCGATTCGCGACTGATCCCGGCCTATCCAGTAGTCACAGAGCGGCAACCCGAAAGGATATGCCTCACCATGTCCCAGGGACACCCATGCACACCGATTCCAACTCCATGATCCGTTCCTCATCTGCACAA
>CAMCYY010000232.1 GCA_945885335.1 Bordetella parapertussis
CCGACTCCCTGCCCACCCTTCACCCGCTTGACAGCCAGTTCCTTGAACTCCGCCGTGTATTCCTGCTTCGGTATCTTGAACATCAGTTTCCTCCCGTTTCGCATCCTATCGACTTACTCATGGAAGACGAAATTGCGGGGGAAGCTCAATGCAAGCAGCGCCTTCTCGAAGAAGGTGACCACCATTGCCAAGGTGATGGCGGCTGCAGAGACCAGGAAGGCCTCAAACACTCCGCCAAGTAGCATCTCCAGACTGGCGCGGACCTTGACCGGGTCCTCCGGCACCTGGAAGTTCTTCAGCCCAACAATCAGGCCAGAGAACGTGCCGATGATGCCGATGCCGGTAAAGATGCCGGGAAGGTGTTTAAAGAACTCGGTACGCAGGTGTCCGTCAACAACATACTGGGCATTGAAGAACGCTTCCGCTGTTGCGGTGGCGCGCAGGGCAACGGTGACCATCTGCCCGTCGCGGTCCTCCTTCTGGGCGTGGAGGGTGTCATTGAACTCCTTCCAAAGGTGAAGGAGCCGGGAGTTGCCCTCGAAAATCTTCTGAAATTCGGCAGAAGTGCGGGGCTTGGTGGTCCGGAGTTGACGAAGGGTCCTGCCCAAGTCCAGGCGGAGCCGGATGCCCGGTACGAAAAAGAGGAAGACGAAGCCGACAGATAGAAGGGCAAGCGCACCGCCGGTGATGAGCAACGCAAGAGGCGCACTTCGCAGGAGTTCGAGGATCATCGCGCTTCCCCAGTGCTCGCTGGGGTGGTTACCTGTCGGATGCCTCGTCGCTCGCAGTAGTCGAGGACGATGACTTCCAACATGATTGCCAGGCCACGACTGTCCGCTTGAGCGGCTACGCCGAGCAGGTCCTTCACCTCAGGTGGAACTCGCAGCGTGAGCGTCGCCGTCTTGGTCTGTGTGCGTGCCAAGCCGTCCTCACTCTCTGACTGCGGTTGTGCGATAGAGCGCCTTGATTTTGCAGTCAGTATAGCAAAGGTAACAAGCTGTAACGCGCCTACTTTCGAGGGGTTCACCACAAGAAGCTGCAACCTCGGGACCAACTTAAGGCAGACGCCTCGTTCCTCGACGTCGTCATGCTGAACTTCCCAGTGCCGAGACTCGTTAGGTCCCCAAGAATCCGGTTCGAAGACTTGACTTCGGACGTGGCGTGGCACTCTCAGAGACCAGGCTGGATTTCTGCCCCTCCAAAATTGACAGAAGCTGGATCGGGGGGGCCAGGACATCAGCTGGGTAGCGCCCTCTGTCAGCTTTACATGCCAGTGAACGTTAGCATTTCACCGGACTTGGCGTCGAACAGGCGGCTAGCGGCTTCCGTCCCGAATGTCTCTTGATGGCCGACAGCGGAAGTTACATAGCGCGATGCGCCCGCAGACTGCCTTCAAAATTTATATACCCCCCCCGGCCCAAGCTATTTCAAAAAGGAAGGGGGGGCTTTCCTATATCGAGGAGGGGTGAGGTCACCCTTGTAAAACATTGGACAATGTCTCTACCCGTTTTTGCAATTACGCGAGACAAACAGTGTTCCTGCCTTCCGCGTAAGAGACCCGGGCCTAAACGGTGGGTACGGGGTGGGTGGTGTCTCGATCTGGATAAATGCGGAATCGTTCGTGCAAAACCCAGTGAAGGGGGTGAGCCGGATGGAACCAGTTTAAAAAACGGGGGGGCGGGTGCCAGTACCGGGCGGACTGGCAGGATTTGGCTTGGGGTGGCGCTGCGCCGAATTGAATCGGGTGGTGGCTAGGCCAGTATGCGGATGGGTTTGCACGGCTGATTAAACAGACGGCATCACAGATGGGCGTTCCCATCCATTCCCTAAAAAAGCCTACACAGTGCCTACACGTGGATTTTGCTGGTCAAACACTTAAGGCTGATTAGGCCCTAAGCGCTTGATTGTACTGGTAGGCCGTGCGGGATTCGAACCTGCGACCAACGGATTAAAAGTCCGCTGCTCTACCAACTGAGCTAACGACCCAAATGTGATGAAAGCGTGATGAGAACGTACTAAAACGCGCAGGTGAAAATGCGAGGTCGAATTCTATTATGCCGCTCGATGCAGCGTCAATGAAACCGGGCGCCTGGGCACCGAAATCTGCGTTAAATAGTCAGGATTTCTGCAGAAACACCCCGCACTGGCAAGGATCCGCCGACAGAATGACAGAGTGCGCATTCAGGTAGCGCTGGCCCCGGACGATATTCTGTAGCGGGTTGGATCCGCAATCATCAGGGTTTCAAAGCCCGCACGGCGCAGGCGGCAGGCATCGCATTGGCCGCAGGCGCGCCCGGTGTCATCGGCCTGGTAGCAGGAAACCGTGAGCGAATAATCCACGCCCAGGGTCAGGCCGCGCCGGATGATGTGCGCCTTGGATAACTCCATCAACGGCGTATGCACCCGCAGACGCCGCCCCTGAATACCGGACCGTGTCGCAAGGTTGGCCATCACCTCGAAGGCGCGCACATATTCCGGTCGGCAGTCAGGGTAGCCCGAATAGTCCACGGCATTGGCGCCGAAGAAAATGTCATCCGCGCCCAGCACCTCGGCCCAGGCCAGCGCCAGCGAGAGCATGACGGTGTTGCGTGCAGGCACATAGGTGACCGGAATCTCGCCCTCGACGACGCCACCGACCGGGATTGAAATGTTGCGGTCGGTCAGCGCCGATCCGCCAAAGGCATGCAGGTCGATGGCCACAATGCGATGCTCGGCCCCGCCCTGTGCGGCAGCCACACGGCGGGCTGCCTCGAGTTCGGCCTGGCTGCGCTGGCCGTAATCGATGGACAGGCAGTGGACGCGATAGCCTTCGCCGCGGGCGATGGCAAGGACGGTGGCGGAATCAAGTCCGCCGGACAGCAGAACAACAGCAGATTTCATCTGGATGTGACGCGAGTACGGGTTATTTTTTCTGCAAACGCTGTTTGGCCTGCGCCGCTGCGGGACTGGCAGGATAGCGCTTGATGAGTTGCTGCAACGTGGCCAGCGCGGCTTTGGGGTCATTCATTTCGGCCTGCGAGCTGGCGATATTGAGCAGGGCATCAGGCGCCTTGGCATTGTCAGGCCAGGTGGCGAGAACCTTCTGCTGTGCAGTGATCGCGTTCTTGTAGTCGCGCAGCGCATAGTAGGCATTGCCTATCCAGTATTGCGCGCTGGGCAGCAGCTGGCTGGACGCATAGGCCGACATGAAGCCCTGGAAGGCGGTGATCGCCAGGCCGAAGTTGTTCTGCCGGAACTGGTTCAGCGCGGCCTCGTAGACCTCTTTCTCTTTTGCCGCCTCGCGCTCGGGGGCGGTCAGTTTTTCCTGGATCTGGGCATTGGCCTGCTCCATCTTGCGCAGGCGAGCATCCAGATCGACGTACAAATCCTTCTGGCGGCGCTCAAGATTTTCGATCTGGTTGAGCAGGGTTTCGTTCTGGCCGCGCAGGCGCGCGATGCCCTGTTTCAAGGCATCCAGTTGCGTATTGAGATCGATGACGGAACGGGACAGCGCCTCGCCGCGCTCCAGCAGGCCGGACTCAAGCCGGCCCAGGCGCTCATCCACCATCCGCTGCGCCGCCTCGACCTGCGCCTTCAGGTTCGCGATCTGCCGGCGCGCCTCGTCATCATCGAACAGGGCGGCCTGCGCCGGCACGACCCAGAGGCAGGCACACAGCAGGGCGGCCTGCCTCCAGACGGAGGCAGTCAACAACTTGCGACATGCGATCATGGCTTTCATCCTGCGTTACCCGCTCGTTCAGTGCGCGCTCAGTACTCGCCGCTGTAGAGCAGGTCACCGCGCCGGTTCTGCGCATAGCAGGCTTCGGTCTTGTCCTCGCAGCGCTGCTTTACCTCGCCCAGGCTGGCGGATTCGACCTGCGATTCCTGTGCGCC
>CAMCYY010000233.1 GCA_945885335.1 Bordetella parapertussis
CAGGTCCTCGCCTTTCAGCCAGGGCATCTCCTCGGTGAACAGGCTAACGCCCAGGCTGTAGCTGCAGGGCAGGCGCGACAGATCGGTTCCCCAGAACATGCGCGTCGGCCCATAGGCATCATAGACCCGCCGCACTAAGCTCTGCATGAGCGGATGCGGATAGGGCTCGGCGCTCACGCAGGGAAGCGCCGAGGTTTTCACCGCAATATTAGGCAGCTTTGCCAGTGCCAGCATCTCCTCCAGGTGCGGGAAGGCGTCGGCGCCGCGCTTGGACGAATCCCCTCCCATGTGATCGACAGACAGACGCAACCCGGGGTGACGCGTGGCAACCTCGCCCAATAGTTTGTACTGCCCGCGCGGCGCGATGGTGATGGGCAGACCCTGCCGCTCCGCCTCGGCCCACAGCCAGCAATCGGCGCCCTCATCCAGTAGCGGCGTTCCTGGCGCCAACAGGAAGCGCAGTCCCAGCATCCCCGGCTGCGAGCGCCAGTTCTTGATTTTCTCTCGGGAATCGGGAGCCGTGATATCCAGCCGCCCCATCACAGCAAAGCGCTTGGGATGCGTCTGCGCTGCATCCAGCGCCAGGTCGTTGTACTCGCCCTCCCAGGACGGCGGCACAATGACCACGCCCTGCACGCCGGCGGCGTCTATCTCACGCAGCAACTCGCGCTTACCGAGCGGCACCAATTTCTGCGGGGTGGGATTACGTCCGGCGTCTCCTGCCTTGGGCCAGGGACGCTCCTGCGTATCGGCGCCCCAGATGTGGACTTGTGAGTCTACAATGCGCATCGGTTTCTCCTTGTTACGACGCTGTGAATGAGCCAAATCCAGCCGCGCCGATCATGCGTTGCTCTGGTTCATGAGCATCACTGTAAATCCGGTGGCAATTGCAAGAAATGGATTTTTTGTCCAGACTGATGACCTGAGCAGCCTGAAGAGCTTATGTTGTAATTCTTGTTATTTGACACGAACAATAGCATCAACATGGCGCGCACCGAGGGCCCGTAAAATATTGCCTTGCACAGGCAAACCGCTCCCCCTGAATAACGGCTCACCGCAGCAAAGCTGTTGCTCATCGGGGAAATACGACAATGATAAAGGAGAGAAGGCAATTATGGTTATCCGCCATTTAGCGTCAGTTTTTTACCTCGCACTGGCATTGACTGCCACCGCTCATGCTCAAGGACCTGCTCAAAAACTGGCAGATGGCTATCCGAGCAAACCTATCCGCTTTCTGGTTGCGTCTATTCCTGGTGCCGCCAGCGATGTCGTAGTGAGGCTAGTCTCTCCCAGGGTGCAGGATCGCCTGGGTGTACCCTTGATAATCGACAACCGCGGCGGCGCAAACGGCACGCCGGCTCTGAACGCGGCGGCACAGGCTGCTCCGGACGGCTATACCATCCTCAATTCGGGCAACCTGCTGGTACTCAACGGCGTGTCTGGCAAGCTTCCCTACGACATTCGAAAAACATTCGAACCGGTCGCGCTGCTCACCTCGCAACCTTATATATTGCTGGCGAATCCCGCGCTGCCGGCCTCCTCCCTCAAGGAACTGGTGGCCTATGCGAAGTCCAAACCGGGGTTGGTTAACTACGGCTCGTCCGGGCTGGGCTCGGTAAATCATTTAGGAACTGCGCTGCTTGCCAACCGTACGGGCACTGACATGGTTCACGTTCCCTACAAGGGCAATGCGCAAGCGCTTCCCGACCTGTTGAGCGGCCGCATACAGTTATTGTTTACCTCCGGGCCCAGCGCCTCCCCGCATATCAAAACCGGTAAAGCCAAGCCTCTGGTGATTTCCAGCCTGAACCGGTCCAGCGCTTTCCCCGACATTGCCTCGGTCTCGGAGTCTGGCGTCAGCGGATTTGACGTAACGAACTCCTACTCTGTCTATGTCCCGGCGGGAACATCGGCGGCAATCCAGTCGATGCTGAGCCGAGAGTTCACAGACGCGGTGAACGCTCCTGAGATCAAGGCCAAGCTGGCTCCGGACGGCGTGGAATTCGGCACCGGCATGTCGCCCACCGCACTCAAAGAGATTTACCTCAAAGAGTACGACACCTGGTTCAACTTCCTCAAGACTACCGGGTTGAAGCTGAACGACTGATTGGCAGATTGCCGTGTAAATCACGGGGCCGGCACCATAGCCACCGGGCTGCGTAGAGGACAGTCTTCTACGCAGATCCGGAGATCGGTTATGGTAATTTCGCGACCAGGACAGCATCCGCAGCGATTACACCCTGCCCTTTAGGGCGCACCAAAAGCGGATTGATATCCACTTCGGTCAAGGTATCGCGCTGCGCCCACGCAAACTGAGACACCTTCACCAGAGCATCCACCAAAGCCTCCACATCTGAGGGTGGTGAGCCGCGAACGCCGTCAAATAGGGCGCACGTTCTGAGTTCCGAGATCATGTTGCGCGCCTCCTCCCGGTCAAATGGGGCTACGCGGTAACTGACGTCATGCAGCACCTCGGCCAGCACCCCACCCATGCCGAATACCACCACAGGCCCGAACACTTCGTCATTGACAATGCCCAGCAGCGTCTCCACAGCGCCAGTGACCATCTCCGACACCATCACGCCCGTCAACTTTGCCTGGGGCTTATGCTTTCTGGCATTGGCAATCACCGCTTTCCAGGCTGCCGTCAACTCTTCAAAATTCCTCACGTTCAGCACGACCCCGCCTATGTCAGTTTTATGGGCGATGTCCGGTGAGACTATTTTCACGACCACTGGAAAATTGACTTTCAACTTCGCCAGGGCCATCTGATCCTCAGTCGACACAACAACGTCTCGGGTCACTGGCACGCAGGCGGAGATGATTCGCTTGCTCTGCGCCTCATCCAGCGTGCCAGGGGGAATGGCAGCGGTGGCGACGTGCTCCGCGTCCTCCACATGCCTACGGACCGCATAACGGTCACGCATAGCGGCGTAATCCGCCAGCATTGCCTGCGCCCGCACCACGCCGTTGGGCGAACTTAGCACCGGAACTTGCGCTGCCTCCAGTACTTCGAATGCCGCCTCGGCTACTTCACGAGGTACCGAGGAGAAGGCGATTAAGGGTTTGTCAGTCAGTGCATCTACCTGCGCCACCACCTCAGCCATGAGCTTCATGGGATGGCCTGTCATGGCAGAGAACATCGGGCATAGCTGATCCAGGCCTGGGTCAGCTAGCAGCGCCTCCAGGGCTCGTCTGTAACCGGCTTGACTGGCCTCGGTAAAGCCGTTGGCAGCCAAGTCCACCGGGTTCTGCAGTGTGGCAGCCCGGGGGAACGCCTCGGCGAGCACAGCTTGTGTGGCAGCCTCCGGAGACCGCAATTCCAGCCCGTACTCGTCGGCCGCGTCTGAATAGATCACGGCAGCGCCACCTGAGGCGGTGACCGCCGCAACAGTGCGCCCGCGCGGAAAGCGTCGCGGCGTGAGCGCCCGCACGAAGTCGGCTGCCTCTTCCATGGACCGCACTTCAATAATGCCCGACTGCTTCATTGCCGCCCGCCACACATCGTAAGTACCGGTGAGATTGGCGGTATGCGTCGCGGCTGCTCTTGCGCCCTGGCGAGTATTGCCGGCCTTCCATACCAGTACCGGCTTGCCGGCGGACATGGCCCGCTCGCCCAAGGCCATCACTGCGCGGCCGTCATCAGCGCCCTCGATATAGGCGAGGACAATCTTCGTGCCCTCGTCTTCAACCAGCGCATCCATTAGCTCGCAGGCATTCAAGTCTGCCTCATTGCCGCTGGACACGACCACGCGAAAACCCACACCCGCAGCGTGGCAGGCATAGGCCAGGCTGTTGCCGAACCCGCCGCTCTGCATAACCATAGACACAGGTCCGGGTCGCAGCAGTGGCGCTCTAGAAAGACTGCCGAAT
>CAMCYY010000234.1 GCA_945885335.1 Bordetella parapertussis
GGCTGACCGCGATGAATGCCTGCCTGCTGACCGGCACCGCCACCGTCGGCATCTGGCTGTGGTCGCAGGGTGCGATCAGCGGCGGCGCCGTGGCGACCGCGCTGCCCCTCGCCTGGCAGATCGCGAACGTGGCCGGCTGGGTGAGCTGGGAAGTGGCGGGCATCTTCGAGAACGTGGGCGTGGTGCAGGAGGGCATGCAGGCCATCGCCGTGCCGCCCACCGGTCAGGATGCCAAGGACGCCGCCGAACTCAAGGTGCCGCGCGGTGAGATCCGGTTCGAGGATGTGTACTTCACCTATGGCCGCGGTGATGCGAAGCCCGTGCTCGACCATCTGGATTTCACGATCAGGCCGGGCGAGCGCGTCGGTATCGTCGGGCGTTCTGGTGCCGGCAAGTCCACGCTGGTGAACCTGTTGCTGCACTTCTATGCGCCGGAGCAGGGGCGCATCCTGATCGACGGCCAGGACATCACGCAGGTCACCCAGGAAAGCCTGCGCGCCGCGATTGGCATGGTGACGCAGGACACGTCGCTCTTGCACCGCTCGATTGCCGCGAACATCCGCTACGCGCGCCCGGAGGCGAGCGACGAAGAGGTCGAACTCGCCGCGCGCAAGGCCCAGGCGCATGACTTCATCACCGGCCTCATGGACTGGCACGGCCGCACCGGCTACAAGGCCCATGTCGGCGAGCGCGGCGTGAAACTCTCCGGTGGCCAGCGCCAGCGCGTGGCCATTGCCCGTGTCATCCTGAAAGACGCACCTCTGCTGGTGCTGGACGAAGCCACTTCCGCGCTCGACAGCGAAGTTGAACTCGCCATCCAGGAACAACTGCTCGGCCTGATGGAAGGCAAGACGGTGATTGCCATCGCGCACCGCCTCTCCACCATCGCGCGCATGGACCGCCTGATCGTCATCGACGACGGCCGCATCGTCGAGCAGGGCTCTCATAACGAACTGCTGCAGGCGAACGGCCACTACGCCAAGCTGTGGAGCCACCAGTCCGGCGGCTTCCTCGCCCACGACGTCGTCCTTGACGAAACCGAAACCGAACCGGCTGAGTTGCCGCCGGAAGAACATCATCCCGAACCGATGCCGGAGTCGGTGGTGGATGATGTGGTGGTTGTGAAGAAGGCCTAGGGAAACGCTGACCAAGTCCGGAATTGCGGAAACCTGCGCTGCGTTTCCCTCTGAAGTGGGGGATATACAAGGGGGCATGCCCCCTTGTTCAGTGACTCCCTAGGTCAGTTCCCTCGCAAAGGAGACTCCCTCCCTTGCGAAGCGGGGGAGAGCGGAGAGGGGGCAGGGTTTGATGGGTCTGGACCTAAACCCCCTTGTCAAAGGGGGCCGACGCGACAAAGTCGCGCGGGGGGATTTGCTTCAAGGTTGGCGGGACAAGCTAAACGTTCCTGGCCGCACTTGAAAAGCGACCCGGCAGCCGTCCCGAGGTTGCGAAGTCCGACCGACTCCAAAACAAGATTAATATCAAAAACGGAAATTAGCCTATATTTATAAGGCATCAATGAGAAGATTATTATCTCTAATAAGAATCTATTCCCCTCCGTTTTTGCCGGTGATGAGGTTCTGAAAAATGCAACCCTTCGCGTTTGGCGAGTCACCGAAGCGGAGACATCATGAACATCCAGATACGCGAGTTTGAGGAAGCCGACCGCGAAGCGCTGCGCCGGTTGTTCGTTGCGTCGCGCAACGCAACGTTCGTATGGACGCCTGCTGGCGCGCATTTGCTGGAGGATTTCGACAGGATGACCCGGGGCGAGCGGATTCTCGTGGCGACGCTTGAGGGCATTCCGGTCGGGTTTGCCGCGATCTGGGAACCGGACAGTTTTCTGCACCGCCTGTTTGTTGCGCCGCAATTCCAGGGCTGCGGCGTGGGCGCTGCGTTGTTGGCGGCCTGTGACCGATATTTTTCCCAGGCACCGACGCTGAAATGCATCAAGGCGAATGAAAGCGCGCAGCGGTTCTATTTGTCGCAGGGCTGGCGCGTCATCGGGGAAGGGCCGGTGCTGGAGGGGCCCCATGTCGTCATGACCCGGGAGCTGTCTTCATACAGTGCCCAGCCTGCGCGCCGCGCAGGCTGATCCATCGGCACCTGCATCAATCAAACGAAATCTTCGCGTCCTTCACGATCTTCGCCCATTTCACGGTTTCATCGGCGACGAACTTCGCCGACTGCGCCGGGGTGAGGTCGCCGTCGATCGCGAAATCGTTGGCTTCCAGCAGGGTCCGGGTTGCCGGCACCTGCAGAGCCTTGTTGATTTCGACGTTCAGGCGGTTGACGATGGTGGGCGATGTGCCGGCACGCGCGACGACCACGTACCAGGCGCCCGAGGTGAAGCCGGTATAGCCCATTTCCCACATGGTGGGCACGTCAGGTGCCGAGGGCAGGCGCTTTTCCGAGGTGGCGGCGAGCACTTTGAGTTTTCCGCTCTTGATGTGCGGGAGTACGGCCGAAGGCGCCGAGGCGGAAATGTCCACCTGGCCGCCGAGCAGGTCGTTCACGACCAGCGCGATGCCCTTGTATGGCACATGCAGCATTTTCACGCCGCTCATCATTTCCATGAGCAACCCGGCGAAGTGCGTGGGCGAACCGACACCGGTCGAGGCGTAGGTGACCGCTTCCGATTTGGTCTTGGCCAGTGCCATGGTTGCCGCCATCGTCGATGGGCCGAAATCCTTGCGCGCGACGATGAGGTGGTAGTTGGACACGGTTTTTGCGATGGAAACGAAATCCCGATTCACGTCATAGGACAGGGACTTGTAGCCGGCCGGGTTCAGCGCCAGCGTGGAGGAACCACCCAGCAGCAGGGTGTTGCCGTCCGGGGCGGATTTGGCGGTGTACTCCGCGCCGACGATGGTGTTGGCGCCGACCTTGTTCTCCAGCAGCACCGGCGTGCCGAGCGCGACGGCCAGTGCCTGCGTGATGGGGCGCGCCACGGCATCGGCAGCACCGCCGGCGGCATAGGGCACGACAAAGCGGATCGGCTGCGAGGGCCAGTTCTGCGCGAGGGCGGGTGTGGCGGCCAAGGCCAGCAGGGCAGCGGAAACTACAGTGGAACGTGCATGCATGGTTCTCTCCTTTGTGCTGAGGCCGTCTGTGCGGGCGCTCGGTGACTTTGCTGTTGATGCGACTGGAGCGCATCTTAATCCGGCGGCGGTGAGTCTGCTTGTTTCTCATGCATCGACGCAGGTGATGCGTTGGGTGGAGTGCAGGTGGTGGGGCGATGTGCTGAAAAGCAAATCCCCCCTGTCCCCCCTTTGACAAGGGGGAGACGCTGCGTTCAGCGGATCTGGATTACCCGCTTGTCAAAGCAAGGGTGAGACGCTGCGTTCAGCGAATCTGGATTGCCCGCTTGTCAAAGCAAGGGGGAGACGCTGCGTTCAGCGAATCTGGATTGTCCCCCTTGTCAAAGCAAGGGGGAGACGCTGCGTTCAGCGGATCTGGTTTGCCTCCTTGTCAAAGCAAGGGGGAGACGCTGCGTTCAGCGGATCTGGATTGCACCCTTGTCAAAGCAAGGGGGAGACGCTGCGTTCAGCGGATCTGGTTTACCCCCTTGTCAAAGGGGGCCGACTCGGCGCAGCCGAGCGGGGGGATTTCCTCTGGATCTTAGAACTCCACTCCGTCTATTGACCCAGCGGCTCCAGCCACTTGAGCATTTCGGCAGCGACCAGATTGGACAGGCCGACGTGGTCGCCTTCCAGTGCGACATAGTGGCTGGCTGGATGCGCCGGTGCCGAATCAAAAAAGGCTTTTGATTCGGCGAAGAAGGGATCCTGCGTGCCGATCGCGAGCAGCACAGGCAGCGGCTTCGCGATTTTGCGGATGGAACGGGTCATCGCGCCAGGGC
>CAMCYY010000235.1 GCA_945885335.1 Bordetella parapertussis
TTCCGTTGCAACGGAATGCCGTTCGACCGGCGGGCCGCGGTGCTGCCCGAAACCCCAGTCTCACCCCTTTGACAAGGGGGTAAGCCAGATTCGTTCAGCGAAGGGTCTCCCCCTTGTCAAAGGGGGGGCAGGGGGGATTTGCTTCAAGCAGGAGCCTCCCGCCCTCGCCCTCCCCCGCTCGCTACGCTCGCAAGGGAGGAAACTTACTGCTGTTGCGACACCGCCGTGTCGCCTCCCAGCGCCGTGTAGATCGCCACATGGTTATTCAACCGAGCAAGGCGATTGCCTTCGGCGGCGATTTCGGCGGCGCGGCGCTTTTCCTGCGCGTCCAGCCATGATTTCAGTGGCGTTGCACCGGCGCGGTAGCGGATTTCGTACAGGCGCTCGGCATTGCGCGCAGCTATCAGCGACTCATTCAGGAGGCGGGCCTGCTCGATGAGTTGCTGCCGTGCTGACAGCGCGTTCTCGACATCGCCCAGTGCGGTGTACAGGGTCTGCCGGAAGTTCACGACCGCCTCTTCGTACTGCGCCTCCGACACCTTGATGCTCTGCTTCATCTTCGCCTGGTTCAGGAAGGGCAGGCTCACGCCTAACCCCAGCGCGGCGACCGGATTCTCGAGCACGTTCACCAGCGCGGCACTGGACGATCCCAGGCTGCCGGTCAGCGTCAGGGATGGGTAGAAGCTGGCGCGCGTGGCATCGATCGACGTAAAGGAACCGCGCACGCGCAGTTCAGCGGCCTGCAGGTCCGGACGGCGGCCGAGGATATCGGCCGGCAATCCGGGGGTGATGGCCGGCAGCGCCGCTTCGGGCAGTACCTGCGGATTTGCCATGACAGCGCCGGGCGGTCCGTCAAACAACAGTGCCAGCGCCGTCTGCGCCTCCACCACCTGCTGCTGCAGCTGCGACTGGCTGGACTGCTGGCTGACCACGCTTTGCTGTGCCTCCGAGACTTCGAGTCCCGACACGGCACCCGCCCGGTACTGCGCCTGCACCAGCTCGTAGGTTTTCTGCGCATAGAGCACGCTCTGCGCGCCCGAGGCCAGACGCTCATTCAGATACCCGAGCTGCCAGTAGAGCTGCGCCGTGGTGCCGATCAACGCCAGCGCGGTGGCGGCTCGATCCTGCTCGGTGGCCAGCAACTCCCAGCGCGCAACGTCACGCTGGCTGCCCAGCTTGTTCCACAAATCGAATTCGTAACTCGCGCCCAGTGACACGCTGTTGGAGCGCGTGTTGGTGGCATTGGACTCCAGGCGGCGGCTGACACCGACGCTGCCACTGCCGCTGAACTGCGGCATGAGGGCGGTATCCGCGAGCCCCGCCTGCAACTGCGCTCGGCGCACGCGGATGGTCGCAGCGGCCAGGTTGTTGTTCCGGACCAGCGCGGTTTCAATCAGGCGGTTGAGTTCCGGGTCATTGAAGTTCTTCCACCACGCATCGCGCGAAGCCACTGCCGCGCCCGTGACTGCATAGCGGTATTCAGCCGGCAGGTTCACCGAAGGGCTACTGTAAGGCCCGTTGAACGACGCGCAGCCACCCAGCGCCGTTGCAATCACAGCCGCAAGCAGCAGTGCACCCTTCAGTCGCTTGCAATTGGCGTCAAAAGAAATCATGGATTCATTCCCGTCATTCCCATCATTCGCGTGCCAGCGCTTCCACCGGATCGAGTTTTGCGGCATTGCTGGCGGGTAGGAAGCCGAAGATGACGCCGATCAGCGTCGAGCAGGCGAAGGCCACCACCATGGCGGTGGCGGAGAACACCAGCGTAAACGGGCTCTTGAAATAGATGAAGGCCCAGCCCACCGCCAGCGACAGCCCGATGCCCAGTATTCCGCCAAGCAGGCAGACCAGCACGGCCTCGATCAGGAACTGCTGGCGGATGTCGCTCTGGCGCGCCCCCACCGCCATGCGCACGCCGATCTCCTGAGTGCGCTCGGTGACCGACACCAGCATGATGTTCATCACGCCGATGCCGCCGACGATCAGCGAGATCAGCGCAATGGCCGAAACAAGCAGCGTCATGGTCCGCGTGGTGCTCTCGATGGTCTGCCGGATGGTGTCGGTGTTCAGCACATAGAAGTCCTTGCGGCCGTGGCGCTGGGTAAGCAGCGTAGTGATGCCCTGCTCGGCCGTCGCGGTGGCCACATCGTCGTCGACGCGCACGGTGATGCTGCGCAGCCAGCTCTGCCCGGTAAGCCGGCTCATCACCACCGTGTAAGGCACATAGACATTCAGGGCCTCCGAATTGCCGAACGTCGATTCGGATCGCTTCGCAACACCGACAATCCGGGCAGGCACCGCCCCGAGCAGGATCACTTCACCGACAGGGTTGGGCAGGTTCGGGAAAAGCTGCTTGCGCGTGTTGTCATCAATGACCACTTCCTGCGCCAGGCTGACGACGCTGTTCTCGTCGAAGGTCTGGCCCGAGGCAATCTGCACGCCCCGCACCCGGAAGTACTGGTCGCCCACGCCGTTCACCGTGCCGTTCACCGCAATGTTGCCGTAGCGCAGCGTGACCGAGGTGTTCACCGTTGGCGTGACGCTGTCCACATACACCTGCTCGGCCAGCGCCGCTGCGTCATCGGGCTTCAGCGTGCGCACCGCGGCGGCGCGCTGATCGCCAAATCCGGTGCCGTTGAAAATCTCGATCGTATTGGTGCCGATGGAACTGATGTTCTTCAGAATCTGCTGCCGCGAGCCTTCACCGAGTGCCACCACCGACACCACTGAGGCAATGCCGATGATGATGCCCAGCATGGTGAGAAAGGTGCGCAGGCGATGCGAGCTCATGGCCAGCACCGCCATGCGGAAAGCCTCCCTGAAGCGATCCAGCGCGGCCTGCCAGTTGCTGCTCGCGGCCACCGGCGGCCTGAGCACGGCCTGCTTCGCAACGGTGCCTGCGGAACGCATCTTGTCGGAGGCGACCTCGCCGTCCCGCAGCTCGATGATGCGTTCGGCATGCTCGGCCACCTGAGCGTCATGCGTCACCAGAATGATCGTGTAGCCTTCGGCATGCAGGTCCTTGAGGATGTTCATCACCTCGGCGCCACTGTGGGTGTCCAGTGCGCCGGTCGGCTCGTCGGCGAGGACCACGCGGCCGCCGTTCATGAGCGCCCGCGCAATGCTCACGCGCTGCTGCTGCCCGCCGGACAACTGCCCGGGACGATGATGCATCCGATCGGCCATGCCCAGCCGCGTCAGCAGCGCAGCCGACCTCTCCTGCCGTGCCTGACGGTGCTTGCCCGCATAGATCGCGGGGACTTCGACATTGTCCTGTGCGCAGAGATCGGGCAGCAGGTGATAACGCTGGAACACAAAGCCGAAATGCTCGCGTCGCAGCTCCGCCAATTCGTCGGCATCGAGCTGCCCGGTTGCCCGACCGGCCACGCGATACGATCCGCTGGTCGGACGGTCGAGACAGCCGAGGATGTTCATCAGCGTTGATTTGCCCGAGCCCGACGCGCCAACAATGGCCACCATCTCGCCGGCGCGGATTTCCAGATTGACATCCTTCAGCACGGCGATGCTCTGCTCGCCGGAGGCGAACTCGCGGCGCAGGTCCTTCAGATCGAGCAAAACATCCCCGCGGCCGATTACCGGCAGCGCAGCCTGCACGGGCGTGGCGCCCGGCACGGCAGGGACGTCTTCCGCAACCATGCTTACAGCCTCAGGCGTGGCGTCTGTTGCCGCTGCCCTGGGGCACCGGCACCTGCGGGAGCAGCCTCGCTGACGATGACCTCGTCACCGACCTCCAGTCCCTCGAGAATCTGCACGTTCACGTTGTTGCTGATGCCGGCCTTCACCTTGCGCGATGTGACTTTTCCGCTCTTGTCGACGACGCGTACCGTGGCTGTCGT
>CAMCYY010000236.1 GCA_945885335.1 Bordetella parapertussis
GACTTCATCGATCATGTAGACCTTGTAGCGGCCCGAGCTCGGCGCGTAGGCCGCGCGTTCCAGCAGGTCCACCATTTCGTCGACACCGCGATACGAAGCCGCGTCCATTTCGATGTAATCCACATAACGCCCTGCATCGATTTCCATGCAGGCCGTGCACACGCCGCAGGGCGTGGCGGTCACCCCGGTTTCGCAATTCAGCGCTTTGGCCAGGATGCGCGAAATGGTCGTCTTGCCAACGCCGCGCGTGCCCGTGAACAGATAGGCGTGATGCAGGCGGCCGGTCGTGAGTGCGTGCGTCAGCGCCTTGACGACGTGCTCCTGCCCTACCAGCGTGTCAAACGATCTGGGGCGCCATTTTCGGGCAAGAACCTGATAGCTCATGGGTCGATTTTAGCACCCTGCTTAGTGCTGAAAGTACACCTTGAAGAAGTTGATTCCATTGGTGGTTCAACACGCTCACCACGAACGGGATCAATCGCTTGCCGTTCGTCCTGAGCCTGCCAAAGGACGTGTCCGACACGTCCAAACCGAATGGGGGGGTGGCGAGCCTTACCCCCGGCACTTGCGGTGAATAGCTGTGGCTGCTTCCTTCCGGACCTGACCAGATTCACTACGCCGCAATGCGGGGAGGCCCGCCATTGATAGATTGGCGCCTGAAACAAATTCTTCAAGCCGCCATAACCCGAGTTTAACAGGCTGCGCAGACTGCGCCCCAAAAAGACCGCTGCTGCCTGTCAGACAAGCGCACCAGCCGGCCTACTCTTTGGCCGAGGGTTCTTTCAAAACCAGACGGATCAGAAGCGCCAGACCAACGAGCATTCCGCCCAGAATCGCAAACCCCGTCTGCAGCGAAGTCGTGGCAAACCAGGCCGCCGCCATCGGGCCCGCCATGAAGGCCACCGCCTGCGCGCTGCTCGCAATCCCGAAACCCGTGCCGCGACGCGCCCGGCTGACATTGAACGCAATCAGCATATTCGTCACCGGTGACATCGCCGCGTTCAGCAGAGAAATCACGGTAAACCACAACACGAACAGCACAACACTGTCGGCATGCGCCAGCAGGAAGTGCGATGCCGCCAGCAACAGCGTCGTCATCAGCAGCGTACTGCCCAGCTTGTGCCCCTTGAACATGCGCCAGGACAGCAACCAGATGCCCAGCGCGCTGGCAATGCCGCCCAGGCCGAACGCAATGCCGGTCACATGCGTGACGTCCTCGCCGGCGATGCCCTGCAGCGCAATCGGCGTGGCAACGCCGCGGAACGTGTTCAATGCGAACAGCATGAAATAGATAAAGGTCGCCAGCGCCAGCTGCAGGGTGAATTTGAAGGGCTCGAGCGCCGCTCCGTCAGCGCCTTCGCCTGCCTCCACCTTCTTCTTGATTGTGTCGGCGGGCACCAGGTACACCACGATGGTGGCCACCACAATCACCATCAGCCCGGACGAAAGAATCGCACCACGATAACCGAGGGCGATGACCAGCGCCGCGCCGATCATCGGGCCGATTGCGCTGCCCAGGTACTGGCTGCCGGACACCAGACTGAGCGCATTTTTCATCTTGCCGTCGGGTACGGTTACGCTGGTCAGCGCAATGGCCGCCGGCACGAAGCCGGACAGCAGTCCATGCAGGCCAAGCGCAATGCTGGCCTGCCACGGCGCACCAATGGCGCTCAAGACAAAGGTGGTGAGCGCCGCGGAGTACAGCGTGCGCACGAACATTTTTTTTCGGCCCTGCCGATCGGCCAGCATGCCCCACAGCGGCCCGGAGACCAGCCGCATCACGCCCTGCACGCTCTGCGCCACCGCAACCCAGAAGATGGCGTCAGCCGCATCCGTCGCGCCCACCTGCAGCATGAACAGCGGCAGAAAGGGAAACCACAGCGTCATGGCCAGCGAGGTGATGCCCGTGGCAGCGGAAATGACCCGCACCGCGCGGGTCTGCAGACGCTCTGCCTCGGCACTTCCCTGGGAATCTGTCGATGTGCTGCTCAAGCCCTGCCCGTCTGAAAGATATGCAGTTCGGCGCTCCGTTCAGCAAGCGGTGCCGGTGCCAACGCCTTTGCCAAACTGCGCACCGGCACGAACGCCAATCCTGTCAAACCGCAGCGGTCGGAACTTCGATCGCCACCGGCGTCATGGAATCCGGCAGCACACGGCCCATGCGGGCGCGATGGCCCACGTGATGCGTGAGTTTTGCGCCGGAGAGCTGCACCACCTTCGGCTTGCCGCCGCGCGCCGTGCCCGTGACCGTCAGCGTCGAGCCGGAATACACCGCCACCGCACACAGCTTCTCGCCCTTCTCCAGCCCCATGACGATGACGCCCCGTCCCTTCGACATGGCTTTCATTTCCGAAATGTCGAACACCAGCAGGCGGCTGCGCTCGGCAACGGCGGCCACTTTCAAACCCTTGGCTTCTTCATAGACCGATGGCGCCACCGGTGTCTCGCCCTCGCCCATGGCCATGAACTCGCGTCCCGCCTTGCGGTTGGAGGCCATGTCGCCGATGGTGCACAGGAACCCGTAGCCGCCGGTGGAGGCCACCATCACCCTGGTTTCCGGCTTGCCCGCCACGCAGTACATGATCTTGCCGCCAGTCTGTACATCGACCAGCGAGGAGGACGGCGCACCGTCACCGCGTCCCGGCGGCAGTTCGCCCGCCTGCACCGTATAGGCGCGTCCCAGCGAATCCAGGAAAATCACCGGATCAACCGTGCGACACTTCAGCAGCGACTGCAGCGTGTCGCCTTCCTTGAAGGACAGCGTGGAAGGCTCCACCTCCCAGCCCTGCCGCAGGCGCACCCAGCCGTTCTTCGAGAAAATCACCGTCACCGGTTCATCGATGACCGGTGTTTCCACCACGGCCTTTTCCGATTCCTCGATCATGGTGCGACGCTTGTCGCCGAACAGCTTCACATCCGCTTCGATTTCGCTGATGACCAGGTCTTCCAGCGTCTTGCGGCTGGTCAGGATTTTCTCCAGGCCCTTTTGTTCCTTGCTCAGCTCGGCCAGTTCCTGCTCGACCTTGATGTACTCCAGCTTGGCCAACTGGCGCAAGCGGATTTCGAGGATGTCTTCGGCCTGGCGCTCAGAGAGCTTGAAGGCGCTGATCAAGTCTGCCTTGGGGTCGTCTGCCGCTCGGATGATCTTGATTACCTTGTCCACGTTCAGGAGCACCATGAGGCGCCCCTCCAGCACGTGGATACGGTCCAGCACCTTCGCCAGACGGAACTTTGTGCGCCGTGTCACCGTAGTGAAGCGGAACTCCAGCCATTCGGTGAGGATGCTTTTCAGGTTCTTGCCGGTCGGGCGGCCATCGAGGCCGACCAAGACCAGGTTGATGGAGGAATTCGTCTCCATGCTGGTCTTCGCCAGCAGCAGGTTGATGAACTCCTGCTCGTTCAGACGCGAAGAACGCGGCTCGAATACCAGGCGCACCGGATGCGTGCGATCGGATTCATCACGCGCCTTCTCCAGCATCGCCAGCACGAGCTGTTTTTCGCGCTGCTGATCCACCGACAGCGACTTCTTGCCCGCTTTGGGCTGGGGATTCGTGATTGTTTCGATTTCCTCCAGCACCTTCTTGGACGAAGTCCCCGGCGGCAATTCATGCACCACCATCTGCCACTGGCCGCGCGCCAGTCGCTCGATGGTCCAGCGTGCCCGCACCCGCACCGGGCCGCGACCACTGGTGTAGGCCTCGCGCATCTCGGCGCGCGGCGTAATGATCTGGCCGCCACCCGGAAAATCCGGGCCCTTGATGTATTTCATGATGCCGGAGATCGTCAGTTCCGGATCGCGGATCAGCGCAATCGCCGCATTCGCCACTTCGGTCAGGTTGTGGCTG
>CAMCYY010000237.1 GCA_945885335.1 Bordetella parapertussis
GCACCGACATCGGCGCCTTTGCCATGCTGCAGCAGCACCAGAAAGACAACCGCGATCGCCACCACCACATGCACGACCAGAATCAGGGTAATCCACATATTGCTCACACCATCCTTTTCGGAATCTTTGAACAAGGAAGCCCCGCCCCCTTGCACATCCTCGACTGCGGCAAAAAATCCTCACATCCGCTGCAACCCCGGATTTTCTCGCAAATCCTCTAAACGACGCTTTCTGCAGCCTTGCAGATCGCGATGAAATCATCAGCCACCAGCGCCGCACCGCCGATCAACCCACCATCCACATCCGGCTGCGCGAACAATTCGGCCGCATTGCCCGGTTTCACACTGCCGCCATACAGCAGCGTCAATCCTGCTGCAATGCCCTGATCCAGATTCGCCACCCGCTCCCTCAGGAACAGATGCACGGCCTGTGCCTGCGCCGAACTAGCCGTCTTCCCGGTGCCGATGGCCCAGACCGGCTCATAAGCCAGCACTGCGCTGCGCAGGGCGGCGACCCCGGCGAGACTCAGCACCGCATCCAGCTGCCGCCCAATCACCGCCTCGGTTTCACCGCGCTCACGCTGCTCCAGCGTTTCGCCAACACAGAGGATGGGAATCAATCCATTGCGTTGTGCCGCCATGAACTTCGCCGCAACCGCCGCATCACCCTCGCCGTAGAGCTGCCTGCGCTCCGAATGCCCGACGATCACATGGCGGCAGCCAAATTCCCTGAGCATCGCCCCGGAGACTTCACCGGTATAGGCGCCAACATCATGCTCGGACAGCGCCTGGGCACCCCAGCCGATTCCGCTGCCGGTCAATGCATCGGACACCTGGCCGAGATAGGGAAACGGAGCGCAAATCGTGTAATCAAGGCCGGAATCCGGGGTCAGTGCGCCCTTCAATGCATCCAGCAAACGCTGATTGGCGGCCAGGCTGCCATGCATTTTCCAGTTTCCAGCGACCAGCCGTGCCCTGCCTGCCTTCATCCGCTTACTCCCATCCCGCCGCCGCCGCTGCCACCAATGGCGCCGCGAAAAAGGTGGAACCCGAAGCGCGGAATTGTAGCTCGCGGGGGCATGCCGGGTCAACGCACAATCAGAAAAAACCTCGGGGATTCAGTGTGTTCCGAAGGCCGACCGGTCCTCTGACGAGGGCGGAACACTACTGGAGAGAGACGGTCCGGACCACGGCCTGGAGCAGCCCGGCAGGTTACGTGCTAGATAATAATTACTCTATTGATGCTCTCTAATAAACGAGCATTTTGCAAAATTGATCATTATCGAACCGGGATATCCGGTCCGCCGAACCCCAAACTCAGCCAAAGCGACCGGTAATGTAGTCCTCGGTTTCCTTTTTCTTCGGGTTGACGAAGATGGACTCCGTCACGCCGAATTCAATCAGTTCACCCAGGTACATGTAGGCCG
Source organism: Bordetella parapertussis (assembly GCA_945885335.1). Taxonomy (GTDB): domain Bacteria; phylum Pseudomonadota; class Gammaproteobacteria; order Burkholderiales; family SG8-39; genus CAIYPG01. The sequence goes on from CAMCYY010000237.1 coordinate 1,427, forward strand.
TGTAATCCGACACCCGAGCAGCCTGCTGCATGTTGTGCGTGACGATAACAATGGTGAAATCCTTCTTCAGGTCATGCACCAGTTCCTCGATACGAAGGGTCGAAATCGGATCCAGCGCCGAGGTCGGCTCATCGAGCAAAAGTACATGCGGCTTCACGGCAATGCCGCGGGCAATGCACAGGCGCTGCTGCTGCCCGCCCGACAGGCTCATGCCGCTCTGGCCCAGTTTGTCCTTGGCCTCGCCCCACAGCGCCGCCTTCTGCAGCGCCCATTCGACACGCTCATCCATCTCGCCTTTGGACAGCCGTTCGTGCAAGCGCACGCCGAAGGCGATGTTGTCGTAGATCGACATTGGAAACGGTGTCGGCTTCTGAAACACCATGCCGATGCGCGCGCGCAGATCGTTGAGGTCGATGTCTGAGTCAATCATGTTGCGCCCGTTGAACAGCAGTTCGCCCTCCGCTCGCTGGTCCGGATACAGGTCATACATTCGGTTTAGCGTGCGCAGCAGCGTGGACTTGCCGCAACCCGAAGAGCCGATGAAGGCCGTCACACGGCGCTTGTAGATATCAAGGTTGATGTTCTTCAGAGCGTGATACTTGCCATAGTAGAACTGGAAATCCTTGAAGGCGATCTCCACGGTCTCCTGGGCGGCGGATGCGGCCGGTGCACCGGTGACGGGAATGCTGGGACGCGGCATCCGGACTTCTGCGCTGGCAGTGTTCATCGTTCGGCTTTCATGGTTCGGGCTTCAAATTGAGCGGACATCATCGTTGCGGTTCATTTCTGAACAAGACGCGAGCAAGAATGTTCAGGGCCAGTACGCCAATCGTGATCAGGAATACGCCGGCCCAGGCCAGTTGCTGCCAGTCGGTGAAGGGGCTCATGGCGAACTTGAAAATCGTGACAGGCAGATTGGCCATGGGCTTGTCCAGGTCCAGCGACCAGAACTGGTTGGACAATGCAGTAAACAACAACGGCGCTGTTTCTCCGGCAATGCGAGCCACCGCCAGCAGGATACCGGTCATGATGCCGGCCTTGGAGGCTTGGAGCGTCACCTGGGTAATCACCTGATAGTGCTGCGCCCCAAGCGCGAAGGCCGCTTCGCGCAAGCTGTTGGGTACAAGGATGAGCATATTCTCCGTGGTGCGCACCACAACCGGGACCACTATCAGTGCAAGCGCGATGATGCCGGCATACGCCGAATAATTGCCCACCTGGGCAACAAAAATCGCGTACACGAACAGCCCGATGACAATGGAGGGCGCAGAAAGAAGAATGTCGTTGATAAAGCGAGTGGCATGGGCCAGCCAGGACCCGGCACCATATTCGGCAAGGAACACGCCGACCAGGATGCCGATGGGTGTGCCGATCAGCGTGGCAACACCCACCATGATCATGCTGCCGACAATGGCATTGGCCAACCCGCCCGGATTGCCGGGCGCCGGGGTCATTTCTGTAAACAGGCTAAGCGCCAGCCCCGAAACGCCGAGTTGAAGCGTGGTCCACAGGATCCAGATCAGCCAGAATAGCCCGAAGGCCATCGCCATCAGGGAAAGCGCCAGTGCGACGCGGTTGGTCAGTTTGCGTTTGCTTGAAAGGTTCATGATTGTGCCCGCTCAGGTACGCGAGCCCTCCCCACTTTGGAGCCTCATCAACAGCAGCTTGGAAAACCCCAGCACCACGAAAGTGATCAGGAACAGTATCAATCCCAGTTCAAGCAGCGCGGCCGTGTGCAACCCCTTCTCTGCCTCATTGAACTCATTGGCCAGGGCCGAGGTAATACTGTTGCCCGGCATGTACAGTGAAATATTGTTCAGGAAGTTCGTGTTGCCAATCACGAAAGTCACTGCCATGGTCTCGCCCAAGGCGCGCCCGAGACCCAGCATGATGCCGCCGGTGACACCTACCTTGGTATAGGGCAGCACCACGTTCCACACCACTTCCCAAGTCGTGGCCCCCAGGGCATAGGCCGACTCCTTCAGCATGGGTGGCGTTACTTCGAACACATCGCGCATGACAGAGGCGATGAACGGAATGACCATGATCGCCAGGATGATGCCGGCAGCCAGAAGTCCGATGCCGATCGGAGGTCCCTGGAAGAGCTTTCCGATCAAGGGCACGTTACCGAGCGTGGCAGACAGGAAAGGCTGGATGTAATTGGCAAAAATCGGTGAAAAAACCAGCAGTCCCCACATGCCGTAAACAATACTTGGGATAGCCGCAAGCAGTTCGATAGCCGTTCCCAGCGGACGACGCAACCACCCTGGGGACAATTCGGTCAGGAACAGGGCGATGCCGAAACTGACCGGCACGGCAATCACCAGAGCAATAATGGACGTCACGATGGTGCCGTAAATCGGCACCAGGGCGCCGAAGCGCTCCATGGGCGGGTTCCACTCGCTGGTCCACAGGAAC
>CAMCYY010000238.1 GCA_945885335.1 Bordetella parapertussis
ACACGACAACTGGCCACCATGATGAAGGCCGGCGTTCCGCTGCTGCAGTCCTTCGACATTGTCGGCAAGGGCCACGCCAATCCGGCAGTGGCCCGGTTGCTGATGGAAATCAAGACTGAAGTCGAAACCGGTTCCTCGCTTGCCGCCGCATTCCGCAAGTACCCGCTGTACTTTGACAACCTGTTCTGCAACCTGGTGCAGGCCGGCGAACAGGCCGGTATTCTTGAAGGCCTGCTGGATCGCCTTGCGGTGTACAAGGAAAAAACACTCGCCATCAAGTCGAAGATCAAGGCAGCGCTGTTCTATCCGATCGCCATCATCGTGGTGGCTTTTGTCATCACCGCGGTGATCATGATTTTCGTGATTCCCGCGTTCAAGCAGGTGTTCACCAGCTTTGGCGCCGACCTGCCGACGCCGACCCTGGTCGTGATGGCAATCTCCGACTGGTTTGTGAAATTCTGGTACATCATCTTTGCCGGCATCGGTGGCGGCGTGTATGGCTTCCTCGAATCGTGGAAGCGCTCACAGGCCGTGCAGATCTTCATGGACCGCCTGATGCTGAAGCTGCCGGTGTTCGGCCACCTGATCCGCATTTCAACAATAGCGCGCTGGACACGCACCCTGGCAACGATGTTCGCCGCCGGCGTGCCGCTGGTCGAGGCGCTGGATTCGGTGGGTGGCGCCTCGGGCAACTGGGTCTATCAATCGGCCACGAAGGTCATCCAGAACGAAGTCAGCACCGGCACCAGCCTGACGGTTGCGATGCAGAACTCCAACCTGTTCCCGAACATGGTGATCCAGATGGTGTCCATCGGGGAAGAGTCTGGCGCACTGGATTCCATGCTGTCCAAGGTTGCGGATTTCTTCGAACAGGAAGTGGACGATGCCGTGGAAGCGCTGTCCTCGCTGATGGAACCGATCATCATGGTGGTGCTTGGCACGCTGATTGGCGGGATGGTGATAGCAATGTATCTGCCCATCTTCAAACTCGGCCAAGCCGTTTAGGCGGCCTGCGATTTCGGGCTAATACGTCGTTGCTCGGCACTGCGCAATCCTCGCGTACAGAACAGTACGCTCCGGTTGCGCAGCACCTCGCGCCTAGTCTCAACCCGAACTTGCAGGCCTTGGTGAAGCTGCCGGTTCGCGATACATAAAAGAAAAAACAAAGCCGATGTCCGAAATTTTCTCCCAGATGCTTTCGCCCGCCGCCTTTCCCTGGGTGGCGCTGGTGTTCGGGCTGTGTATCGGATCATTTTTGAACGTGGTGATCCACCGCCTGCCGAAAATGATGGAGCGGGAGTGGAATGAACAGTGCGCGGAGCTGCGCGGCGAAACAGCCGCAGCAGCCGAACCACTGACGCTGGCCAGGCCGCGCTCGCGCTGCCCGCATTGCAGGCAGGGCATCACCGCATTGCAGAACATCCCGGTCATTTCCTGGCTGGCGCTCAAGGGGAGATGCGCCGGCTGCAAGGCGCGCATCAGCCTGCGCTATCCGCTGGTCGAACTGGCCGCGGGCCTCGCCGCGGCCTTCTGTGCCTGGCGCTTGGGCCCGGGCGTCGCGGCTGTCGGGGCCATGGTCTTTGTCTGGACCATCCTGGCTGCCAGCATGATCGATTTCGACACGCAGCTGCTGCCCGACTCCATGACCCTGCCGCTGCTTTGGCTGGGGCTGCTGCTCAATCTCGACGGCACCTTCACCGATCTGCGCTCGGCGGTCATCGGCGCCGCAGCCGGCTACCTCGCGTTATGGAGCGTGTTCTGGCTGTTCAAGCTGAGCACCGGCAAGGAGGGCATGGGCTACGGGGATTTCAAGCTGCTTGCCGCGATTGGCGCCTGGTTGGGCTGGACGGTGCTGCCGGTGGTCATCCTGCTCTCTTCGCTGGTGGGCGCAGTAATCGGCATCACGCTCATTGTGTTCTTCAAGCACGGACGTGAAGTGCCCATCCCCTTCGGCCCCTACCTCGGCGCGGCCGGCATCATTGCGCTGTTCTGGGGCCGCCCCCTGACTGAATTGATCTGGACGCGATTCGCCTGATGTCCACCCTGCCCTACATCGTCGGCCTGACTGGCGGCATTGGCTCCGGCAAGAATGCCGTGGGCGACCAGTTTGCTGGCCTGGGCATACCGGTCATCGACGCCGATGCCATCGCACATGAACTCACCCTGCCCGGCGGCGCCGGCATGGCGGCCATACGTGACGCCTTTGGCGCCGAGTTCGTCACAACGGAAGGCGCGCTGGATCGCGCCCGCATGCGCACCCTGGCCTTCAGTGATCCGCAGGCAAAACAACGCCTTGAGGCCATCCTCCACCCCATGATCCGGGCCGAGTGCGACCGGCGCATTGCAGCCGCGACCTCAGCGCCTTATGTGATGCTGATGGTCCCGCTGCTGTTTGAGAGCCCCATCCTGGGCGGCAGTTTCCAGCGCGCCCTGGTCGTGGATTGTCCGGAATCGCTGCAGGTCACCCGGGTCATGGCACGCAGCGGCCTCACCGAAGATGCCGTCCGACGCATCATGGCCAACCAGTCCAGCCGCGAACAACGCCTTGCGCTTGCGACCGAGGTCATCGAGAACACCGGCACGCTGCAGGACCTGGAACCTCAGGTCGCGGCGCTGCACCAACGCTACCTGGAGGCGGCTCGGGCGTGGAGTATGCCCGTCGCGCCATCGCCAGCCCCCCATCAACCTGCACCGGATGCATCAAAGGGACTAGGCAGCGGACCCGAGTATGGGCGAGAATCCGCGCAGCCCCAGCCCACCATGGCAACCCACAGCGTTTCCCCCTTGATCACATACGAATATCCCCTCACCGAAAAAATCCGCACGCTGTTGCGCCTGGAGGATTTGTTCGAGCGAGTGCGTCACTTCATCGTCAAGACCGATGCGCTTGATCACCATGTCGTGCTGATCACGCTGTTTGAGATCATGGAAGTCGCAAGCCGCGCCGATCTCAAGTCGGATCTGCTGCAGGAACTGGAGCGCCAGAAGCAGGTGCTCAATACCTTCCGCAGCAATCCGGACGTTGCACAGGAGGCGCTGGGCAAAGTGATCGCCGACATCGAGAGCGCGCTCGGCGCGCTGTTCAAGATGACCGGCAAGATCGGGCAGTACCTGCGCGAAAACGAATGGCTGATGAGCATCAAGCAGCGCACTGGCATTCCGGGCGGCGCCTGCGAATTCGACCTGCCCTCGTATCACTACTGGCTGCATCGCGACTCGGCCGATCGCAGCGCCGACCTCGCTGCATGGATCATGCCGCTGTATCCCCTGAGTGACGGCACCGACATCGTATTGAGGCTGCTGCGCGAAGGCGGCAAGCCGACGCGCCAAATCGCGCCGCAGGGCACCTTCTCGCAGATGCTGGGCGGACGCACTTCTCAGCTGGTGCGCATCCGCCAGCCGCGCGATGCGCAGGTGATCCCCGAGATCAGTGCCAACAAGTACTCACTTAATGTGCGCTTCACCGTGTTCGGCACCGACCCGCGGCCCAAGCTCACCGAAACCAATGTCGAGTTCGAGCTAATCTTCTGACCTGTAGCATGAGTGCAGGTCGCTTCAATTCCGGGTTATCGTCATCGTGAGCACCAAACACATCGTCAGCTGCCCGCATTGCGGCGCCCAGGTGGAATGGTCGCCGGCGGCACGCTATCGCCCGTTCTGCTCGGAGCGCTGCAAGATGAGCGACCTTGGCGCATGGGCCACGGAGAAGTTCCGGATTCCGGAAGAGAAGAACGGCGTGGAGAACCTGCCCGATGGTGACGAGGACTGAGAAAATCCTGTTGTGATCAA
>CAMCYY010000239.1 GCA_945885335.1 Bordetella parapertussis
AGCTGGGGCGGAACCAGTCTGCTGACAGGCCGACCACAGCGATGGTCTTGCTGGTAGCGAGGATGCGGCGCAGGCCGTCGATGTCGTCAGTCGTCATGGGTCGTAAATCATGGGAGGGCGTTGCCAGGATTCTAGCCGATGCCGGAGGCCGGCAGAGGCCGCGTATAGTACGGTTCCGGAGAGCAGAAAAAAGCCTCAAAAAGGAGAGCACATGATCGTCGAGCAACGCAGGTACACCATCAAGATCGGCAGCGCGCCGCTGTATTTTTCCAATTACGAACAGCTCGGTCTTGCCATCCAGCGCAAGATCCTCGGCAACCTGGTCGGCTACTACGTCACCGACATCGGCGAGCTGAACGTCGTGGTTCACCAGTGGGCCTACGAGACCATGGGCGATCGCGATGCGCGCCGCGAAAAGCTGGGCGCCGATCCGGAATGGAAGGCCTATCTGGCGAAGTCGCGCGAAGTGGGGCTGGTGCTGAAACAGGAAAACCAGATCATGAAGCCGGCACCGTTCTTCGAGAACACGCTGCGTGCCATGCTGGCGGCGGGCGCCAAGGCCTGAGCTTTTCACCGGCCGCGCGGCGCAACGCGCGGCCAGGCCGGTCACGGAAGGTATTGCAGGTGACGCCGTTCTACGCAGCGGCGGTTTTTAATCAATCGATTGCCGGGTAAATACATGCTGGACAAGATAGTTGCAACGCTGGAGGAGGCTGTCAGCGGCATAGCGGACGGCTCCACAATCCTCTGCGGCGGATTTGCCGGTTCCGGAATTCCCACCGATTTGTTGCAGGCGCTGCTGCGCCAGGGCGCAAAGGATCTGGTTCTGGTCAGCAACAACGCCGGCAACGGGCCGCTCGGAATGGGGGAGTTGATCGCTGCGGGCCGGGTACGAAAGCTGATCGCCTCTTATTCGCGCTCGGTCGATCCGAGCAATCCGAATGCCAAGGATTTTGCCGATGCCTATGTCGCCGGCAAGATCGAACTCGAATGTGTGCCGCAGGGCACGCTGGCCGAGCGCCTGCGCGCCGCCGGCGCCGGGATGGGGCCGTTCTTCACGCCTACCGCCTACGGCACCAAACTCGCCGAAGGCAAGGAGACGCGTGTCATCGACGGCGTGGGTTATGTGCTGGAGCAGCCGCTAAAGGCCGAGTACGCCTTCATCAAGGCGCATCAGGCCGATCGCTGGGGCAATCTCAATTACCGTTACGCCGGGCGCAACTTCAGCCCAGTGATGTGCATGGCGGCGGCCACCACGATTGCACAGGTGGATGAAATCGTGCCGCTGGGCGGCCTCGTGCCCGAACACGTGATGACACCGGGCATATTCGTGAAGCGGGTGGTGGTGGCGCGGGGAGACAACTGATGGGCTTCAAAAAACTGACGCGCCTGCGCATGGCGCAACTGGTCACACTGGACATTCCCGAGGGCAGCTACGTCAATCTGGGCATCGGCATGCCGACGCTGGTAGGCGATTGTCTGCCCCCGGAGCGCGAAATCATCCTGCACAGCGAGAACGGCATTCTCGGCATGGGGCCGGCCGATGCGTCACGCCCGTTCGATGAAGACCTCGTCAATGCCAGCCGCAAGCCCGTAGGCCTGCAGCCCGGTGCTTCCATCAGCGACCATGTGGTTTCATTTGCCATGATGCGCGGCGGGCATCTGGATTACACCGTGCTCGGTGCCTTTCAGGTGGCCGCGAACGGCGATCTTGCGAACTGGGACACCGGCGCGCGGACGAACATCCCGTCGGTGGGCGGTGCCATGGACCTGGTGGCGGGCACCAAGAACGTGTTTGTCATGATAGAGCATGCCACGCGCGAGGGCGAATCCAAGATTGTCGAGCGCTGCACCTATCCGCTCACCGGTGCTGGCGCAGTGGATCGCATTTACACCGACCTTGCCATCATCGACGTGGACATGTCGGGACTGACCGTGCGAGGCATGGTCGAAGGCCTCACGCGAGAAGAATTACAGGGCATGACCGCAGCGCCGCTGAAGTTTGCTGCAGATGTGGCGGTGCTGAAGCATTAGTGTGTTCGCCTTTCAATGGGCTCAGGGAAACGCTGATCAAGTCCGGCATTTCGGAAACCTGCGCTGCGTTTCCCTCTGAAGTGGGGGATATACAAGGGGGGCTGCCCCCTTGTTCAGTTATTCCTTAGGACTCAGGGCGAACGGTGGTGGGTTGAATTCGCAGGTTTTTTTAACGCGCCTGCTTTAGATGCTGTCATTCCGCGCCGCGCTCGGAATGACAATTCTTTTTTTGTTGCAGATCACTCAAGGAGCTCACATGACTACTACCCCCAGCAAAGGCAAACGCCTCAAGGACCTCATCTACGCCCCGAAAATCCTCGTCGCACCCGGCGTGTACGACGGCTACAGCGTGCGGCTGCTGGAGAAACTGGGTTTCCAGTCGGGCAGCATTTCCGGCGCCGGCGTATCCGAGAGCCATCTTGGCTGGGCCGATCGCGGTGTGATGAATTACGGCGACAACGTTGCCACCGCGCGCCAGCTCGCCGCCTGCGCTGACACGCTGCTGCTGCAGGGCGATGCCGACACCGGCTACGGCAATGCGGTGAACGTGTTCTTCACGGTGCGCGGTTTCGAGGATGCCGGCTGTGCAGCCGTCATGATCGAGGACCAGATGTGGCCCAAGCGCTGCGGCCATATGGCGGGCAAGGCCTGCATCCCTGCAGAAGAGATGGTGCAGAAGGTCAAGGCCGCGGTGGCTGCGAGGCGCGATCCGGATTTCGTGATCAAGGCTCGCACCGATTCGGCAGGGCCGCATGGCGTACAGGAAGCGGTGCGTCGCCTCAACATGTACGCCGAGGCGGGCGCCACCGCACTCTACGCCGATGCACTGCTCTCGGCCAAGGACATCGAGTATGTCGCAAAGCATGTGCCGATTCCACTGGTGGTGAACATGGGCCTCGGCATCCGCTCGCGCCCGACCACGCCGCTGCTGTCGCCGCGTCAACTGGAAGAGATGGGCGTGGGACAGGTGTCCTATCCGCGCCTGCTCACCACCGCAGCATTGAAAGGCATGATGAATGCCATGCAGGTGTTCATGGACGAAGTGGTCGGCAAGAACAACGTTGTCGACCGGCCGGATCTGCTGATGTCATTCGACGAGATCAACGACATGATGGGCATGGAGTTCCTGGAAGGGCTTGAGAGGCAGTTCACGGCTTGAGGCTGGAGAAAATACCCCCGCGCGACTCAGTCGCGTCGGGCCCCTTTGACAAGGGGAGCTACCTCAGTAGTGTCGCAACGTTTTTCAGAGGAGGACGCCCTGAATCGGCGTAATTGGCGATTCTGATTTGGTTGAGGGATTTGGAAGTAGTCGATTTATGGCTGTTGTTTCGGATATGGTCAAACTCAGTCGCGTGAAAACGCTGGGACACTACTGCCCTTAAGGAAACGCTGATCAAGTCCGGAATTTCGGATACCTGCCCTGCGTTTCCGTCTGAAGTGGGGGATATACAAGGGGGCATGCCCCCTTGTTCAGTGATTCCTTAAGTGATTCCTTAAGGAAACGCTGATCAAGTCCGGAATTTCGAGAACCTGCGCTGCGGTTTGCTATGAAGTGGGGGATATACAAAGGGGCATACCCCCTTGTTCAGTGATTCCTTAAAAAGGAATTGCGATCCAGCGGGGTGCGTTGGGTGGCTTTGGTGGTGAGAAAAAACGCAGTTTTGCGGAGTTTTTTGAAACAGATTCAATCTCAGCCAGGAAAACGCTTTTATCAAGGCCGCCCTCCAGAATGTGCCGTGGCACCTGAGTCTGGT
>CAMCYY010000240.1 GCA_945885335.1 Bordetella parapertussis
TGGCGGAATACAGAGTTCACAGCCGGTGCATTCGTCTGTGATCACGGTGTGCATCTGTTTCATCGCGCCAAGGATGGCATCGACCGGGCAGGCCTGGATGCACAGCGTGCAGCCTATGCAGGCTGTCTCATCGATCAGTGCGACACGACGCGGCTTTTCGGTTCCATTGTCCGGATTCAATGGGATATAGGGTTGTCCAAGCAGCGTTGAAAGCCTGCGGATTCCGGTGTCGCCTCCCGGCGGGCATTGGTTTATTTTCGCGTGTCCGGCAGCGATGGCTTCTGCATAAGGAAGGCAGCCCGGGTATCCGCATTGCGTGCATTGGGTCTGGGGCAGGAGGGCATCGATGTTTGCCGGCTGCGCCTGGTCAACGGGCTTCATTCAGAGTTCGTTGATGATATCGGCCACCACACCGGGACCACGATAGACAATCCCGCAGTAAATCTGGAGCAGGCTCGCGCCTGCGTCCAGTTTCTCCCGGGCATGTTCCGCCGACATGATGCCGCCGACGCCGATGATGGGCAGTGCGCCGTCGAGGTTGCGCGCGAGCTTGCGGATGACTTCGGTCGACGCTTCGCGCAACGGGGCACCGGAAAGCCCCCCCTGTTCTTCGGCGTGCGGCAAGCCCTGCACGCCTGTGCGCGAAAGCGTGGTGTTGGTCGCGATGATCGCGTCCATCTTCTGTTCAACGGCGATGCGGGCTACTGCGGCGATACCTGCATCATCGATGTCTGGTGCGATCTTCAGAGCTAGTGCAACCCGACGCCCGTGTTTCTGGGCAAGGCCTTCGCGCACCTGATGCAACTTGGCCAGCAGCGGCCCCAGTTCTTCAGCTGACTGCAGGTCGCGCAGATTGGCAGTGTTAGGTGACGAAATGTTGATGGTGGCAAAGTTGGCCAGCGCATAGATCTTTTCCAGCGAATACGCATAGTCTGACGCGGCATTCGCCAGCGGCGTGTCCTTGTTCTTGCCGAGGTTGACGCCCACAATGCCCTTGAAGCGTGCGCGCCGGAGATTGATTGCGAACTGTTCGGCGCCGACGCTGTTGAAGCCGAAACGGTTGATGATGGCTTCAGCGGCTGGCAGGCGGAATACCCGCGGTCGGTCATTGCCGGGTTGTGGTCGCGGAGTCACGCCGCCCACTTCAAGAAAACCAAAGCCGAGCGATGCCAGTGCATCGATATACTCGGCGTGCTTGTCGAGTCCGGCAGCAAGGCCGAGTGGGTTGGGGAAATCGAGGCCCATGACCCGGACCGGCTTGCTCGCAATCCTGCCCGCCAGCAGTGCCGTCATGCCAAGTGATTGCAGCAAGGCCAGGGATCTCAGGGCCAGGGAATGCGCCGTCTCCGGATCCAGCCGGAACAGCAGGGGGCGAGCAACGCGATAAAGCATGCCGCCATTGTAGCAATTGAAGCCGGCCTATCCGCGAATCTCGATGTCGGTGATTCTGCGCCACTGGCCTTCTATGAAACCCTCAATGGGACGGAAGCCTGCCTTGTAGGCCATCTTGCGGCTGTTGCGTATCCAATAGCCTAGGTAAAGATAGGGCAGTCCAAGTGCGCGGCATTGCTCGATCTGCCAGAGGATGTTGTAGGTGCCGAAACTGCTATTGCGCATATCCGGCTCGAAGAAGGTGTAGACGGAGGAAAGGCCGTCGTTCAACTGATCGAGGATGGAGACCATGAGCAGGCGGCCGCTGTCATCGCGAAATTCGGCGAGCCGTGTATTGACCCGGCTTTGCAGCAGGAAATGTGAATACTGGTCGCGGCTGTCCTGATCCATGCCACCTCCGGCATGGCGGCTGGCCTGATAGCGAAGATAGAGCGCGTAGTGTTCAACCCGGAAGCGCAGGCTGCTCAGGTCTGGCGCCAGATCTCCGTGCTGGCGCTGTGCCCGGCGCTGGCTGCGCGTTGGGATGAACTCATCAACGGGAACGCGCACCGGGACACAGGCCTGGCAATGGTCGCAATAGGGGCGGTAAGTGAAGATGCCGGAGCGGCGGAAGCCGGCGCGCACCAGATCGCCGTAGAGTTCGCTGCCGATCAGGTGGCTGGGCGTAGCGACTTGTGAACGTGCCAGGTGCCCTGAAAGATAGCTGCAGGGGTAGGGCGCAGTGACGTAGAACTGCAGGACGGCGTGCGGCAGATCATTCAGCTTGGACATGGGCGCATCGCTGATAAAGTTGGCGCGTGGCTATATGAAGCGGCGGCCCACGAGCCGGGATCACGCGGGTAGTCTACCAATTCCGCGAGCAGTTTGGAGAACCACTGCCGCGGGATGGGACGTGCGCCGAGGGACTCCAGATGGCCGGTGTGCATCTGGCAGTCGATGACGGCAAAATTCTCGTGTTCCAGGTGTGCAACCAGCGCGGCCAGGGCGATCTTGGAGGCATCGCGCTTCCGGAAGAACATCGATTCGCCAAAGAATGCGCGGCCCAGCGCAACGCCGTAAAGACCGCCAGCCAGCGATCCATCGATCCAGGTTTCGACCGAATGTGCGTGGCCCATCTGATGGAGGCGGCAGTAGGCGGCACGCATTTCCGCGGATATCCACGTGCCGGCCTGGGTGGATCGCGGCGCGGCACAGGCATCCATCACCTGCTCGAAGGCGCTGTCGAAACGTATGGTGTAGCGGCTGTTCCTGAGGGTCTTGGCCAGCGACCGGTAGACCTTGAACTCGGACGGGAACAGCACCATGCGTGGGTCCGGGCTCCACCACAGGATGGGCTCGCCTTCCGAGTACCAGGGGAAGATGCCGCGCCGGTATGCGGCAAGTAGGCGCGAAGTTGACAGGTCGCCGCCGGCCGCCAGCAGGCCGCTTGGCTCCTCCAGCGCAGCCTCCACCGCTGGAAACGGCGAGTCATGTCGTAGCCACGGAATCATTTCGATTCAGTGTACGGCATTGCCTGCAGACGAGGGGGCTGGCGTGAATTTCAAGGCCTCGTGCGCAAGCCCGCATACTACGTTGCATAATGCTGCCCGGCACGATCTCATCATGCCTGCCAAAAATGACTACCGGAGGATTGATGGAAAACCTTAAGACGGGTGCGGACACCCTGTTTCTGCTGCTGGGCGCCATTCTGGTACTGGCCATGCACTCGGGCTTTGCGTTCCTTGAGTTGGGGACCGTGCGCTCGAAGAACCAAGTCAATGCGCTGGTAAAAATACTGACCGATTTTGCCGTGTCGACTCTGGCGTACTTTTTCATCGGTTATGCGATTGCCTATGGCGGGGGTTTTCTGGTCGATGCCGAAACGCTGGCGCAGCGCAATGGCTACGAGCTGGTGAAATTCTTCTTCCTGCTCACCTTTGCGGCGGCGGTGCCGGCGATCATTTCCGGGGGCATTGCCGAACGTGCCCGTTTCTGGCCGCAACTGCTGGCTTCATTTCTTGTCGTGGCGCTGGTCTATCCGTTCTTCGAGGGTATCGCCTGGAACCAGCGATATGGCGTGCAGTCCTGGATCAAGTCGGCCTTCGGGGAGGAGTTTCATGATTTCGCCGGATCAGTCGTGGTGCATGCGGTCGGCGGCTGGATCGGGCTCGCCGCAGTACTGCTGCTTGGTCCGCGCGCCGGCCGCTACGCCAAGGATGGCAAGCCCATGGCGGCTCATCCTCCGTCGAGCATTCCTTTTCTGGCGCTGGGTGCCTGGGTGCTGGCAGTGGGGTGGTTCGGCTTCAACGTGATGTCTGCGCAGACCCTGGAAAAGGTCAGTGGCCTGGTGGCGATGAACTCGCTGATGGCCATGGTTGGCGGAACGCTGGCCGCATTACTTGCGGGGCGCA
>CAMCYY010000241.1 GCA_945885335.1 Bordetella parapertussis
GGGAACGGTGTTCGGAGAAATGGCATTGCTTGACCGGGAGCCCCGCTCGGCAACCGTGACTGCCGATGAAGCGCTGGTGTGTTACATGCTCGATCAGCACAGCTTCGAGAGACTGGCGGCCGCGCATCCGCGCATCGGCATGGCGCTGCTCGCCAATCTCGGACGCGCGCTCAGCCTGCGCCTACGCGAAACCAACCGGACACTGGGACAGGGCAGCTGAGCAACAGCGCAGCGGCAACGCGCGCTTTGAGAACATGACGTGGCCCTGACTGCAGCCACTTGTGGCTGACTTCGACGCTGCGTGCGAAGCCGCACAGACTGCACCCTGCATTCCGGCGGATAATTCCCCGACACGCGTGGTGCAACCGTGCCCGCGCATGCAACCCCGGCCGGCGCAATGCAACGCCGGCACAGCAAAGGATGACGCCATGCAATTCACGCTCGCCCTGGCCCCGCTCGTTTCGCTAATTGCCGGGATACTGATACTGATCGTTCCGCGCCTGCTGAATTACATCGTGGCGCTCTACCTCATCATCATCGGCCTCATCGGCCTGTTCGGCGGCGGCCGCTTCTAGAACCTTGCAGCAGAGGCGAACGGCAGTAACATGCCGCCATGGATCCCATCACACCCTCGCGCCCGCCGGAGAATCGCAGTGCCGTACCGTGGCACCGTGATCCTTACGCGCTGGGCTTCATCGCCCTGCTGATTGTTGCCTTTATCATCGGTGTCGCGCTTTTGATACGCGTGCTGCTGTCTGCGCAGCCCTCCCCGGCGGTCGCCGAAAAGTCCGTTGCTCCCGCCAAGGCTGCCCCGGCAACGCAACAGGGAGAGGGGCAGAACGCGCTTGCTGCCGCGCTTGCGCGATTGCACCTCGTTACCCGGGAGGTCGCCGGACGCGTGCGTGAGACGCTGCAGGGAACGCCCTCCGCTGATGCACCGACGCGCCTGCCGGCAAAAATTGATCCGGCGCGTGCCTATCTCGCCCTTGCCGCAAACCTGATTCCAGCCGCACCGCATGTACTGCCGGTGCCGGCCAATGCCACCTGGGCCTACGACATTTCCTTCGGGCCGCAATGGGGCAAGGCCGGTCAGTTGCTTTACCAGACCATGCCGCAGGCACAGGGGCAGGTTGGCGCAAACATGACCTGGGTGCCGACTGGCGCACAAGCCACCACCTGGTTCCTCGGCATTGTCCAAGCAAAGCACCCCTCACATGCCAACACCCGCTTCCCCGGATTCTTCATGCACGCGGCCTACCTGCCCGCGCAGTTGCAGACCGGCAGCAAGCTGCAATGGGAATTTCCGTGGCAGGGCGGCGATGCGGCGCGCCAGGCCGGCCGCGTGCGGCGCTACGAAATGGCCGTCGCAGGCTGGGAGCGCGTCCGCGTCCCCGCAGGTGAATTCGAGGCGGCACGCCTCGACGGCACGCTGCGTTACGTTGAAGGCGAAGCCGTCCGCGCCGAAGTGCGCTACCGCCTGTGGTATTCGCCCCGGGTGAAACAGGTGGTGCGCCTGGTCTGGATCGGACGCGCACCGGATGAGAGCGGCACCGAGATGATTGCCGAGCTCGCCGCGCACCGCGCACCCGACTAGGCCCTGCAGCGCCTTCCATTGGAGCCTCACGCAGGCCCGTGGCCTAGCATTACGCCTGCACGCCCACGGTCAGAGAGAACAACAACACTCCGCAAAACCGTTATTTTCTATTGATCATAATTTTAATTAATACACCCTATTTTATTAGCATAATTCATGAATTTGATATTAATAAAAACCTACATCCCGGTGAACTTCGGCTTCCTCTTTTCCTTGAAAGCCAGCCGCCCCTCGGCGGAATCGGCAGTCTTTTTCACGTGGCCGGTTACGCGACGCTCCCAGTCGGTGTAGCCGTCCAGTTCAAGCAGCAGCGCGCGGTTCACCGCCAGCTTCCATGCTGCATAGCTGCGGGTCGGGCCCTCGGCCAGCGCGCCGACAAAGGCTTTCAGTTCGATATCAAAGGTCTCCGGCGTCCACACCCGCACCGCGATGCCAACCCGCTCGGCCTCGGCAGCATCCAGCACGCGCGCATTGATCAGGATGTCCATGGCCCGCGAGGCGCCGATGAGGCGCGGCAGCATGAGCGGCACGCCCTGCGCCGAGAAAATGGCCTTCGAGGCGCGGATGTCGCCGATCAGCGCATCCGAGCGCATGAGGCGGAAATCGCAGGCCAGCGCCGTCACCCAGCCCGCACCGTGGCAGCGGCCGTTGATGGCAGCGATCACCGGCTTGGGTACCGAGAGCAGCTTTTTCACCAGTGCGTGATGCGGCCCCAGCTCGGTGGTAATGCCCACATCCGCAGGAAACGTGCGCGTCGGCAGGCCCATGCCGCCGACGATGTCATCCCCCGAGGAAAAGGCGCGCCCGGCGCCGGTGATGACAATGACGCGCACATCGTCGTCCATGCCGCATTCATCGACGAAGGCCGTGAGCCCCTCTACCATCTTGAACGTGATGGCGTTCAGCTTGTCGGGGCGATTGAGCGTGACGGTGGCAACACCGCCCTCCTTTTGAAAAGCCAGTCCGTCGACCGCATTCATTTCTCTTCTCCCGGGTATGGTTTTGATTTGTCTGCGCAGCATATCAAAGCCCTGCAAAAAAGCCCGAACAGCCGCTGGCACGCATGGTGGCGAAACGCGCGGCCGGTGCGAACCTTGCCTACTCATCACCAACGAAATCGAAGACCGCAACGAGCGCAAGGCCTTCATCCGCACAGCCATCGCGAACGAGGAATGACTGTCGGGCGGCGCGTCATCTCGCAGCATCCGCGTAGAACAGCCTCCGCGTAGAATGCAGGCATCAGAACTCGTTTCATGGGTTTTTTATCAAACAAGGATGCATCGCCGTGAAAAGAACCGACCTCGCAAAACTCAAGGGCATTGCCATAACGGGGAAAATGACCCAGGCGAAGACACCGGGACGCTTCGGCCAGGACGCGTCAGCCCCCATGGAACGGCGCGAGCAGCGCAAGCTCGATCAGTCCATGGGCCTGATCCCCTTCGCCGTCAAACTGAACAGCGAACTGGTCAGTCAGGTGCAGACCCTGGCCGCGCAGCGCAAGCTGGGGCTGAATGAAATCGTGGCCGAGCTGCTCGCCGAGGGACTGAAAAGCCAGAAGACGGCCCCGAAAACCAAGGGCTAAGGGCTGGGTTTCTTCATCACACGCGCCCATCCCTCCGCCCCCAGCCGGCGCAGCGTATCCATGTTGCGTTCATAGATGCGCGCCGGATCGGGATGGCTGGCGATGGCCCGCTCTATGCCCGCTTCGCGCAGCAGGTGCAGCAGCGGATACGGTGAGCGGTTCGTGCAGTTCTCGATGTCCTCCGGCGCGGCGTCGGCAAACTGGTAGTGCGGATGGAAGCTGGCAATCTGGATTTCGCCGGTCAGGCGGCAGCTTTTGATGGCGGCATCGGCCACGGCAAGAAAATCGTTGTAGTCGAGAAAATCGCCCAGCACCCGTGGATGAATCAGCAGAGTGGTTTCGATCTGTGCGGGGTCGGCGGCAGCCAGCAGATGCAGTTCGGCAATCAGCGCCTCGAGCAGCGCCCCGGGTGTTTCGGCGTCACTGACGCAATAGCGAATGCGCCGCGCGTCGTGCACCGCCTTTGCAAACGGACAGAGATTAAGTCCGATGACAGCGGCTTCGAGCCAAGCGGTGGTGGCGGCAATGATTTCGGCGTGTTCTGGCGTGGACATTTACGTGAAGCACCTGCAGAAAAATGAA
>CAMCYY010000242.1 GCA_945885335.1 Bordetella parapertussis
CGTTTGACCCGGACGCGAAGCGCCGGGTCAAACTCCGCGTGATGGAACGGCGGCAGAGCCGCCCGTTCGTCACGCGGTGGCTGGCAAATATGCCAGTCAAAATTATGATCAATTTTTGAATTAAGCCATTGATACAATAGTAATAAGGAAGTAATTGTAATCATGGCAACATTCTCCGTCCGCCTCGAACAGATCTGGATCAAGCGTGTTCGTCGCGGCGTGATGGAGGCGATGGAATCCGCCGAGCTCGTTACCGGCTGTGGCATCACCGGCAACCGCAACCAAGGTGGAAAGCGCCAGGTGACGCTGATCGAGCGCGAGGTCTGGGAGGCGATGATGAAGCAGCTTGGCGCCAGCCTGCCGGTCTCGACGCGGCGCGCGAACCTGGTCGTGAGCGGCCTGCGTGAGGGTGGCGCGCCGGGCCTCACCCGCACCACGGGCCGGGTGCTGGCCATTCATTCGGCGGCGGGCACCTGCCGCCTGCGCATCCTCGGCGAGACCACACCCTGCAGCCGCATGGATGAGGCGCTGCCCGGTCTTGCCGATGAAATGCTTCCCGACTGGCGCGGCGGGGCGTTTGCCGAAGTGCTGACCGGCGGCACGATCGCCGCGGGTGCGACGCTGGAATGGGTGGCGGATGATTCCGTCATCGCGGGTCCCGGCTCAGGCGATCAATCGAGCAAACAGGCCAGCCTGCCGCTATAAGGCCCCATAATCCTTCATGGCCCTGCCACTTTCAGAACAATTGCTGACCCTGAGCCGAGTGGATGACATCACCCATGTCATCCAGCTCGCCGTGGCGCCGGTGTTTCTGCTCACGGCGGTGGGCACGCTGCTCGCGGTGCTGACGAACCGTCTCGGGCGAGCGGTGGACCGGGCGCGCGTGCTGGAAAAACTGTTTCCCGACATCCTGGTTGAGGCGCGGGCGGCCGAGCGCGCTGCGGTCGAGACCGAGTTGCAGATCATCGATCGGCGCGTGAAGCTGATCTACGCCTCCATTGTGCTGGCGGTGCTGTGCGCGCTGTGCATCTGCATCCTGATCGCGGTGGCTTTCATCGATGCCTTCCTGGCGATCAGCCTGTCGAAGCTGCTGGGCGTGCTGTTCATCGGCGCCATGCTGGCGCTGATCGGCAGCCTGCTGGTGTTCATGCGCGAAATATTTGTGGCGGTCACCACCGTCCGCCACGTGTCGCGCTGAGCGGCTGTGCCAAGCAGCAACCGTGATATAAAACCCTGCAGTTTCCCCGCTTTTGAACTTCCACTGAATTTTTCCCGAACCCTCTCCGAGTCCTCGCCATGCAATCTGCAAACACCCTGAAACCCTGCGAGTCACTGGATGAAGTCCGCATCAATATCGATCGCCTCGACAAGCTGATCGTGCCGCTGCTGGCCGAGCGCGAGCATTATGTGCGGCAGGCGGCGCGTTTCAAGAAGAGCGCTGATGCCGTCGTGGTGCCAGCGCGTGTGGAACAGGTCATCGGCTTTGTCACCGCGCAGGCGCGTGATTCCGGCGCAAGCCCTGCCGCCATGGAAAGAATCTACCGCGCCATCATCGACGCCATGACCGAACTCGAAGTGAAGGAACACCACACGCTGAATCGGGGCAAGTTCTGATTGCCCGGCAGCATGCTTAAAGGAAACACCGCATGACCACGTTTCACGATTTTTCCGCGAACACGCTCACCGGCGAGAAGGCCGCGCTCTCCACCTACAAGGGCAAGGTGGCGCTGGTGGTGAATACCGCCAGCCGCTGCGGGCTCACGCCGCAATACGCCGGCCTCGAGGCGCTGCATCGCAAGTTCGCCGACAAGGGCCTCGCTGTGCTTGGCTTTCCGTGCAACCAGTTTGGCGCGCAGGAGCCGGGCTCGGCCGAAGAAATCGCCGCGTTCTGCGAAAAGAATTACGGCGTGTCCTTCCCGCTGTTCGAAAAGCTCGAGGTCAATGGCGCCGGCGCACATCCGCTGTACCAGTGGCTGAAAAAAGAATCGGCCGGCGCTGCGGGGTCGGAGGACATCGAATGGAATTTCGCGAAGTTTCTGGTCGGCCGCGACGGCAACCTGATCCGGCGCTACGCACCCAAGACCCGGCCTGAGGACATGGCTGCGGACATTGAGGCGTTGCTGGGCTAGCCGATTTGCACGGCAAAATCCCCCCTGTCCCCCCTTTGACAAGGGGGGAACCTTTCGCTGGATCTATTGGGTTTACCCCCTTGTCAAAGGGGGCCGACGCGGCGAAGCCGAGCGGGGGGATTTCGGGGTTTGCGCAAAGCATGCCTGATTCCTGCCCAGCCGATATTCAATGAACATCTGGGTCGATGCCGACGCCTGCCCCAGCGCCATCAAGGAAATCCTGTTTCGTGTTGCCGATCGCCTGAGCCTGCGCACCACACTGGTGGCCAACCAGATGCTGCGCACGCCGCCCTCGCCGTGGATACACGCGCTGCAGGTGCCCGATGGCTTCGATGTGGCCGACAACGAAATCGTGGCGCGCGTCGAGGCGGGTGATGTGGTGGTGACGGCTGACATTCCGCTCGCCGCCAGCGTGCTTGAGAAGGACGGGCTGGTGATCACGCCGCACGGCGAGCGTTACACCGCCGACAATATCCGCGAGCGCCTGTCGATGCGCAGCTTCATGGAGGAGATGCGTGCAGGCGGCGTCAATACCGGCGGCCCGCGGCCCTTCAGCATGGCCGACCGCCAGAATTTCGCGAATGCGCTGGACCGGCTGCTGGCGCAGCGGCAGGCGTGACAGGCGGCACCTGATGGCAGGCACCCAGTGGCAGGGGTTTTATTCAGAGGTTTTGATTGAGTACGCCCGGCCTGTAAAACCGCATCAACTGTACTGATCCCCCGGCGACCGCCCTGCACGGGCCCTTCTGGTAGCATGGTTCACACAGGCGCAAATGCGCTGAAACACCCCGAAACATCAGGAAACCACCATGGCCGCCCAACCCGAAACCCGCAGCATGGCGCTGTTTTGCGACTTCGAGAACGTCGCCCTCGGCGTGCGTGACGCCAAATACGCCAAATTCGACATCAACAAGGTGCTCGAGCGACTGCTGCTGAAGGGCAGCATTGTCGTCAAGAAGGCCTATTGCGACTGGGATCGCTACAAGGAATTCAAGGCCGACATGCACGGCGCTTCCTTCGAGCTGATCGAAATCCCGCATGTGCGCCAGTCGGGCAAGAACTCCGCCGACATCCGCATGGTCGTTGATGCGCTCGACCTTTGCTACACGAAGTCGCACGTCGATACCTTTGTCATCATCAGCGGCGATTCGGACTTCTCGCCTTTGGTGTCCAAGCTGCGCGAGAACAACAAGACCGTGATCGGCGTGGGTGTGAAGAACTCCACCTCCGACCTGCTGATCGCCAATTGCGACGAATTCATCTATTACGATGACCTCGCGCGCGAGGAAGAGGCCAAGCGCCGCGCCGCCAAGAAGAGGAAGGATGCGCGTCCCGTGGTCGCCGGCGAATCGAAAGAAGCCGCCTCCGGCGAGGACAAGAAGCAGGAGGCCATGGACCTGGTGCTGGAGACCATCGAGGCGCTGCATGCCGAGCGCGGCGCGGATGAAAAGATCTGGGGCTCCATGGTGAAGCAGGCCCTGAAGCGTCGCCGCCCGAACTTCAATGAATCGTATTACGGCTACCGCGCCTTCTCCGACCTGCTGGAAGAAGCCGCCAAGAGGAAGCTGGTCGAGATCGAGCGCGACGAGACATCCGGCGGCTACGTGCTGAGGCTGGCGCGCA
>CAMCYY010000243.1 GCA_945885335.1 Bordetella parapertussis
GCCGCGCTGGATGCCTACGAGCGCTACTCGGAAGCGCAAGCTTCAAAGACGGTGGATGCCCTGATCGACGCCTGCTTCGACAGCGAGGATTACAAGGAAGGTCGCAAGGCATTTGCAGAGAAGCGCAAGCCGCAGTTCAAAGGGAAGTAATACCAGTCCCCTATGTGTCATTCCGGGCGAAGCGAGGACTCTGCTTTTGCTTTTCTGGACTAAACAGCAGATGCCTCGGCATTTTCTCGGAATGACAGTGGCGAGCGTTTGAAAAGTAGTGTGCACCTTGAAAGCGTGATAATAATTATCGTTTTTATGCCTTTTAGTAAATGACTTTAAATCCAAAAGGATAATATTCGTCATGAAGATCACCCGCTTCAAATGCCGCCTCATCCACCTGCCCGGTGGAAGTATCGCCCCGCAACCCAAGGGCGTTCCGGTGCAGTCACACTACTTTGTCGCGCTGGAACTGGGCACCGATGAAGGTGTGGAGGGCATCGGCATCAGCTCCTGTGGCGATGTGTTGGCCGGCGCGCTCAAATCGGCGGTCGATACGCTGACCGCGCTCACGGTGGGCATGGATCCGTTGCGCATCGAGGCCATTCTCGCCAAACTGCGTGGCGCCGCCGTCGGTGCCGGGCCGGGTGGCATTTTTACCACGGCACTGGCGGCCATCGACATCGCGCTGTGGGACATCCGGGGCAAGGTCTTTGGCCAGCCGGTGTGGAAGCTGGCCGGTGGTCACCGTGAACGCGTGCCGGTATATGCCAGCGGCGCGCTGATGCGCCACTTTCCGGTTGAGCACAACGCAAAAACCGCAACGTTGCTGAAAAAGCAGGGCTGGAAACAAATGAAAACCCAGCTCGGCGCACCGGCTGGGCAGAGCTGGACGCCGGGTGAAGAGGTGGACCGCATTGCACGCGTGCGCGCCGCGGCGGGCGAGGACATTGACCTGATGTGCGACATCAACCAGCTCTGGAGCGTGCACCGCGCGCTGGACATCGGCCGCCGTATCGCGTTTGCCAACCTCTATTGGCTCGAGGACGTGGTGGCGCACGACGACTACGCGGGGCTTGGGCGAGTGAATGCTGAACTGCAGACCCCGATTGCCGGTGGCGAGTACGTGTATGGCGACGTGCCTTTCCGCCACATGATCGAAGCGCGTTCGGTGGATATCGTCATGATTGACGTGCTGCGCTCCGGTGGGGTCACCGGCTGGCTGAAAATCGCACACATGGCCCAGGCCTTCAACCTGCCGGTGGTGAGCCACCTCGCGCCGGAAATCCAGGTGCACCTCGTCGCCGCACTGCCCAACGGCCTCACCGTCGAATATATGCCCTGGTCAGTCGGTCTTTACGAGGAAGTGCCGGTAATGAAGGACGGCATGATCTCGCCGCCGATGAAGCCGGGCTTCGGGTTGAAGTTCGACAGGAAGGCGCTGAAGAAGTACGGGGTTGATTGAACGAGAAGGGGCGGAGGCGACTCGCTTTTCATGCGATGACGCCTAATCTGAAGATTGTAGATTGCAAGTTGCACATCAAACCCATCTGAGACGTGAACTTTACACGGGTGCGGCCTCATGACGATTCTTCCCGTTTATGCATCTATGCTTGCCTTCCTGTTCGTGTATCTCAGCATCAGAGCCATCCGCGTCCGACACAGACTGGGGATCGGACTTGGTCACGCAGAAAACCCTGTCATGCTCAGGGCAATGCGGGTCCACGCGAACTTTGCCGAGTATGTTCCTCTTGCTCTGCTGCTGATTTTCCTGGTCGAGTCGTCTCACGCAGCGCCTTTGCTTGTTCACGCCCTTGGAAGTGCGCTTCTCGTGGCACGCCTGTCTCACGCAATCGGAGTGAGCCGCGATCCCGAGAATTTCCGTTTCAGGATCTTTGGCATGGCCTTGACCTTTACCGTGCTCCTGATATGCGCCACTTATCTTCTTGTCAGCGCGGTTGCAGGGTGAGGGCCCCAATGGGGTTATTACGGAGTGGCTGTTTAACCACGCGCGTGAGAATGCATCACGGCCAACCAATATTGGCGAAGTCTGACGAACCACCAGTTCACTTTGCCCCGAGCAGTTTGTCCAAAGACACCGCCCCCGCACCGCGCCCGATCAGGTAGAGCATCAGCGCCGCCCAGCTCAGATGCGTGGGCCAGGCATCGGGGTAGACGAAGATCTGGATTACCGCGGTCATGCCCAACAGGCCGACAGCCGTGTGGCCAGACCCAGCACCAGCAGGATGGGAAAAAGGTGTTCGGCATAGGTGGCCAGATGCGCGGCGATTTCCGGCGGGATCAGCGGCACCTTGTATTCCTCGGCGAACAATGTGTAGGCGGTGTCGTTGACGGTGAGGAAGCCATCGACCTTGGTGCGCGCGGACAGAAAGAAGATGGCGGCTAGCGAGATGCGGCAGCACAGGGCGAGGAAACTGTGGTTGATGAGCGCATCAAGCTTGTCGGTGAGGGTGTTCCAGTGGATGAGAAGAGTGGTCATTGGTTAGGTCCTGGTAGGCGATCCGTGAAAAGCCGCCCCCTCCCTGGCCCTCCCCCGCAAGCGGGAGAGGGGCTCAGGTGTGAGCGGGCTGAGGGTGTGATTCGGCTGAGTCGGTCTCGGCACGCGCGGGGGATGGCCGTGCCAGCGCCCCTGCGGTGATCATGTTTTCCAGCAGTTGTGCAATGTTGGTGTCGGGTTCCACGTTGAGTGCGGCATTGGCCGCTTCGCCCAGCGACGCACCGCCAGCGCAGGCATCGAGGAAGGCGCAGCCGGCTCTATTCAGCGGCGTCCAGTGCACGACATCAAAGGGACGGGTGATCAGGGCACCTTCACCTGCCCACTCGATTTCGCCGACTTCCAGGCCCGCCCGGTTGCGGCTCCAGACGGTGTAGATCGGCTGTTCATCGAACCAGGCCCAGCGTGCTGCGGCATGCGGTCGAAGTTGCATTGCGCCGAGCGCTTCGGGGGAGAGGCCAGAGAGGTCGGCAGCGGTGAGTGGTGCTTCATCGGCTGCGGCGTGGGCTTCGGTCCACAGGTGATCGAGGCGTGCTACGCCGGGCAGATAGGGCAGATCGGCGGCTGGATCGAACCCAGCCAGAAAATCAGCAAAGCCTGTGCCGTAATACAGCAGTGTCGGTTGCGCGGGGGGATGGCTGCGCGCGAACACGGCGGCTGCGGCGCGAAACCATTCCTCGCCCACCAGACGTGCCACGCAAACGTAATTGGCCTGCAGCGCGTCAATGCAGCCTTTCATGACGGTGTTGCGATAGACCGCGAAGCCTGGCTGCGAAGCAAGGGCAGCAATCGCTGGCGAAGCGGGGGTATCGGGCGCAAGCAGTGCCAGCGCGAAATCATCCTGAAACTGCGCCATTGCGTTCATGTCGTCTCCGCCACTTTTGCGGCTTCGGCCATCAGGCAGGCGTGCATCACGGCATGCGCGGTGTCGCGCTCGGTGAGTAGTTCCTCAAACGCCGGCAAGTTGCCGTCGCGCTCGATCAGCGTTGGGCGCGGGCCGATGCGCGACACGAGCCGCGTGTACAGCGCCCACACTTCGGGGGCCACCGGCATGTCGTGCGAGTCCACCAGCAGCGCGTCGCCCAGGTTCGGGTCATGCGTGTGGCCGGCGAGATGGATTTCTGCCACGGCCGCGCCGGGAAGTGCATCCAGATAGCGTTCGGCCGAATAGCCCAGATTG
>CAMCYY010000244.1 GCA_945885335.1 Bordetella parapertussis
AACTGCTGGCCGCGCTTGAACTGGCACGCCGTGCCCTTGGCGAGCAACTGGCCGTGCGCAATGCACTGTCTTCACCGCGCGCGGTGGGCGACTATCTGCGACTGACCCTTGCCGGACGCGACCATGAAGTGTTCGTCGCCGTCCTGCTCGACGCGCAGCACCGCGTCATCTCCTGCGAGGAACTGTTCCGCGGCACGCTGACCCAGACCAGTGTTTATCCCCGCGAAGTGGTGAAGTGCGCGCTGCGGCACAATGCCGCCGCGGTGATCCTCGCCCACAACCATCCGTCGGGCGTGGCCGAGCCCAGCCAGGCCGATGAAATGCTGACCCGTTCGCTGCGCTCCGCACTGGCGCTGGTGGATGTAAAGGTGCTTGACCATTTCGTGGTTGCGGCAGACCGAACCATGAGTTTTGCCGAGCGCGGACTGCTTTAATCCGCCCACGCAGGACCTAATTGACAAACTAACTCACTGAAACAAGACGTTTTTGCAAAAAACACCGCTATGGCGGCAATCGTCGGTTTAGCTTGAACTAGTCATCCCGTGCCGCTATAATCTGCGGTTTTCCGTCTAGGGGCAACACTATGGCTCGCGTCTGCCAAGTCACCGGCAAAAAGCCGATGGTGGGTAACAACGTTTCCCACGCAAACAACAAGACCAAGCGCCGGTTCCTGCCGAACCTGCAGTATCGCCGCTTGTGGGTCGAGTCTGAGAACCGCTGGATCAGCCTGCGCCTCTCCAATGCAGGCCTGCGCACCATCGACAAGAAGGGCATCGATGCCGTGCTCGCCGACATGCGCAAGCGCGGCGACATCTAATCGGACCAAGGAACAGCCATGGCATCCAAAAGAGACAAGATCAAGCTTGAGTCGACGGCCGGCACCGGCCACTTCTACACCACGTCGAAGAACAAGCGCACCAAGCCCGACAAGATCGAAATCATGAAATTCGATCCGGTGGCGCGCAAGCACGTGGCGTACAAGGAAACGAAACTTAAATAATCGCGGTCGGCTGACGCCGCCGCATTATTTTCGCGAATCGGAAGTGACGCTGACGCGCACTTCAATTCGCGATAAAAAAGCCCGCCAAATGGCGGGCTTTTTGTTTGGCGCGGACGAGTCGGCTCAGGCGTAGCAGCGCAGCCGTTGCGAGAACTCGACCAGAGGCGCAATGCCGCTGGCCTCGGCGCGACGGCACCAATCCTGCAGCTTCTTCACGAGCTGGTCCTTGGAGGCCGCGGAACGCCCCCAGACTTCGGCCAGTTCACGGCGCATGGCGTAGGCAGTCTGAAGTGCCTTGTTCTTGGCAAGGCCGGCTTCAAGCTGCACGCGGTGCACCTCGGCCAACTTGGCCTCGTCCTTGTCGAGCCAGCGGCGCAAGCCTTTCAATTCCCTGGCGTCATGCGGCGCATGCCGAAGCTTGTCGAGTTCCTGGCTGTAAGTCGCCTTGAGCGACTTGGCGTACTTCGCCAGCACATCGTAACGGTGCGCGATCACCGCCTGCAGCGTTTCGCCGTCGATCACCAGTTTGGCCTCGCTGAAGCGCAGCGTCGGTGCAACCTTCTTGACCGTGGCCCAGCCCACTGACTCCAGGATGCGGATGTACATCCAGCCGATGTCGAACTCGTACCATTTGTTCGACAGCTTGGCCGAAGAGGCAAAGGAATGATGGTTGTTATGCAGTTCCTCGCCACCGATCAGGATGCCCCAGGGCAGGATGTTCGTGCTGGCATCCTCGCAGCCGAAGTTGCGATAGCCCCAGAAATGGCCGATGCCGTTAATGACGCCGGCGGCCCAGAACGGAATCCACGCGATCTGCACCGCAAGCATGATGACGCCGGGCACGATGCCGAAAAGCGCGACATTGATCAGGCCCATGATGGTGAGGCCGGACAGCGTATAGCGCGTATAGACATTGCGCTCCATCCAGTCATCCGGAGTGCCGTGGCCGTAACGCTCTATCGTTTCCCTGTTCAACGCTTCCTTCACGTACAGAAACACGCCGCCCCACAACACGCGGTTGATGCCGACTTGCTGCGGGCTGTGCGGATCTTCGGGGGTTTCGCATTTGGCGTGATGCTTGCGGTGTACCGCAGCCCACTCCTTGGTAATCATGCCCGTGGTCATCCACAGCCAGAGCCGGAAGAAATGACTCGGGATCGGATGCAGCTCCAGCGCGCGATGCGCCTGGTAGCGATGCAGGAACACCGTCACCGCAATGATCGTGATATGCGTCATCACCAGCGCGACCACAACCAGTTCCCACACGGACAAATCGAGAATGCCTGAAAACAGCATCGGGCCAACCTCCCTCCAAGGTTTAAGTGCCAGCGATTTTACGTGAATAGCTCACCCCGTAATCGGGAAAATATCGGGGCTCAGGGCGACATTTCCCCGGATGGAGGAATGATTCTTATGTCCCTGCGCGGAAAGGGTATTTCGATTTTCTCCCGACGGAAAGCCAGCAGCAATTCGCGGCTGATTTCGGAGCGGACGTTGTTCTTGCCAGATTCCGGGTCATCAATCCAGAAACCCAGCTCCAGATTAATGCCGCTGTCGGCAAAATCCAGCAGCAGTGCCGTTGGATCCGGTTCAGTCAGTACGCGCTCATGGGCCTTCGCCACATCGCACAAAATCACCAGCGCTCGCTCCACGTCAACGTCATAACCCACGCGGATCTGGATGGTGAGCTTCAGCCTGCGATCAGAGTGCGTATTGCTGATCACGACCGCGGTGATCAGTTGTTCGTTGGGCACGATCGCCTCGCGGCCGTCGCCGCCACGCAGCACCACATAGCGCGTGGTGATGTCCTTCACCCGGCCATAGAAGTTGTCCACCGTAACGTAGTCGCCGATACGGGTGGACCGGTCAAGAAGGATGATGAAGCCGCTCACGTAGTTGCTGGCAATCTTCTGCAACCCGAAGCCCAGCCCCACGCCGAGCGCCCCGCCGAATACCGATAGCACCGTGAGGTCTATGCCGACCACAGGCAGCACGATCAGCACCGCCAGCAGCACCAACAGGGCACGTGACAGCCGGGCAAACACCACTTTAAGGCTGGAATGCAGCGTGTCGGCGCGCATCAACCGCGTCTCGACAGCACTGGCGGCCCACAAGGCGGCCAGCAGCGTCAGCATCACCCAGAATGCCCCCTGCAGCACCAGCAGCACAGACACCTTCTGCTTGCCGACGGAAAAGCCGGCCTCATCGAGGAACGCCATCACCGCGGGCAGCACGCCGATGATGTGCAGCGCGACCAAGCCCCACACCAGCGCGGCGATGAAGCGCTCGAAGCCGGCCAGCACGCTGCCCGGTGTCAGCACCTGGCGCAACGCGTAAAACAGCACGCGGACCAGCGCCATCGAACCCAGCAGCGGCACCGCCACGTGCAGCAGGTTGACGTGGTGCCAGTGCGCCAGGATCGGCCGGGCAATCAGCACCAGCAGCAGCGCCAGCACCGGGACCAGGATGCGCTTGAGGCCGTCCACGCCCAGTTTCCAGGCGCCGCTCTGCTGCACATGCGGCAGCCGGATCAGGTGATTCACTTGCCAGGCGAGGGTCAGGCACAGCAGCAACGCTCCTGCCTGCCAGAGAATGTCCGGCTGCTGCAGGTCGCGCCAGAGATCGAGCAGGACATGATTGAGTTCAGCATTCATGGGCGTGCGAT
>CAMCYY010000245.1 GCA_945885335.1 Bordetella parapertussis
CCCAAGGAGTTGTTCTCCGAATTTGAGGGAAAGCATGTCGGTGATGTTCTGGCCTCGACCGGCGATGTGAAGTATCACAACGGCTTTTCGTCCGACGTATCCACGCCGGGTGGTCCGATCCATCTTTCGCTCGCCTTCAATCCATCCCACCTGGAAATCGTCAACCCGGTGGTTGAGGGGCTGGTGCGCGCACGGCAGCAGCGTCGCGGCGACAAGACCGGCGACAAGGTCATGCCGCTGCTGATGCATGGCGACGCCTCATACGCAGGCCAGGGGGTGGTCATGGAGACTCTGAACCTCTCGCAGACGCGCGGCTACTCAACCGGCGGCACTGTGCACATTGTGGTGAACAACCAGATCGGATTCACCACGTCTGATCCGCGCGACACCCGTTCCACGCTGTATTGCACCGATGTCTCGAAGATGGTTGAAGCGCCGATTCTGCACGTCAATGCGGACGACCCGGAAGCATCGCTTTTCGTATGCCAGCTTGCTATGGATTTTCGCAAGGAATTCAAGAAGGACATCATCATCGACCTGGTGTGCTTCCGTCGTCTCGGGCACAACGAGCAGGACGAGCCTTTTGTCACCCAGCCTCTGATGTACAAGAAAATTTCCCAGCATCCCGGCACGCGCAAGCTGTACGGTGACAAGCTGATCGCGCAAGGCGTGATCAAACCCGAGGATCCGGATCGCTTCATTAAGGAATACCGCCAGGCGCTCGATGAGGGACGCTCCACTTCCAGTCCGGTGCTCTCCAGCTACCAGCGCGAGCATGCCATCGACTGGTCGCAGTTCACGAACGCAAAATGGACGGATCAAGCAGATACCTCGGTGCCCCTGGCCGACCTGCAGCGCCTCGGCGAACGTCTGACCACCATACCTGCCGGTTTCAAGTTGCATCCCGTTGTGGAGCGAGTCAACCAGGCCCGTCGCGAAATGACCCAGGGCAAGAAGATGCTCGATTGGGGCATGGCCGAGAACCTGGCCTACGCCACGCTGCTGGCTGGCGGTTACGGCGTCCGGCTCTCCGGTCAGGATTCAGGGCGTGGCACGTTTGCCCACCGCCATGCCGTATTTCATGACCAGAACCGTGAGAAATGGGATGCAGGCACGTATATCCCGCTGCAGAATCTCGGCGAAAAACAGAGCAATTTCGTGGTCATCGACTCGGTGTTGTCCGAAGAGGCGGTACTGGGCTTCGAGTACGGATACGCCTGTGCCGAGCCCAATGAATTGACCATCTGGGAAGCGCAGTTCGGTGACTTCGCGAACGGTGCGCAGGTCGTCATTGACCAGTTCATCACCTCCGGTGAAGCCAAGTGGGGCAGGGTATGCGGCCTGGTGATGCTGCTGCCTCATGGTTATGAGGGCCAGGGCCCCGAGCACAGCTCCGCCCGCCTGGAGCGCTACCTGCAGGCCTGTGCAGAACACAACATTCAGGTTTGCTATCCTTCTACGCCGGCACAAATTTACCATTTGCTGCGCCGCCAGATGGTGCGCAATTTCCGCAAGCCACTGGTTGTCATGACGCCGAAATCGCTGCTGCGCAAGCCGGAGGCCGTGTCGCCGCTGAAGGACCTAGCCAAGGGCGAGTTCAAGACCGTGATCGGTGAAATCGATGATCTCGACGCGAAGGACGTGACGCGCATCGTCGCCTGCTCTGGCAAGGTTTACTATGATTTGCTGATTGCACGCCGAGAACGGCGTCTGGACAACATCGCCATCATCCGCGTCGAACAGTTGTATCCTTTCCCGCACAAGCAGTTTTCTTCCGAGATGAAGCGCTATCCGAACGCCAAGGAAGTCATGTGGTGCCAGGAAGAGCCGCTGAACCAGGGTGCCTGGTATCAGACGCGCCATTATTTTGTCGAGAACATGCGGCCTGACCAGAAGCTTTACGTGTCCAGCCGTCCTTCGGCGGCTGCGCCTGCCGGTGGATCGTACGCACGGCATAATGAGCGCCAGAAAAAGGTCATTGAAACAGCATTTGGCAAGATCAAGTAGGAGCATCAGGCAGGAGCAGGCCCGGATTTCTGTAACAGTTTCCGGGCATCGTAGCTTCCGGCGCGTTACGCGCTGAGTTTTTGCAGTACGTGGGGCGAGGCCAAGCCGGACCCTGCGAAAAACCAAACGGAGCAATTCATGCTGGTTGAAGTCAAAGTACCGCAGTTGTCGGAATCTGTCGCTGAAGCGACGCTGCTTGCGTGGCACAAGAAGGTCGGAGAGGCCGTTGTTCGGGACGAAAACCTGATCGACATCGAAACCGACAAGATTGTGATGGAATTGCCGTCGCCGGCAGACGGTGTCCTGGTCAAGGTCATCAAAGAAGACGGTGGCAGCGTCAAATCCGGCGAAGTCATCGCCACCATTGATACTGAAGCCAAGGCGACCTCCGCAAACGCATCAGCACCGGCCGTAAAGCCTGCGCCTGCCGCAGTGGCACCAACGCCAATCCCGAGTGCTTCGGATGCACGGCAGGACGCGCGCCTGATGCCTTCGGCGCGGAAAATCGTCGAAGAGCAGGGCGTCGATCCGACCAAAATCACCGGCTCCGGCCGCGACGGTCGCATCACCAAGGGTGATGTGCTGGGCGCGGTGGAAAAATCTGCCAGTGCCGCAGTTCCCGCATCCCCGTCAATGGTCACTTCGCTGCCGCAGGCACCGTCAGCGGTCAACGTGGACAAACTGCTGTCAGGACGTCCCGAGCAGCGGGCGCCGATGTCGCGCCTGCGCGCCCGCATTGCCGAGCGCCTGGTGCAGTCGCAGTCTTCCGCTGCCATCCTGACGACGTTCAACGAAGTCAACATGCAGCCGGTGATGGACCTGCGCAAGCTGTATCAGGACAGGTTCGAGAAGGAGCATGGTGTCCGGTTGGGCTTCATGTCCTTTTTCGTCAAGGCTGCAGTACATGCCCTGAAAAAATACCCGGTCGTGAATGCCTCGATCGATGGCAGCGACATCGTGTATCACGGCTATTTCGACATCGGCATCGCGGTCAGCTCGCCGCGCGGTCTGGTCGTGCCCATCCTGCGTGATGCAGACCAGCTGACCCTTGCCGGCATCGAGAAAAAGATCGCCGAATTCGGCAAGAAGGCACAGGACGGAAAGCTCACGATTGAAGATCTGACCGGCGGGACCTTCTCCATTTCGAATGGCGGCGTTTTCGGTTCAATGCTGTCGACACCTATCATCAATCCGCCGCAAAGTGCGATCCTGGGCGTGCATGCGACCAAGGAACGGCCAGTCGCGGAAAACGGACAGGTTGTCATCAGGCCGATGAACTATCTTGCAATGTCTTATGACCATCGCATCATTGATGGCCGCGAGGCAGTGCTGGCCCTGGTCGCGATGAAGGATGTATTGGAAGATCCGGCGCGTCTGCTCCTTGATGTCTAGTAACTGACTCAAGGTCTGTACAACGGTCGTTCGGGCAGTCAATGAAGGGTTTTCCATGGTACAAACTTTTGATGTCGTCGTGATCGGTTCCGGTCCGGCGGGTTATATCGGCGCCATCCGCGCCGCCCAGCTTGGATTGAAAACCGCGTGTATCGAGGAGTGGCAGACGCCGGCCGGCAAGCCTGCGCTTGGCGGCACCTGCCTGAATGTCGGC
>CAMCYY010000246.1 GCA_945885335.1 Bordetella parapertussis
TTCCGTCCCACCGACGATCCCAAGATCGCCGTACCCATGTTCAAGCCCGTCTAAGACAAGAGGACATCAAGATGACCATTAAAGGAAAAGCTTATATCGGCGGGATTTTCGAGCATCCCGCCCGCAAGCTTGGCAACGACATCTCGCAGGCCGAACTGCATGCCGTATGCCTCAAGGGTGCGCTGGAAGACGCCGGACTGACCTTCAAGGATGTTGACGGCTTCTTTGGCGCAGGCGATTGTCCCGGCGGCCTGCTGAGCATGATCGACTACCTCAACATCACCGTGAAGCACGTCGACAAGAGCTATACCGGCGGTTCGTCCTACCTGTATCTGGTGGCGCATGCGGCCGAGGCCATCGCCGCCGGCAAGTGCAGCGTCGCCGTCCTGTCGCTGGCCGACTTTGGCCGCCGCGGCACCTTGGTGCGCGATCGCGGCGAGGGCATTCCCGACCAGCCCTTTGAGCAACCCTTCGGGCCGGTGACCGTCAACCTGTACGCCATGGCAGCGATGCGCCACATGTACCAGTACGGCACCACCAGCGAGCAGTTGGCGCAGGTGAAGGTGGCTGCTTCGCACCACGCTCAGTGGAACCCCAATGCCTTCCTGAGGAAGGTGGTGACCACCGAGGACGTGCTCAACTCGCCCATGGTGGCCGATCCGCTGCATCGCATGGACTGCTGCGTGGTGACCGATGGCGGCGGTGCAGTGGTGGTGGTGTCGCCGGAGGTGGCCAGGAGCCTCAAGAAGCCCCTGGTCAAGCTGATCGGTGCTGGTGAGTCCCCCAAGGATCAGATGGGCGGGCGCATCGACCTGACCTACACTGGCGCGGTGCGCTCCGGCCCGATTGCTTTCGCCGAAGCCGGCGTCAAGCCCTCGGACATCAAGTACGCCTCCATCTACGACAGCTTCACGATCACCGTGATCGAGACGATCGAAGATCTGGGCTTCTGCAAGAAGGGCGAAGGCGGCAAGTTCGTCATGGACGGCAACCTTATCTCCGGCGTGGGCAAGCTGCCGTTCAACACCGACGGCGGCGGCATGTGCAACAACCACCCCGGCAACAAGGGCGGCATCACGAAGATCATCGAAGCGGTGCGCCAGCTGCGCGGTGAGGCACACCCCAAGGTGCAGGTTCCGAACTGCGACATTGCTCTGGCACACGGCACTGGCGGCTCGCTCGGCACACGCCATGGCAGCGCTACGCTGATCATGGAGCGTGAATAAAGGGACTAACAATACGGGGGATACCTCCCCCGTTCCCCCTAAGTCAGGGCCCTGAAAAAATTCGTCCGGGCTCATAAAGATCAAGGAGAAACACAAAATGGCAACCCCCTACCAGGATCGTACGATCAAGGCGCCGGCGCTGAACGAAGGCGATGCGCCCTTTTTTGAGGGCGCAGCAGCCGGCAAGCTGATGATCAAGTACTGCAACGACTGCAAGCAGTACCACCACTATCCGCGTCCGATGTGCCCGTTCTGCTGGTCAACCAATACCGAGTGGAAGCAGTCTAAGGGCACCGGCGTGGTGTACAGCTTCAGCATCTCGCGTGCCTCGGGCCCGGTGCCCTATGCGATTGCCTACGTGACGCTGGACGAGGGCACGACCATGATGACGAACATCGTGGAGACGGACCTGGACGCGATCAAGATCGGCCAGAAGGTGACGGTGACGTTCCGTCCCACCGACGATCCCAAGATCGCCGTACCCATGTTCAAGCCCGTCTAGACTCAAAGCAGCAAACCCTGCGACCCCTCGCCCGGGGTGTCGCAGGCGCAGGTCCCGGCGGGTTCTCCGCCCCTTCCATGCGGTACGCTGTACTTGGCGACAAAGGGAAATGCGCATGCCTCACCAGGGAATATTCTCCGGCATCAAGGTCCTCGCTGCGGTGCGCGTGCTTGCCGCGCCATTTGCCACCTACCAGCTGGCTCTGCAGGGCGCCGACGTTCTCACCATCGAGAACCCGAAAGAGCACGACAGCATGCGTACGGCCGCTGGCGACCACGGCACCGAACTCAACGCGCAGCGCATGGGCACCGGTTTTCTGGCGCAGAATTCCAATAAACGCGCCATCACGCTGAACCTGAGCGCGCCCGAAGGGCAGGCCATTTTCCGGCAGCTGGCTGCAGAGGCCGACGTGGTGGTCGAAAACCTCATCGCCGGCACCATGCCGCGTTACGGTCTGGGCTATGAAGACCTGAAAAAACTGAATCCGAAACTGATCTACTGCTCGGTGACGGGCTTCGGCCAGACTGGCCCCTATGCAAAAAAAGCGGCTATCGACATGGCCATACAGGCCGCTGGCGGCATCATGAGCATGACCGGCACGCCCGAAAGCGGCCCGCTCAAGGTTGGCTTTACCGTGGTCGACTACACCACCGGCTATGCCGCGGCGCTGGCCATTGTCTCGGCGCTATATCACCGCGCCATGACGGGCGAAGGACAGCACATCGATATCGCCATGCTCGATACGGCGCTGGCCATGAACAGTGCCTCGGTGGCGCGGGCGGCCACCCTGGGCCGGCTCTCGAAGCTTGCCGGCAACGGCTCCGGCCATGGTGGTTTTATCACCGACGTGTTCCGCTGCAAGGAAGGGCAGTTGTCCATTGCCGCCTCCACTGCGCTGCGCCGCCAGAAGCTGTACAAGTCGATCGACCGCGAGGACATTCCGCTTGATCCGCGCTTCGCCACGATTGAGCTGTGCCGCGAGAACTACGATGCCTTGTACGCGGAGATTGAAAAAACCCTGATGGCGAAGACCGCCATCGAGTGGGAGGACATCATCCTCTCGGGTGGCGCAGCCGCCATGGCGGTGCGTGATCTGAACCAGGCACTGGCGCATCCGCAAATCGAGCATCGCGGCTTTATTCACCGCTTCGAACGCGACGCCTCGCTGGACGCGAGTATTGCCGTACCCAAGGCGCCCTACCAGTTTTCCGCAACGCCCGGCGGCATCCACTCGCCGCCGCCGCGCTTTGGCCAGCATACCGATGCGGTGCTGGGCGAGCTGGGCTATTCGGCCGGCCAGATCGCCGAACTGCGCAAAACGGGCGTGGTCTAGCATTACCGTTTGGCCGGAATGCGGGGCGGGCGTTCCGTTTCGTTTATAATCGCGCTTCCTTGAAAGTGGTTTCCACCTTCAAGGGCTTCCCGCCGGGGGTTCCTCCCGGCCGATCAGGAAGATGCCGGAGTAGCTCAGTCGGTAGAGCAGCTCATTCGTAATGAGAAGGTCGGGTGTTCGATTCATCTCTCCGGCACCAATAAAATCAAATAGTTAAAGATAATCAGAAGGCCGGGCTGGTGTAATTGGTACCCCATTGGTGCCCAAGCGCAGAGACTAGCGAGGGTGGCACATCCTCCGAATGGCGAACTTTCTTCCGCAAAAGCCAAATCCAGCCAGTCAGCACCCCACCCCCAGCGTACCCACCCCTGTAGACAAAGCCCGTAGCACGACTGGCTGACACTGTGATCCAGACAATTGGGTAGCAGTATTTAAAGCCCAAGACCCCACCCACCCCGTACCACGTTATTTCCAGCTAAAGCTGAGTCGTGGTCAGCGGAAAATTTTGCAGCAAAATTTTGACTTTCTGATTACCGCACTATCGGTAG
>CAMCYY010000247.1 GCA_945885335.1 Bordetella parapertussis
TGGTTGTTCGGGTAGCATGAGTTGATGCGCCCGACTCGGATTCTCCACGCGGCTGCAATGGCCGCCATGTGCGTGCCTGCGCTGTTCGCTTACGCCGCCGACACCGTCGAGCTGGCTGAAGTTGCTCTTGCCGCCACGCTTGACGAATCGCGTGGCTATTGCCTTGACATAATCGGATCGCAGACACGCGCCACGCCGGAACGTGGCCTGCAGGCGCACACCTGCTACGGCTACCAGGGGAAGATGGCCGTGGACCAGGGTTTCGATGCGGACCTGCTGCGTACCGGTAAATGGCGTCTGCCGGCATTCAATGTCTGCATGCGCGCGACTGCACAGACCGGCGCGCGGCTGATGCTCGAGACCTGCAATGGCGACATCGCGCAACGCTTCACCTTGAAGCCGGATGGTTCGATTGCCGCGGATGCCGAGCCACGGCTGTGTCTGACAGTTGGTGGAATTTCAGGGACGCCGGGCGGCGGCGGGCGGCCGGTGCACCTGTTGCGCCCGCTGACGCTGGAACGATGCGAAGTAGCGCTGGTGCAGCGCCAGCAATGGACGCTGCGGCAGGACAGGCGTTGAGGGGACGTTCAGCCTTCCGCAGTCGCCAGTTCTCGGCGTTTGCGCCGCGCTTCGCTCAGACAGCGCAGGCAGATTGCCAGTGCGCGGTCATGCATGGCCGCCTCGAAGGAAATGCGCACCCGGGTGCTGCGATAGGCGGTGCGCTGGTCGTCTTCCTTCCACCCCTCCTGGAGGAGCGGTAGCGCCAACTGGTCAATCTGATCTGACTGGATTGCGCGATGCATACTGGCCTCCTGAAGCCGGCATTTGCCGGCAAGGTTGAACCCGACTCCAGTGTCCACCGAAATTCGGCTTCTGATCTGTGCATTAACGCACCAATTCCGGTTCAGTTTACGTGTTTGAATGTGTCAGACATACCGCACGCGCGCTGAATTCCGCGCAGGTGGCCCCCGAATTGCCGCGGCCTTCATGACGTGATGCACGAAGTTACGGCCATACCTTCTTTGATATTGTGGGAAAAGTCATGAAATGCAAGAACGATTGTCAGTGGCGTGCACTGCTTGTGCTGGCGACGATGACGGCGCTGACCGCGCTGGCGGGTGGCATCGGCTCGACAGATGCACCATGGCTCTATGTGCAACTGGAACGGCCCGCCTGGTCGCCACCGGCATGGGTATTCGCCCCGGCCTGGACCCTGCTCTATGTCCTGATGACGCTGTCGGCATGGCTTGTGGTTCGCGCCCGCGGCTGGCCGGCGGCGCGGCCCCTGATGCTACTGTTTGCCGCGCAGTTGCTAACCAACGGGCTGTGGTCCTGGCTTTTTTTCAACTGGCGCCTCGGCGTGGTGGCGATCGCAGACATCGTGCTCTTACTTGTGCTGATTGTGGTGATGATGGTCGCCTTCTGGCGTGTGCGCCCACTGGCCGGCATGCTGCTCGTCCCCTATTTCGCCTGGGTCGGATTCGCCACGGCATTGACGGTGGCGATGTGGTGGCTCAACGCTGGCATACTCTGAGCATGGCGGTCTGAATTTACATTGTTATGATCATTTTTCTCTTTTGCACTTTAATTCACAGGTTTTTATGAAGTAATTGTAATCATGCTTTGCAGGCACTTGGCAGCCTGACCGCCCGTGCCAATGCCCGCCGGGCCATCCGCCCGAAAAAGGCCGCAAGCGCGGCCTGTGTACACTTCGGCCATGTGCCGCCTCCGCCGTCTCGTCCGCCGTTTCGTTGTTTGTCTGCCGCTATCGGCCATCCTGTTTGCCGTCGTCATCCCCGCCCATGCGCTACCGGATGCCGTCACGTTTCCCAGCCTCGACGGCGCCACCCGGCTGACCGCCTATTTGTACACACCATCGACGCCGGGCCCGTGGCCGGCAGTGGTAATGATGCATGGTCGTAGTGGCCCCTACTCAAGCGCCGCCAAAGACAAGTACAGCGCGGCCACGCTGTCGCAGCGCCACAGGATGTGGGGCGAGTTCTGGGCGGCGCGCGGTTATGCCGCGCTGCTGGTGGACAGTTTCGGGCCGCGCGGGCATCCGGGTGGTTTCGAGCGCGGCACCTACAATGAACGCCCCAGCGACGTGAACGAGCAGAAAATCCGGCCGCTGGATGCCTACGGCGCGCTGGCCTGGCTGCGCGCGCGCGGCGACATCATCACCGACCGCATCGGGCTGCAGGGTTGGTCCAACGGCGCCATGGCTTCGCTGGCCATCATGGCTGAGCAGTCGCTGCAGTTCAAAGCGCCGTTCGCCGGGACCAAGGCCACGCCGGCCAATGCCTTTCGCGCCGCGCTGGTTTTCTATCCGGGTTGCAACGCGCAGCGCAACACCGACTGGAAGCCGTATGCGCCGCTGGTGATGCTGGTGGCCTCGAAGGATGAAGAGGTATCGCCTGTCACCTGCCGGCGCCTCGCCGAGGAATTGAAAAAGCGCGGCGCGGATGCCGGGTTCGAGTTCGTGTGGTATGAAGGTGCACAGCACGCCTTCGACGATCCGGGCAAGACGCGCCAGGCCGTGCCGGCCAATCGCGCAGCCACCGAGGATTCCATGAAGCGTGCCGAGGCGTTCTTTGCACGCGAACTCAAATAACAACCATCCTGATGACCATGACCGATAGCGCCAAACCGCAGGAACCCGGCAAGTCCAAAGCCGGACGCACCCTCTATAACCCCCGCCCGCATGCCTACCTCGACCTGCTCGGCATGCAGCGCGTCGTGCCCGAGCCCGGCTGGGACAGCCAGACCGAACTGGTCATTGACGCGCGCCTGGCGAATCCCGGTGGCGGTACCGCCCACGGCGGGGCCATCTTTTCACTGATGGACACCTGCATGGCAGGCGCCCTGCGGCGCAAGCTCGACCCGGATGAATTTCCCAGCACCATCGAATCGAAGATCAACTACATCAAGGCGGCCAAAATAGGCACCGTGCTGTTGTGCAGCTCGCGTGTCGTCACCAAGGGCCGGCGTGTCTGCGTGCTGCAGGGTGAAATCCGCGACGACCAGGGCGACCTCGTGGCCATGGCCACAGCAACTTTCACCCCGGTGAAAATCAAACCGGCGAAATAGCGGACGCCACCGAAAGCAGTTTACCCCGGGCTGACCTTTCTGCCGCATCCGATGCGCTTTACACTCCCTGCCGCGCTGCTCGCGCTGACGCTCTGTGCAACGCATGCCACGGCAGCGAACTGGTGTCAGGCACCGGTGGCGAAGGACAGCGCCGCCACACGCGCGGTGGTGCGTGAAGCCGACAAGCGCTTGAGCGACCCGCCGCGACCCCTGCCGGTAGTACACACCGAAGGCACGCTGCCGGGCCAGGGCATTTATGACGCAAGCCTAGTGGCCCGGCGCGACCTGCCGCAGATGCGCGCCTTTGCGCTGGCCTGGCGGGCCACCCAGGATGCGCGCTATCTGGAGGCTACCGCGCGTTACCTTGATGCCTGGGTGAAGGTCTACCAGCCAGGGTTCAACCCGGTCGATGAAACGCATTTCGAGGTAATGACCGAT
>CAMCYY010000248.1 GCA_945885335.1 Bordetella parapertussis
TCGCTCCTCATTTGGGGTCATCTTCGATGGGGTGGTGGCGTGTTCAGGTACTTGTCAGCTTGTAAATTCTAGCGGCTTCAGGCGGGATTGCGGTAGCCCGCGTGGAATCTCTTTGCGCTGGGAATAAGTGGCGGGGGCAAGATGTACCCCCTCCAACGGCTTGCCCGACGGGACGCTCATTGCCAACCGGCGATGCCAAAAAAAACCGCCGCCGAATTGCTCCGGCCGGCGGTTTTTCGGGGTGGGCTGCCTCAGTCTTCGAGCTTGATGTTCGCCTTCTTGACCACGGCTTCCCAACGGCCAATTTCATCCACCAGGCCTTTCCTGAGCTGATCCGGGGTCTGGGCCAGCCCCGGTGTGGAGCCTTCGGAGGCAAATCGCTTGCGTAACTCTGGATCGGCCAGCGCGGCAATCACTTCCCGATTCATGGCGTTGACGATGGTCATCGGCGTGGCGCCGTTCATGTACAGCGCATACGTGTTGCCCAGTTCGTAGTTCGGGAAGCCCGATTCGGCAATCGTCGCCACGTCGGGCAGATCCGGCATGCGCTGGGGTGAGGTCACGCCAACCGCCTTGAGCTTGCCGGCCTTCAGCAACTGCACGCCGCCGGCATAGGTGCCGGTATGAATGTCAAGGCGCCCGGAGGTAACGTCCAGCAGCGCTGCGGCCGAGCCTTTGTAAGGCACATGGACCATGTCGATGCCCGCCAGGTATTCAAACAGCTCCAGGCCCATGTGAACCACGGAACCAACGCCGGTGGAACCGTAATTCAGCTTGCCCGGATTTTTCTTGGCAAAGGCGATCAGGTCCTTGATGTTATTGATGGGCGTGGCCGCCGGCATGTAGAGCACATAGGCTTGCGTGCTGGTCTGGGAAACGGGCACCAGTGCCGTGCGGATGTCGCGCTCGAACTTCTTGAACACGGTGTTGATTGGCACCGAGCCGCCGGTGCTCAGCACGAAGTGGCCGTCAGGCTGCGAGTTTATGGTTGCGTTCACCGCGAGGACACCATTGCCGCCGGCCATGTTCTCGACCACCACCGGATAGGGCAGCCGCTCGCTGACCTTGGCCGCAACGGTGCGGGTTATGAAATCCAGGCCGCCGCCGGCCGCCACAGTGGTGACAAAACGCACCGCCTTGTTCGGATAATTCGGGGCGATCTGGCGTTTTTCCTGGGCGAAGGAGGCTGTGGACAGCGCCAACGTAGATAGTGCGCAGACTGTTGCTGCAACTGTCGTCCGGACAAGCATCGTGCGTGCTTTCATGATTTCTCTCTCCATTTTTGTTCGGTCCATTTTGTTCGGTCCGTTTTGTTCGGTTTTTTGGGCCGCCGCAGCGGTCACGGAGGGCAAGCATATAGAACAATTGGCAGTTGCAGAATTGCTGCCATGGCAAATCAGGGCATATGCGCTGCCCAAGGCGCAAGAATGATGCCCTACAACAATGAAAACCGCCGCCGGATTGCTCCAGGCGGCGGCTTTTGCAGTCGCATTTGTGACGCGGGTCAGTCGTTGAGCGTGATCTTTGCCCGCTTCACCACGGCATCCCAGCGATCGATCTCGCTCACCAGAATCTTCCTCAGTTCGTCTGACGAACGCGGCGGAGCCGGCGTCGAGTTGTCGTTTTCGAATCTCTTGCGCAGGTCCGGATCGGTGAGCGCCTGGGCGACGGCCCGATTGAGCGCATTCACCACAATGGCTGGCGTCCCGCCGGCCGCGTAGAGCGTATAGGTGTTGCTCAGTTCATAGCCAGGAACGCCAGATTCCGCCACGGTGGGAACGTCAGGGTATTGCGGCATGCGCTGGGGCGTGGTGACGCCGACGGGGCGGATCTTGCCGCTCTTGATGCCTGCGAGTCCGGACAGGTAGGAGGCGATGTAGGCATCAATGCGGCCCGAGGTCAGGTCAATCATTGCCGGGGCAGCGCCCTTGTAGGGTACATGCGTCAGGTCTGCATCGGCCGAGAACGCGATCAGTTCCATGCCCAGGTGTACAACGGACCCGACGCCGGTTGAACCATAGGTCAGCTTGCCCGGGTTCTTCTTGGCGGAGTCGATCAGGTCCTTCACCGACTTGATCGGGGAGTTCACCGGCACATAAAGCAGGTAGGGCTGCGAACTCATCTGGGCCACCGGGGCGAGCGCCGTGCGCACGTCCTTTTCAAACTTCTTGAACACTGTGTTGATGGGCAGCGAGCCGCCGGTGCTGAGCAGGGTGTAGCCATCAGGTGCGGAACTGATGGTGATATTCACCGCAAGGATGCCGTTGGCGCCGCTGACGTTCTCGACGAGTACCGGGGCAGGCAGGTTTTCGCTCATCTTGCCGGCCACCGTGCGGGTGATGAAATCGAGTCCGCCACCGGCCGTGACCGTGGTCATCATCTTGATCGGCTTGATCGGAAAGTTCGGCGCGATCTGGCGCTTGTCCTGGGCGATGGTCGCAGA
Organism: Bordetella parapertussis; assembly: GCA_945885335.1. Classification (GTDB taxonomy): domain Bacteria; phylum Pseudomonadota; class Gammaproteobacteria; order Burkholderiales; family SG8-39; genus CAIYPG01. Next base: position 2,444 of record CAMCYY010000248.1, read on the forward strand.
AGTAGAAACGGCCAGAGCGAAGGCCGACAGCGCGAGTGCCGCGTGTTGGAACGGGTTGCGTGTTTTCATGGTTATCTCTCCGTGACGGGTGCTGACATTCGGTTGTTGCCGCGGGATTGCCGAAGCTGCCGGAATATCGATTTCCGTTGTTCAGACGTCGGCTGCGCTGATTTCGATCGAACCGCTGGTGACTTTGCCCTTCATGAGCTTCTCGTGGGCCAGCGCATGCAGGCGTTCCATGTTCATCTGGAAGCGGCCGTCGGCATCAAGGTCGGCGGTGTCCGGATTCACGTCCTCGAGCGCGCCGGCCGTGAAGCGGCAGATCACCGTGGTGCCGCCCACATCGATCTCGCAGGTGACGCTGCCGTCAGCGGCGGCCGTGTAGCTTTCCGTGAACTTGATTTCCATGATTTTTTCCTGAGGTATTGAGTGTGATGAGGGTAGCTTGCGCATCGAAATTTGCGCGGCAGCACTATATCACCAGCCAGCCTGTCAGCCCCGGCTGGCCGGTGGGCAGGGTGACCACAGGGCCTGGGTATCCCCAGCCGCAGTGCACGGAAAATCCAGCCGCGTCGCATAATACGGAAACAGGCGGCGGCTGAGTTCGTGGCCGATGTTGCCCTGATCCGACGGCGCCCCACTTTCGGAGGCGCCGCAGACAAACAAGGAGAGAACCCGCATGAACTCTGGCATCCAGCCCGCTCCGAGCCCCGTGCTTGGCTACGAAACCCGTGACCGCAAGGCCTACATCACCCTGAACCGTCCGCGCCAGATGAATGCGCTCAGCAGTGAGTTGCTGAATGCGCTGGATGCCGCGCTGCTCGCCGCCGAGGATGATGGCGAGGTCCTGGTCATCATCATCACAGGCGAGGGCGGCAAGGCGTTCTCCGCCGGCCGCGACCTGAAGGAGCGCGCCGGCCTTGATGCTGCCGGCAACCAGAACCGCATTGACCGCGCCGATGTGCTCAACGCGTGCAAGAAGCCGGTGATTGCGGCGATCGACGGCTACTGCGTCGCCGGTGGCATGGAGCTCGCCCTGCGCTGCGACATCCGGGTGGCCACCGTGCAATCCACGTTCG
>CAMCYY010000249.1 GCA_945885335.1 Bordetella parapertussis
GTCAACTGCAACCTGCAGCGCCTCGACGGCCCGGTGCGCGGCAACGGCAAGATCATCCAGGAACTGGAAGGCGAGTTCCGCGGCTCAGGCTGGAATGTGATCAAGCTGATCTGGGGTGGCTACTGGGACGCGCTGCTGGCGAAGGACAAGGAAGGCATCCTGCAGAAAATCATGGAGGAGACCGTCGACGGCGAGTACCAGAACTTCAAGGCCAACGACGGCGCCTTTGTGAGGAAGCACTTCTTCGGCAAGCATCCGGCCACGCTGGAGATGGTGTCGCGCATGAGCGATGACGACATCTGGCGTCTGAATCGTGGCGGCCATGATCCGCACAAGATCTATGCAGCCTATGCCGCGGCCACGCAGCACAAGAACCAGCCTACCGTGATCCTCGCCAAGACCATCAAGGGCTACGGCCTGGGCAAGCAGGGCCAGGCGCAGAACCCGACCCACCAGTTGAAAAAACTGGACATCGAGACCATCCGCGAATTCCGCGACCGCTTCAATGTGCCGATTCCCGATGATCAGCTCGAAGCGCTGCCGTTCTACAAGCCCAAGGAAGACGATCCGGTGATGGTCTACCTGCATGAGCGCCGGCGTGCGCTGGGCGGCTATCTGCCCCAGCGGCGCCGCAAGGCCGACGCGCCGCCGACCGTGCCGCCACTGGAGAGCCTGGATCAGGCGCTGAAAGCCACGCCCGAAGGCCGCGAGATTTCAACGACCATGGCGTTTGTGCGCATCCTCACCGCGCTGCTGCGCGACAAGTCGCTGGGCAAGCACATCGTTCCCATCGTGCCCGATGAAGCCCGCACCTTCGGCATGGAAGGCATGTTCCGCCAGCTCGGCATCTATTCGTCGGAAGGCCAGAAGTACACCCCGGTCGACAAGGACCAGGTGATGTATTACCGCGAAGACGCGGCCGGCCAGATTCTCGAGGAAGGCATCAACGAAGCCGGCGGTTTTTCATCCTGGCTGGCGGCGGCGACCTCGTACAGCAACAGCAACCAGGTCATGGTGCCGTTTTTTATTTTCTATTCCATGTTCGGCATGCAGCGCGTCGGCGACCTGGCCTGGGCGGCGGGCGATCTGCGCGCACGCGGTTTCCTGCTTGGCGCTACCGCGGGACGCACTACGCTGAATGGCGAAGGACTGCAGCATGAGGATGGCCACAGCCATGTGTTTTCCTCGGTGATCCCGAACTGCGTGTCCTACGACCCGACCTTCGGCTACGAGCTGGCGGTGATCATCCATGACGGTCTGCGCCGCATGGTGGGTGAGCAGGAGGACGTGTTCTATTACATCACCGTAATGAACGAGAACTACCCGCACCCCGGCCTTGATGAAGTGGCGAAGCAGAATTCGGCGGCGCACGAAGGCATCCTCAAGGGCATGTACCTGTTCAAGAGTGGCGCGAAGAAAAAGCTGCGCACACAACTGCTCGGTTCGGGAACAATTCTGCGCGAAGTCATCGCTGCCAGCGAACTGCTGGAACAGGACTGGAATGTCGGCGCCGATGTGTGGAGCTGCCCCAGCTTTACCGAACTGTGCCGCGACGGCATGGCGGTGGAGCGCTGGAATCTGCTGCACCCGGAGGATGCGCCGAAGAAGAGCCACGTCGAACAATGCCTGGAAAAGCAGGAAGGCCCGGTGATTGCTTCCACCGATTACGTCAAGGCCTTCCCCGGCCAGATCCGGCCCTTCATGCCCAGGGGCAAGACCTTCAAGACGCTGGGCACCGATGGCTTTGGCCGTTCGGACACCCGTACCAAGCTGCGCCATCACTTTGAGGTGAACCGCTACTGGGTGGCGGTGGCTGCGCTGAAGGCACTGGCCGAGGATGGATTGATCAAGCCGGCAGTTGTGGCCGAGGCCATCAAGAAGTACGGCCTCGATCCGGACAAACCCAATCCGCTGACGGTATAGGAATCGACATGGCCACCAAAGAGGTGTTTGTTCCCGACATTGGCGACTTCAAGGATGTCGCCGTGGCGGAAGTGCTGGTCAAACCCGGCGATACCATCAAACCCGAGCAGTCGCTGATTTCCATCGAGTCGGACAAGTCGACCATGGAAATCCCGTCCAGCGATAGCGGCGTGGTGCGCGACCTGAAGGTCAAGGTTGGTGACAAGGTATCCAAGGGCACGCTCATGCTGCTGCTGGATGTGGCCGAGGGCGGAGTGGCGCAGGCGGCAACCCCTGCCGCAGCGCGAGCCCCTGCAGTTCCGGCGACGCCGGTGCCGGCAGCAGCAAGTGCGACGACTGCACCGGCGGCCGTCTCTGCACCAGTGCCCGCGCCGGTTCCCTTCGAACCCGTCATTGAGTCTGCCACGTTCAAGCCGCACGCCAGTCCTTCGGTACGCGCCTTTGCGCGCGAACTGGGCGTTGACCTCACAAAGGTCAAGGGTAGCGCGCCCAAGGGACGCATCAGCCGCGAGGATGTGCAAGCCTTTGTGAAGGGGGTGATGCAGGGCGCCGCGACATCGGCTGCTCCGGCGGTGCAGGGCGGACATGGCCTGCCCTTTCACATCATCGACTGGCCGCAGGTGGACTTTGCGAAGTTCGGCCCGGTCGAGACGAAACCGCTGTCGCGCATCAAGAAACTCGTCGGCGCTAACCTGCACCGCAACTGGGTGGCGATTCCGCATGTCACGCAGTTCGACGAGGCCGACATCACCGAACTGGAGGCCTTCCGCAAAAGCAATTCGGCTGAATCGGAGAAGCAGGGCTTCAAGCTCACCATGCTGGCCTTCATGGTCAAGGCCTGTGTGACGGTGCTGCGCCAGTATCCACAGTTCAATGCCTCACTGGACAAGAGCGGCGATAATCTGGTGCTCAAGAAGTACTACCACATCGGAGTGGCAGTCGATACGCCAGAGGGCCTGGTGGTGCCGGTGATCCGTGATGCTGATCGCAAGGGTGTGTATGACCTGGCGCGTGAACTGGCCGATATCTCGAAGCTGGCGCGCGACAAGAAGTTGAAGCCCGGCGACATGCAGGGCGGCACCTTCTCGATTTCCAGCCTGGGCGGCATTGGCGGAACGGTGTTCACGCCCATCATCAATGCGCCTGAAGTGGCGATTCTCGGTGTGTCCAAGGCGGTGATGCGGCCGGTGTACAAGGATGGCCAGTTCGTGCCGCGACTGGTGGTGCCGCTGTCGCTGTCCTACGACCATCGCGTCATCGACGGCGCTGACGGCGCGCGCTTTACCAGCACGCTGGCCTCGGTGCTGTCTGACATCCGGCGCACGCTGCTATGAGTACCATCGAAATCAAGGTTCCGGACATCGGCGACTTCAAGGACGTCGTCGTCGCCGAAGTGCTGGTGAAGCCCGGTGACACGATCACGCCCGAGCAATCGATGATTTCAGTCGAGTCGGACAAGTCCACCATGGAGATTCCCTCGCCCGCTGCCGGTGTGGTGAAGGAAGTGCGACTCAAGGTGGGTGACAAGGTGTCGCAGGGCACGCTGATCCTGATGCTGGATGAGTCGGGCGC
>CAMCYY010000250.1 GCA_945885335.1 Bordetella parapertussis
CATCGTGCTGCCGCAGGCCTTCCGCAACATGCTGCCGGTGCTGCTGACGCAAACCATCATCCTGTTCCAGGACACCTCGCTGGTGTATGCCATCGGCGCATACGACCTGCTGCGCGGCTTCTCCACCGCAGGGCGCAACTTCAACCGGCCGGTCGAGTCCTTCCTGCTTGCCGCGCTGGTCTATTTCGTCATCTGCTTCGCGCTGTCGATGCTGGTCAAGCGGCTGCAGAAGAAGATTGCCATTGTCCGTTAATGGTTCGTTAAGGGTTCGCTAAGGATTTGCCATGATCGAAATCAACAATATCAGCAAGTGGTACGGAGCATTCCAGGTCCTCACCAACTGCACCACGAGTGTCACGAAGGGTGAGGTCGTCGTGGTCTGCGGCCCCTCGGGCTCAGGCAAATCCACGCTGATCAAATGCGTCAACGCGCTGGAGCCCTTCGAGAGGGGCGACATCACCATCGACGGGATTTCAGTCGGTGCCGCTGGCACCGATCTCCCGAAGCTGCGCGCCCGCGTCGGCATGGTGTTCCAGAACTTCGAGCTGTTCCCGCACCTGTCCATCATGGAAAATCTCACGCTGGCGCAAATGCGCGTGATGAACCGCAGCAAAGACGAGGCGATGGACAAGGGCATGAAGCTCCTTGACCGCGTCGGACTGAAAGAACAGGCCGCGAAATTCCCCGGTCAGCTCTCCGGCGGACAGCAGCAGCGCGTGGCCATCGCGCGGGCGCTGGCCATGGACCCCATGTGCATGCTGTTCGACGAACCCACTTCGGCGCTGGACCCGGAAATGATCAACGAAGTTCTCGATGTCATGGTGGCCCTCGCCCATGAAGGCATGACCATGATGTGCGTCACGCACGAGATGGGCTTCGCGCGCAAGGTCGCCAATCGCGTCATCTTCATGGACCGTGGCGAAATCGTCGAAGATGCTGCCAAGGACGACTTTTTCGGCAAGCCGCGCTCGGAACGGGCGCAGCAGTTCCTGTCCAAGATACTGCAGCACTGATTCTTGATTATTATTAAATTCGCTTGAATGACTACTATTAGCAAGCCAATACCTGTTAATTGTAATCAAGCTATTCCCGGCTATTCCTGCCTTTCTAGCCGTCCCTGGCGGCACCTTCTGAATTTCGTCTTTGTCCTCGCCCTGCTCGCACTCGCGTGCTCGGCGCCACGGGCGCTGGCCCAGACCACCACCGTAGCGGACATCGCCCCCGAAGCGGGCACCGGCCGCACTCCCAAGCGCGTGGTCACCGCCAGGCGCCACATGGTGGTTGCCGCCAATCCGATTGCCGCAGAGGCCGGCCGCGTCATGCTGCGCGCTGGCGGCAATGCGCTGGATGCCGCGATTGCCGTGCAGCTGGTGCTGAACGTGGTGGAGCCACAGTCTTCGGGCATCGGCGGCGGCGGCTTTCTGATTCATTACGATGCGAAAACGAAGCGCATGGTTGCGTGGGATGGCCGCGAAACTGCCCCTGCTGCCGCGACGCCCGAACGCTTCCTCGTGAATGGCAAGCCGCTCCCGTTCAACGATGCCGTGGCCTCGGGCCTGTCCGTCGGCGTACCGGGGTTGCTCGCCATGCTGGAGGCTGCGCACAAGGAACACGGCCGCCTGCCCTGGGGCGCGTTGTTCGCACCGGCGCTGCGCCATGCCGATGAGGGCTTCGCGATTTCGCCGCGCCTCGCTGACCTGATCGCCACCGACCAGTTGCTGTGGAAGGACACGGCGGCGCGCGCGCTGTTCTACAAAGCCGACGGCAAGCCCATGCGCGCCGGCGAGGAATTCAACAACCTTGACCTTGGCCGCGTGCTGCGCGCAGTGTCGCGCGAGGGCGCGAAGGCGTTCTATCAGGGCGATATTGCAGCCAGCATCGTGGCTGCGGTGCGCGCCAATGCCCGCCCCGGCGACCTGACCGAAACCGACCTTGCCGCCTATCAGCCGAAACGCCGCGAAGTTCTGTGCACCGTGTATCGCACGCAGCGCATCTGCGGCATGCCGCCGCCCTCCTCGGGCGCCGCCACCGTGGCCATGATGCTGGCCATGCTGGAGCTCTTTCCCCTCGCAAAAATGAAACCGGATTCGGTGGAGGCGGCGCATCTTTTTGCCGAGGCCGGCCGCCTCGCCTATGCCGATCGCGACCGCTATCTCGCCGATCCGGATTTCATCACGCTGCCACTGACGCAAATGCTGGACCGCAACTACCTCTCGGGGCGCAGCGCACTGATCCGTGATGACCGCAGCATGGAGACGGCACAGCCGGGAACCTTCACCAACGCACAGGCCTTCGGCGAAGACCACACCGCAGCGCTGCCCGCCACCACGCATATTTCCGTGGTCGATGGCGACGGCAATGCCGTGTCCTTCACCTCGTCGATTGAATCGGCCTTCGGCAGCCGCATCCTGGTGCGCGGCTTTTTGCTCAACAACCAGCTCACGGATTTTTCATTGGCGCCAACGACAGGCGGCGTGCCTGCCGCCAATCGCGTCGAGCCCGGCAAACGCCCGCGCAGTTCCATGGCCCCCACGCTGGTGCTCGATGCACAGGGCCGGCTGCGCCATGTGCTCGGCTCCCCCGGCGGCGGCAGCATCATCAATTACGTGGCACAAACCCTGGTCGGTCTGATCGACTGGAAGCTCGACCCGCAGCGCGCCACCGACCTCGCGCACTATGGCAGCCGCAACCGTGCGACTGAACTGGAAGCCGGCACCGCGGCCGAAGCCCTTGCGCCCGCACTCAAGGCGCGCGGACATGCGGTGCAGGTGATGCAGATGACCAGCGGCACGCATGTGATTTCGGTCGTGCCGGGGAAGGGGCTGAGCGGTGGGGCTGATCCGCGGCGGGAAGGGGTGGCGTTGGGGGATTAAGGTTTGCGGGATATCACTACAAGCAAATCCCTCGGCGCGACTGCGTCGCGTCCGCCCTTGCAGGGCGCGCATTCCGTTGCACCGGAATGCCGTTCGACCGGCGGGCAGCGGTGCTGCCCGAAACCCCAGTCTCACCCCTTTGACAAGGGGGGTCAACCAGATCCCTTGAGCGAAGGGTCTCCCCCTGGTCAAAGGGGGGGGCCGGGGGGATTTGCTTGGCGTCTCAACCGTAGGCGCTCTACTGCCCCGGATCCGCATCCAGCGCCAGATAAATATCGACATGATAGTTCAGCCGATCAAGGCGATCACCCTCGGCGGCGATTTCTGCGGAGCGGTGGCGCTGATCCGCGGCGCGAAGGGGTGGCGTTGGGGGATTAGGGTTTGCGCGATATCACTACAAGCAAATCCCCCGGCGCGACTTCGTGGCATCCGCCCTTGCAGGGCGCGCATTCCGTTGCAACGCAATGCCGTTCGACCGGCGGGCAGCGGTGCTGCCCGAAACCCCAGTCTCACCCCTTTGACAAGGAGGGAAACCAGAGTCGTTGAGCGAAGGGTCTCC
>CAMCYY010000251.1 GCA_945885335.1 Bordetella parapertussis
ACGCGTGATCGACAAGGCGATGCCCGGCGCGCCGCACGAAGTCATGCTGGTGCTCGACGCCAATACCGGGCAAAACGCCGTCAGCCAGTTGAAGGCCTTCGACGATGCCATCGGCGTGACTGGCGTGATTCTCACCAAGCTGGACGGAACGGCCAAGGGTGGCGTGCTGGCCGCGATTGCGCAAACGCGCAGCGGCGCCAAAGCCACGAAGCCGCTCGCGCTGCGCTACATCGGCATTGGCGAAGGCCTGGATGACCTGCGGGCATTCAGCGCCGAAGACTTCGTTTCCGCGCTGCTCGATTGAGCATGCGGCACTCCGCATGAGCCAGCCGGCCATCAGCTTCAGCGGCGTATCCAAGCGCTATCCGGACGGATACCAGGCGCTCGCCGACATCAATCTCAGCATCGCGCCGGGCGAATTCGTATTCATCACCGGCCATTCCGGCGCGGGCAAGAGCACGCTACTGAAACTCATCGCCGCGATCGAGCGTGCCTCCAGCGGCACGGTGCTCGTCAACGGACAGAACATCTCGACACTGAAGGCGCCAGGCATTCCTTACCTGCGCCGCAATCTCGGATTGGTGTTCCAGGACCAGAAACTGCTCTACGACCGCAGCGTGTTCGACAACGTCATGCTGCCGCTCCTGGTCACCGGACAACCGCATCGCGATGCGGTGCGCCGCGCGCGCGCCGCGCTGGACAAGGTCGGTCTGCTGGAGCGCGAACGCGCCCTTCCCGTTGCCCTCTCAGGCGGCGAGCAGCAGCGTCTGTGCATCGCGCGCGCTGTGGTCAACCGCCCGGGCATCCTGCTGGCGGACGAACCCACCGCCAGCCTGGATGCCGAGTACGCAGAAACCATCATGGACATGTTCCGCTCCTTCAACCAGGTCGGCGTCACCATTCTGATTGCCACGCATGACCGCTCGCTGATCGAGCGCGGACAACCCCGCGTCGTCACGCTGGGCCACGGCAGGTTGTCACCATGAGTGCGTGGTTGCGCCACCACGCACAAAGCCTCAGACAGACCCTGGCCCGTCTGGCCGGCGCCCCCTTCGCCGCGCTTGCAAACGTGCTGGTGATCGGCGTATCACTGGCGCTGCCGCTGGGCGCCTACGGCCTGCTCGTCAATCTGCAGGGCTTTTCCGGATCACTGCCGACCGAACCGCAGATCAGTCTGTTCCTGTCCAGAGGTGGTGCAAGGCCTGATGTCGCCGCGCTGGAGGTGCAACTCAAGAGAGCCGAGGGCGTGCGCGCGGTGCGCTTCGTGTCACGCGATGCGGCGCTGGCCGGCCTCAAGCGCGCACCCGGTATGGCCGAGGTCATCACCTCGCTGCGCGACAATCCCCTGCCTGATGCCTTCGTGGTCACGCTGGCGGACGGCGACGCCAGTTCCGCCGAACGCCTGGAAAAACAGTTCCGCGCACTGCCGGGCGTAGCCCATGTGCAGGTGGACTCAGCCTGGGTACGCCGCATCGACGCACTTCTCCGTTTGGGTCGCACGGCGGTCCTCCTGCTGGGCACGCTGCTCGGATTCGCCTTGGTAGCGGTTACCTTCAACACCATCCGACTGCAGGTGCTGACCCAGCGCGAGGAAATCGAGGTCAGCAAGCTGATCGGCGCCACCGACGCCTTCATCCGCCGGCCGTTCTTCTATCTGGGCAGCCTGCTGGGGGCCGGCGGCGCGCTGGCGGCACTGGCGATCATCTACCTGGCCTTTGCCCTGCTGAATCGGGATCTGGCCCAGTTTGGCACCCTCTACGGGGTCGAGGTCTATCTGCATTTTATTTCGGCCGGGGATGCGGCATCGGTGGTATTTTTTGCATCAGTACTAGGCTGGATGGGGACTTACTTATCAGTGAGTAAGCACTTATATCAGATCGAACCACGCTAGCCCGGTAGTCGGGTCTCATCTATTGCGGGAACTCTCCACCCCCTTAGCACTCTAACGTTACGAGTGCTAAAATGAAATTGTTGCAATGCGGGCGAAAGCAGCGCGGCATTGAAATCGGCCCGGCAGCCCAGGCTGACCGTGCCAGGGAAAGGAGATCGGACAATGAATACGATGACCATGACGAATCAGACACTGCTGCCCACGCCCATCGGGGCCATCGGCAGTGTGGAGAGCTACGTCCAGACGGTCAGCCGGTTTCCCATGCTGTCCGTCGAGGACGAGGTCAGGCTGGCGCGCAAATTCCGTGCAGATGAGGACATCGAATCGGCACGCCAACTCGTGCTTTCCCACCTCCGGGTGGTGGTCGCCATCGCGCGCGGCTACACCGGTTATGGCCTGCCCCAGGCCGACCTCATCCAGGAAGGCAATATCGGCCTGATGAAGGCGGTCAAGCGCTTCGACCCCGAACGCGGTGTGCGCCTGGTGTCCTTCGCAATCCACTGGATCAAGGCGGAGATGCACGAATTCATCCTGCGCAACTGGCGGCTGATGAAAATCGCCACAACCAAGGCCCAGCGCAAGCTGTTCTTCAACCTGCGCAGCATGAAGCCTGGGCTGGAATCGCTTACGCCTGCCGAAATCGCGAACATGGCGCAGGTGCTGAACGTGAAGCCCGCGGAAGTGGTTGAAATGGAAACCCGCCTGTCAGGCCGCGACATCACGCTGGAGCCCAGCGATGACGACGAGGACAGCTACGCCCCCATCGCCTATCTGGCTGACCCCGGCGCAGAACCTTCACAGATCGTGGAAGCTGAAGAGAACCAGCGGCTGAGCGCGCAGGGCCTGAAGGATGCGCTGGCCGCACTGGATGCGCGCAGCCGGCGCATCATCGAGGCACGCTGGTTGCGCGAAAAGGACACCGCCACGCTGCATGAATTGGCGGATGAGTTCAAGGTATCGGCCGAGCGTATCCGCCAGATCGAGGTCAAGGCGCTGCAGAAAATGAAGGGCGTGCTGGCCTCGGCCTGATGCTGTTGCAGGACACGTAAAAAACGGCCCGCATGCGGGCCGTTTTTTATTGCAGCACCGGATTCTGCAGGCTACTTGCCTGACAGCAGGGTACGCAAATCAGCGACCAGGGGATCAAGGCTGCCGCCGTGACGCACGAACAGGCGCAGGCGGCCCTGCGCATCGATCACATAGCTGCCGGCGGTATGGTCCATCGTATAGCTGTCGGGCTTCGAGCCTGCGACCTTCTGGAAGAACACCTTGAACTCTTTCGCCGTCTTCGTCGTGGCTTCGGCATCGCCGTACAGCCCGAGGAAACTGGCATCGAAGGCCGGCACATACTGCGCCAGCAATTCGGGCTTGTCGCGCTCCGGATCGACCGTAACAAACAGCACCTGCACGCGCTTTGCATCCTCGCCCAGGCGCTGCATTACCAGCTTCAGTTCACCCATGGTGGTGGGGCAGACATCAGGGCAGCGCGTGTAGCCGAAGAAAATCAGCACCACCTTGCCACGAAAATCAGCCAGCGT
>CAMCYY010000252.1 GCA_945885335.1 Bordetella parapertussis
GCCGCGGAGCAACCCAATCGAATCGATCCGGCCGCGCTCAATGAATTGGACCGGCGCATCCTCAAGGAAACCTTCCGTCAGGCCCGCAAGCTGCAAACGCGGTTGGCACTGGATTATCAGCTGTGAACCCGGCGCGTATTTCTTCGTGAATTTCGCCGCGCATCTGTTCGCGCGATGGTTCAGCGGGCCTGGACTGAATGAGGATGGGCGTGCGCGCCTGCAAGCCTGGCGTGCGCGTGCCGAGCCGGACCTGTCAGCGCCGCATGCGGAACTTCGTCATGTGGTGCTGGATGTTGAAACCAGCGGGCTGAATGTCCACAGCGACCATCTGATTGCAATCGGTGCGGTTGCAGTAGTTGATCTGCGCATTTCGCTGGCAGACAGTTTTCACGTGGTTCTGCGCCAGGCAGCGCCGAGCTCCGATGCGAACATTCTGGTGCACCGCATCGGCGGCACCGCGCAGATGGAAGGCGAAGAATCTGCAGAGTCCCTGCTCTGCTTTCTCGACTTTGTCGGCAAATCACCCTTGGTCGGATTTCACGCGCCCTTCGACGAAATCATGATCCGGCGGGCGATGCGCGCACATCTGGGCTTGTCTTTCCGGCGCAAGTGGCTCGACCTTGCATGGCTGGCCCCGGCTTTACTGCCAGAGGTGAAGGCAACCGGTCTGGATGACTGGACCGGTCGCTTCGGCATCGTCAACGCAAACCGCCACAATGCACTGGCCGATGCCATGGCGACCGCCCGGCTTTTTCTGGTTTTGCAGCACCAGGCGCAGGGTAGGGGCTTGAAAACAGTCGAAGATCTCATGAAAAATGCCCGTGCCCGGGAATGGCTGGGCACGCAGAAGCCCTGATCCGGATTGAGGCTAGGGACAGAGTTACCCAGCGCCACGATTCCGTCTTGCAACAGCAAAAGCTTCGCATTTGCTGGCCTTTTGCATGCCATTCATGCCTGGTTTGTAATCCGTTTGCACCCTGCGGTCAGTCCCTGCCCTTGGCTCACCCCTTGAATTACCGTATAATCCGCAGTCCTTTTTCCCGTGCGCCGATCGTGGTGTACGCCGGTCGGCCAAGTAGCTCAGTCGGTAGAGCAGCGGATTGAAAATCCGTGTGTCGGTGGTTCGATTCCGCCCTTGGCCACCAATGACTGGCCCCAGATATGCGGATGCGGGTTTTGGCAGAGATTCAGATTTTTTGCCGTTCTGCCCACCAGGGCGGAGCGGATTCTTCACACTCAACAGGAGTGTTTTCAATTGCAAGAAATACTTCAATATCTCAAGAAAAACAACGGCGAACGGATGGACCTGGAAATTGCCAAAGCAACCGGCATTCCGCTTGAAAGCGTTCGTCGCCATGTCACCGGTCTGGCCGCCACGGGCCAGATCATCACCTGCCGGCTGACGCGCTTCGTCGATGGCAAGGCCATCGAAGGCTGGTCCTGCCGCGTCTCCGGCTATATTCCGCCGGCCGCACCTGGCCGCAAACCAAAGGCCGGCAAGTAGGCTGAAACGCCACGCGGCCTGGATTCAGGCCGCGGTTTTGCCCAGAACCTCGGGATTGATGACGCTGACCGGCTTGCCTGCGGCATAGGCAACGATCTGGTCGAACACGTCAGTGAATGCCGCCTCATAGGCATCGCGCTCGACGTAGCCGATGTGCGGCGTGCCGATCACATTGTCCATGGTCAGGAGCGGATGGCGGACATCTGTCATCGGCTCCTCCGGAAACACGTCCAGCGCCGCCCTGCCAGGCCGTCCCGCGCGCAGCGCCTTCATCAGCACGTCCGCATCGATCAGGCCAAAGCGGCTGGTGTTCACGATCAGCGAATCGGGCTTCATGCGTGCCAGGTCTTCTGCAGTGACGATGTTGCGCGTCGCGGCAATCAGCGGCATGTGCAGCGATATGACGTCGCATTCCTCGAAGAAGGCCTCGCGGCTGCGTGCCGGGCTGTAGCCGTCGGCTTTTGCACGGCTCATCGAACCCTCGCGCCCCCACACCTTCACCTCCATGCCGAAGGCGCGGCCGAAGCCGGCCACCACGCCGCCGATGCGGCCATAGGCGTAGATGCCCAGCGTGCGGCCGCGTACCGATGTGCCCACGCCCGACTGCCATTTCCCGGCATGCAGCGAATTCATCTGTCCTGGCAGGTCGCGGAAGGACATCAGGATCAGCGCCCAGGCCAGTTCGGCCGTCGCATAGGAGGGCTGGCCGGGATGTTGGCCGGACGAAAAAATCACGCCATGCCGGGTGCAGGCTTCGACATCGACATGCGGATAGGAGCCGCGCTGGCTGATCAGCTTCAGCTTCGGCAGTCGCTTCAACAACGCCTCGCGCACTGACGTGCGTTCGCGGATCAGCACCAGCACCTCGGTGTCCTTGAGGCGTTCGGCCAGCGTGTCCACGTCCTTGGTATGATCGTTCCAGATTTTCACGCTGTGCCCGGCGAGCTTCGAATAGCAGGGCAGCGTGCGCAAAGTGTCGTGGAAGTCGTCGAGAATGCCGATGTTCATGGCCTTGGCTCCTAGGGCTCTGGCGGATGTCCCCGGCGAATGAATGGGGACGGTGTGGGCGCATCATACCCAAATGCGGTGGACAATCCTCCCCGCCGATTTCGCTTTCCGGAAATAACACAACGATGTTCTCGATAAGGAAAAACAGATGAAACTGAAAATATCCTTGCAATTGACGTCTGCCGTTTTCATGGCTTTTTCTGCGGCGGTTTTTGCGCAGGCGCCGGTAAAACTGGTGTTCGGCACGAACTGGTACCCGGAGGCGGAGCACGGCGGTTACTACCAGGCGATTGCCGAGGGCATCTACAAAAAGCATGGTCTCGAGGTGAGCATCCGGCCGGGCGGGCCCCAGGTGAACGGACTGCAGTTGCTGCTGGCCGGGCAGATCGATTTGTTCATGGGCTATGACATCCAGAGCATCAAGGTACTGGAGCAGGACCTGCCGGTGGTGACCGTGGCGGCGACCTTCCAGAAGGATCCGACCGTGATCATTTCGCATCCGGGAACGGGCGTGGCGAAAATCGAAGACCTCAAGGGACGGCCGATTGCGATCGGCGCCGCCAGCGACAACACGTTCTGGCCCTGGCTGAAGGCGCGCTATGGTTTTACCGATGCGCAGAAGCGCCCCTATGCGTTCAGCGTGCAGCCTTTTCTGGCCGACAAGAAACTGTCGCAGCAGGGCTATGTGACCTCGGAGCCGTACTCGGCGGAAAAGGCAGGCGTGAAGCCTGTGATCATGCTGCTTGCGGACCAGGCCTATCCGCCCTATGCCGAGACCGTGGTGGTGACGCGCGACACGCTGGCCAAGCGGCGCGATGCGGTGAAGCGCTTCATCCAGGCCAGCGCCGAGGGCTGGAAGAG
>CAMCYY010000253.1 GCA_945885335.1 Bordetella parapertussis
AGTCACTGATACCGGCCTCGCCAGTCTTGTAGTCGATGACAACATGCCCGCCGCCGGCAAGCCGGTCCATGCGATCCAGTCTGGCGTTCACCGTCACGCCACCCACGGTGACTGAGGACTTGTGCTCTGTGGCAACCACCACGAAATCCGCGCGTTTCCTCTCCTCATCCATCCACTTCAGCGCCAATGCGATGAGCCGCGCGCGCTCCAGTTCGGCAAAGCGGCGCTCGATTGCATCGGGCCGGCGGCGCTTAAGTTTCGCCATCGCCAGATCCGCACAGCGCGCCAGCAGTTGTTCCAGGGCCGGGCCATCCATCGAGGCAAGCGCGGAAAGCGCGCGCAATTCATTCCAGGCAGCCGCCAGCAACTCGTGCAGCAGCGTGCCGCGGTCCATGGCGTTAAGGCCGGCCTGCGGCGTCTGCAGGGCTTCGGCACCAAGGCGATGTGTCGCAAAGGCACGAAATGGACAGGCGGCCTGATCCCGGAACACGCCTGTGCCGCCTTGCACGGCACCAGTAGCGGTAAGCGCAGGCGCGGCATCGGCAATGCGCTCTTCTGCCGCGGCACGGTGAATGATGTCCCGCAGGCGTGGATATTCGGGCACACCCAGGTCCTGCCATTCGACCGCAGGCAATTGCGTGATCAACGGGCTGGGCGAAAGTTCGCGATCATCTTCGCGCCGCGCATGACTGAACAGCACCTCGCCGGCAGCAGACATCCATCCCTTCGTAATGCGCGCATCCAGTTCCAGTGCAAGGGCCGGATCCGATTCGGGAACACCTGCGGCGCGTTGCAGACGCACCGGGACAAAGGCATTGGGCCTGGCGGCAATGGGCCAGGCCAGCGCCGTCATTCCGCCCACCCACAGATGATCGAACACCATGCCGGCCGACTCCAGCACGCCCATGATCTGTATGGGCACATCCGAGGCCTCGGGCTGGAACACCGTGTCGGCGGCGATGCGACGCAATCGTGACAGCGCCTCGGCATGCGCCATGCGCCCGCAGACACGATCCAGGGCGGCAAAACCCGCGATGGCTTCGTGCCACTTGGAGAGCGTCTGGTACTCGACCGAATCAAGGCTGCGTTCACCCGGAAAGCCAAGCAGGGACAGCGCCTCGGAAAAAGCCCGCGCCCATTCGGAGGCTGGTTTCATGCCGAACAGCGCGCGCTGGCGAAACTCAGCCAGGCCCGCAAAGCGCGCCGCCAGCACCGTGCAGGAAGGCATGTCGCGCAGGGCAATCAGGCGCTGCAGGCCGTCGAGTGTGATCAGTGGCGCAGCACGGCGCCTGAGTGCGGCGTCGAGTCGCGCCCGTGCGGCCATTTCTATTTCTGCCCCGGCAAGAAAAGGCGAGCGCAACAGGCGACTGACGTCGGCAAACGGCAACTCGCGGCCGCCCAGCGCCAGGCCGAGCAGCGCATCGTGGACTAGGGCAAATTCGTTCAGTCCCTCTCCCAGAGAGACATTGAAAAGCCCCCCCTGTCGCGCCTCGCCAGGCAAGGCGCGCGAAGGCGCCAGCACCGAAGCGAAAATGCGCTCTACCCGCGCACGGGAGTGCGCGAGATCGGGCACCACGATACCGATGCGTGGCTGCCTGCTCGTACCCGCACGGGCTTCAAGCCTCGACCTCGCCCACTGCGCCGCCGAATGCCATTCGTCGTGCGCCGCCTCGAATGGGATGCGCGCCACCTGCCTGCCCTCAGGTGCAAGTGCCTGCATGCCGGAGGCGGCAATCGCGACGCCCTGATGTTCCAGTGCCGCACAAAACGCCTTCTGCTGCGGCGTGACCATATCGAAACCATACAGCACCAGCGTCCGGGGTTTGCGCAGCCCGGCCTCGTCCAGCAACGCCGCCACAACGTCTGGAAGGCGTGCCACGTCAGTCTGCCCATGGCGGATCGCAGCGCGCTCATAGCGGGCAGCCCAATCTGCAAAGGCTTTTGCATCTTCGCTTTCGGCAGCCCCGGCCAGCTTGCCCGCGAGGCACCACGCATGCGCCAACTTCCACGCAGCGCGGCATTGCGCCGCGGCAGGCGCAGGCGACAACAGCGTGTCGGCCAACTTTGATCCGCGTATGGACTCTTCCCACAAGGCCTGCTCCTGCGCACTGCTAAGCAGCAGCGGCACATGGGGCGCAAGTCCGGAGTACAACGCGTCTTCATGCAAGCGCGCAACAAAGGCCGTGAACGGCAGCACATCGGCTGACTCCCAGGCGAAGTGCCCCTGCTCCACCTGGAGACCGGCAAAGTCACGTGCAAGCGCCTGTGCAAGCCGCCGGTTCGGCGTGACGACTGTAATGCGGGCAGCCGAGCCCTGCGCCATGTCGGCGAACAGTTCTGCCTTATCGAGAGAGGGATATTCTGGCGCGTAGGACATGCGCCCAAATGATAGCGGATAGCGCAGCCGTGAAGGCTGCTTCTCGAATGCGCTTCTAGCGCTCGATAAGGTGCTTCTTTTCCTTGACCTGCGCCCACTGGTCGGCATCGGCCGGCGCGGGCTTGCGTTCCACCAGAGGTTGCCACTGCCTGGACAGTTCGGCATTCAGCGCGATGAATTCGCGCTGCGCTGGTGGCACGTCATCTTCGGCATAAATCGCCTCGACCGGACATTCGGCCACGCACAGCGTGCAATCGATGCATTCGTCCGGATCGATCGTCAGCATGTTGGGGCCTTCGCGAAAACAGTCAACCGGGCATACATCGACACAGTCGGTGTACTTGCACTTGATGCAGCTTTCGGTGACGACATAGGTCATGGCGGAATGTCCTTGCAACAGCGATAAACAGGAGAGTTTCGAAGCTTACCACGCAGAAAATGGAGACTTTTCAACTTTTCCATTAAAAATAACCACTTGAGTCACATGGTCTGGAGTTGCCCCAGTACAACAATTATTGTCACAGATGCTTTTCAGCAGCGGAGAATTCCGCTAGGATTGCACCCAGTTGCTTCAGTACACGCTGCAAGTCCATCCTCGCCTCACCTGCGGCCCGCACCGCAAGCCGTTGGAGCTCAATGCGGACTCCCAAACATTTGCCAGACCAAGAGGAATGAATGAGTGATTTGATCCATCATGTCACCGATGACACTTTCGAACCCGAAGTCCTGAAATCGAGCGTGCCCGTGCTGGTTGATTACTGGGCCGAATGGTGCGGCCCCTGCAAAGCCATCGCCCCGGTACTCGAAGAAGTGGCGAAGGAATACAGCGGCAAGCTGAAGGTAGCGAAGATGGACGTTGACGCGAACACCGAAGTGCCGAAGAAGTACAACATCCGCGGCATACCGACGCTGATGTTGTTCAAGAACGGCAACATGGAAGCGATGAAAGTCGGCGCGATGTCCAAGTCGCAGTTGACAGC
>CAMCYY010000254.1 GCA_945885335.1 Bordetella parapertussis
CAAGCATCTGGACGAGAAGGTGGCGCGCCTGCAGCTGAAGACGCTGAACGCGCAGTTGACCGAGCTCACCGATGCGCAGGCGAACTACATCGGGGTTTCAAAGGCGGGGCCTTACAAACCTGATAGCTACAGGTACTAGGCCGGGCCCCATAAGTCCTGTTCAGCGCGGACAACCTGCGGTTGCCGCCTGAACTGCGCGGATTGAATGAAACGGCAATGCCGTTTATCAATCCGCGCACCATCAGTACTAAACAATGGCGCTGAACATGGAATCCCAACGCAAACACCCTCGCAGTTTCAGCTTCGAATTCTTTCCGCCCAAGACACCGGTAGGGGAAGAAAAGCTGCGTGAGACCTGGCAGCAACTTGCCGCATTGAAGCCGAAGTTCTTTTCAGTCACCTTCGGCGCCGGTGGCTCGACGCGTGAGCGCACGCTTGGCACGGTGCTGGAAATCCAGGCGGGCGGGTCGGCGGCGGCGCCCCATCTGTCCTGCATCGGTTCTACACGCGCCGACATCGCCGCCATCCTCGAGTTATACAAATCCAGGGGCGTGAAGCACATCGTGGCGCTGCGCGGCGACCTGCCCTCGGGTACCGGCGCCGGCGGCACCGGCGAATTGCGCCATGCCAATGAACTGGTCGCCTTCATCCGCGAAAAGACCGGCGACCATTTCCGCATCGAAGTCGCCGGTTACCCGGAAATCCATCCGCAGGCGAAAAGCGCGCAGGACGATTTTCTCGCCTTCAAACGAAAAGTCGAAGCGGGTGCAGATTCGGCATTGACGCAATACTTTTTCAACGCCGATGGCTATTTCCGCTTCATCGACGACTGCGAGCGCATGGGTGTCACGATTCCGGTCGTGCCCGGCATCATGCCGATTGCGAATTTCACCCAGCTGGCGCGCTTCTCGGATGCCTGCGGCGCGGAAATTCCGCGCTGGCTGCGTCTGAAAATGCAGGGTTATGGCGATGATGCCGAATCAATCCGCAGCCTCGGGCTAGATGTGGTCACGGAATTGTGCAGCCGTCTGCTGTCACAGGGCGCGCCCGGATTGCATTTCTACACCATGAACCAGGCGGGATTGACGACCGAAATCTGGAAACGGCTGGGGCTGTAGAAACAGTATGCAAACACCCCGTCATGCCGAAGCTGAAGACTGAGGAATCGGCTTCTTCGAATCAAAAGCAGATTCATTGCGGAGCCTGACACCGCGAATGCGGTGGCCCGGAATGACTTAAGCGGTCAAAAAAATGCCCAAAAAAGACGACTTCGCCGATTACGTTGTTGAGTTGCTGGCCCCGCTGGGCAGCGTGTCAGCACGGCGCATGTTCGGCGGGCATGGCATCTACTCCGACGGCGTGATGTTCGCGCTGATCGCGAACCAGGTGCTGTATTTCAAGTGTGATGAAACCACACAGGGCCGCTTCGAGGCCGCCGGTGGCCGGCCCTTTGTCTATTCCTCGCGCAACCGGCGCGTCACGCTCGGTTACTGGAGCGCATCCGACGATGCCATGGAATCCGCCGCGCTGGCCCTGCCCTGGGCGCGGCTTGCGCTGGATGCAGCGCTGCGCAAAGCGGCTTCAACGCCAACTCACCGCCGCAGGGCAACGTCCGACACGCCCTCCTCTTCACGCCGCACCCGTCCCGGCCGGCTGACGAACAGGAAATAGGCGGCCACAGCGATTCCGGACAGGGCCATTCCCGCAATGGCGCCGGCCCAGAATCCCTTGGCCCCCAGCGGTGCGGCAAAGCCCAGGTTCACGACCGCGAAGTCGGTCAGCGCCAGCAGGTAGCCGCCAGTCAGTCCCACACACCACAAGCCCACGCCATAGATCAGCATCGGCACCATCGTGCGCTTGTAGCCGCGCAGCACGTTCACCGTCACCGCCTGCACCGCATCGAACAGGTGGTAGCCCGCGACAAACAGGAGCAGACCGGCGGCGACGCCACCCACCGACGCATCCGTTGAGTACAGCCCGGCGATGACATCAGCGCCGCACAGGATCACGGTGGCCACCCCCAACGCAATGCCCACAGCAAGCACGAGGCCGATCACGCCGGTTGTGCGCGCCCGCGCGTAGTCGTGCGCACCCAGCGCCTGCCCGACCAGCACCCCCGCTGCATTGCCCAGTGCCAGCGGCAGCATGAAGCACATGGCGGCAAGGTTCGCCGCAATCTGTTGCGCCGCCGAAGTTGCGGCGCCGAGGCGCGCAATGAACAGCGACATGAAGGTAAACGCGGTCACGTCCACCATGAAGGTCAGGCCGATCGGCACACCCAGCGCGATGAGTTGCCACTGGTCATGCCAGCGCGGCCAGGACCAGCGTGCAAAAACACGGAACGGCCGGTAGCCCGGCTCGAAAGCCACCCAGGTCCAGGCCGCAATGCAGACCAGCGCCGAGGCGAGCACCGTCGCCACTGCACAGCCGGTCGAACCCAGCTCGGGTGCGCCGAAGTGGCCGTACATGAAAATCCAGTTCAACGGAATTTTCAAAGCCAGTCCGGCGAGGTTCAGCGCCATCACCACACGCGGCCGCGACACCGCCGTGGAAAACCCATAGAAGATGCGGAACAGCATTGCCATCGGCACGCCCCAGGCCAGCACGGCAAGGTAATCACGCACCTTCGTCTCCACTTCAGGTGCGGGCCGGCTGAGCGCAAGGAAAGGATCGGGGAAGCGAAACACCAGCACCGCAATCAGCGCCAGCAACAGGGACAACCACGCGCCCTGGCGCACCTGCTCGCCGATCTCGCCCTTGCGATCTGCGCCGTAAAGCCGTGCGGCAATCGGCGTCAGCGCCAGTTGCACCCCCATCAGTGGGCCGAACACCGTGAAAAAAATCGCGCTGCCGATGCCGACCGCAGCAAGGTCTTCGGTGCCATAACGACCCGCCATCACCGTATCGATCAGGCCATTGGCCATTACTGCGAGTTGAGCGATGAGCACCGGCCAACCCAGGCGGACTAGGTCGGAGGCGATGCTACGCGAGGCATTCCGGTTGGAAATCGTCAAGCAAGTCCGATTCAGGCGGGATCGAATTGGCAATGCGCAGAGCAGCGGATTCTACGCGCGGGCATGGGATTGCTGCCGGGGTTTGCGACGGTGCCGGTACGCTAAGAATGCGGCCCCTTCAACCCGGACAGCGCGGCGGCCCGTCAGCGGGGTCGGCTATCCAGAGAACCCGCATGCGGTGCCGGCATCATGCGCAGAAAAGGAATGACGCATCAAAGGTCGTACTGCTGCGCTTCGCCGATCATCGCCTTGTCGATCACGCCCTTGGTCAGCTGCGGCGCAAAC
>CAMCYY010000255.1 GCA_945885335.1 Bordetella parapertussis
TCGGGTAATCAGCTTCCGTAAGAAAAATACGAGAGAGGCAAATAGATATGGCAAGCCGCAAACCCTTGATTGATAAGGACGCCGAGGTCCGCGAACTGATGGCCGAAGATATGGCGAAGTTCAAGCCGGCCGCTGAAGTATTGCCGTCATCCCTGAGAAAGAAACTAGGAGTGCGCGGCCCTCAGAAATCACCAACCAAAGAGCGCATCACCATTCGCTTGTCGAGAGAAGTGGTTGAGCAATTTCGCGAAAGTGGCGAGGGTTGGCAAACCCGCGTGGACGCGGCCTTGCGCGAGTGGCTCAAAAATCATTCTCCGGCATAAGCCATTGCCTCATTCATACGAGGGGTCGAACCCATCATTCCACCGGACGCTGCGCGATAAAGCCGCGCAGCGCCGGTGAATTCAAACGTTAGACCTCGCCTTCGGCAATTGTGCCGCGAGAACATGCCAATTGCACCGTCTTGTGGCAAGCTACGCGGATCAAACCACCCATATTGAGGTTCCCAAAATGTCACTACCAGTCGAAGCTTTGGAACTTGAGGTCCTTCGCCTTCCCCCCGCAGAGCGGGAACGGCTGCTAGACCGCGTGATCGCCAGCCTCGATGCCGACAAGGCTCGAGACAAAGCCTGGGACAATCTCGCCGCCAAACGAGACTCGGAGATCGAACGCGGCGAATCAACACCCGTCTCCGGGCCAGAAGTCGTTGCCCGCTTACGTGTCGAACTCTCTTGACATACACGCTTCACAACGGCGCGGCAGATGACCTCGCCGAGGCGGCAAGGTTTTATCGGCGAGAAGGCAGTCGTGCACTCGCAGCGCGTTTCCTTGACGAGTTTGAACGAATCGCCAATTTGCTGGTTGAACACCCTGGAATCGGCACGCCAACCGAGGATCAACGCAGTTAGTTTCCGCTTTCAGGTTTTCCGTACTCCGTCATTTATCGGGAAACGGAGACTGGAGTTCGCATTTTGGTCCTGCGCCACCAGAACCGTGATCCCGAGTACGGAGAGCAGCGCCGCTAAATTCAATTGCCCCATTTCGTAAAATGCAAGGTCTAACTTTAGGTGCAACGGACAGGCGAAAGCGGTCATGGCTTTCTCATTGACCATCGCGGGCGCCTGCCGTTGACCACCACGTTAGGCTGCCGAGTTCCCCACAAAAACTAGACACTGATTTGTAGCAAAGCATCCTGCGAGAAACGCGGAGCGCTGCTCAAGCAGCGTCGCTGCATACCTTCACTTCAAGTCACTTTCCCGGCACGAACCCTCTCGGCATACAGATCCCGGAATGTCCTGCCTTCAGGGGCCGGCATGAAACGCCCCCCGTTCTTTGCCCGCATCCAGCCTGAAGCAAAGGGCAGCCACCCGATCATGCCATCGCGGTTTGCCAGCAAACGCAGGGCGCGCACACCTAAGGCAGAAGCCAGCCCATACAACACAGGATGCTGCGCGAACCACGACCATAACCCGATGCCGGCACGCTCGCGCCACGGTCGCAGACGACGTTCGACCTGCTTTTCGCGCAGCGTGCGCAGCAGGTCGGGCAGCGGAATCTTCACCGGGCACACCACCGAGCAGGCGCCGCACAGCGTGGCGGCCTGCGGCAGGTCGGTGGCGTTTTCAATGCCGGTGAAGGCCGGCGTCAGCACCGAACCCATCGGCCCCGGATACACCCAGCCATAGGCGTGCCCGCCCACGGCCTGGTACACCGGGCAGTGATTCATACAGGCGCCGCAGCGTATGCAGCGCAGCATGTCCTGCATGTCGCCACCCAGCAGGCTGCTGCGCCCGCCATCGACCAGCACAAACACCATGTGTTGCGGACCTTCGGCGTCATCTACTCCACGCGGACCGGTAAACAGACTGACGTAATTCGAGATCGCCTGCCCCGTCGCCGAGCGCGTCAGCGCGCGCAACAGCGTTGAAAAATCCTCCAGCGTCGGCACCAGCTTCTCGATGCCGGTGACGCAGACATGCACGCGCGGCAGCGTGGTCACCATGCGGCCATTGCCCTCGTTCGTGACAATCACACCCGAGCCAGTTTCGGCGATAAGGAAATTCCCGCCGGAAATGCCAAGGTCTGCCGACAGGAAATGCCGGCGCAGGATTTCGCGCGCCTCCTGCGTCATGGCCGGCGTGTCGGTTTTGCGCGACGTGCCGTGGTGGCGCTCGAACAGGTCGGACACCTCGTCCTTGCTCTTGTGCACCGCCGGGGCAATGATGTGCGAGGGCGGCTCGCCCGCAAGCTGGATGATGTATTCGCCAAGGTCGGTCTCGATCGGCGTGACGCCGGCTGCGGCCAGCGCATCGTTCAGACCCGCCTCCTCCGACACCATGGACTTCGACTTAATGGCCTTGGTGAGGCCATGCTGGCGGCAGACCTCCAGCACCAGCCGGCTGGCATCCTCCGCCGTCTCGGCGAACAGCACCGTGGCGTCGCGCTGTTCCGCCTCGCGCTGGAAGCGCTCGATCCACACATCCAGGTTTTCAATGGCGCGCTGGCGTATCGCCTTCGCCGCATCGCGCAGCGCTTCGAATTCCGCCGTGCCATAGATATC
This sequence comes from Bordetella parapertussis, assembly GCA_945885335.1. Lineage (GTDB taxonomy): Bacteria > Pseudomonadota > Gammaproteobacteria > Burkholderiales > SG8-39 > CAIYPG01. Next base: position 2,561 of record CAMCYY010000255.1, read on the forward strand.
CACCGCCTTCGCCCGCATCGCCGGCAGCCCGGTGGTGCCAAAGCGGCGCAGGTTCTCTTGCAGGACGGCATTGTCCAGTGCCATCGAGGCGCGGGACTTGAAGTGCAGGGAATGGGATTGCATGGCTAATTTCGTCCTTCGACAGGCTCAGGACGAGCGGTAGTGGTCCGCTTTCGTTCGTGATGAGCCCTGCGCCCGGGGAGGGATCGAAGCATGAACGGAAACCTGCCCTCAAACATCATCCACCCCCGCCAGCACCTCCGCCACATGCAGCACCTTGGTCTGCATGTCACCGCGCTTGCGCAGGCGCCCTTCGATGTTCAGCATGCAGCCCAGGTCGCCCAGGACCACCGTCCCGGCACCGCACTCGGCAATGTTCGCGCATTTGCGCTCGGCGATCTGCGCGGAGATATCGCTGAATTTCACGGCAAAGGTGCCGCCGAAACCACAGCAGGTCTCGCATTCCTTCATTTCCTTCACGCTGAGGCCGGGCACCATGGCGAGCAGCGCGCGCGGCTGCGCCTTGACGCCCAGTTCGCGCAGACCCGAACAACTGTCGTGATAGGTCACCTCGCCCTTGAACTCGCCGGGCACGCGGTACACATGCGCAACATTCACCAGAAAGTCCGTCAGTTCATACGTACGCCCGGCAAGCCTGCGCGCGCGCTCGGCCAGCAGCGGCTCATCGGCA
>CAMCYY010000256.1 GCA_945885335.1 Bordetella parapertussis
ACGCCTTACCGACAGCCCTTATTTTGTGATCGAGGCCGACGAGTACGACACGGCATTTTTCGACAAGCGCTCAAAATTTGTGCACTACCGGCCGCGTACCGCCATTTTGAACAATCTGGAGTTCGATCATGCAGATATCTTCGCTGATCTTGCTGCGATTGAGGCCCAATTTCATCATTTTGTCCGTATTGTGCCGCGATCTGGCCTTATCGTATCGAATGGCACCGAGGCTTCTCTGGAGCGGGTGCTGGCCCGGGGGTGCTGGTCTGCGGTTGAGCGTATCGGCACGGCTGAGGGCTGGTCTGCGGCGGAGGCAGCGGGCAATGCGTTCGATGTCAGTCGCTCCGGGTTGTTGCTCGGCCGCGTGCACTGGGAACTGCTGGGTGAACACAATCGCATGAATGCCCTGGCCGCCATCGCCGCCGCGCAGCATGTCGGCGTCGAGCCGCATGTCGCCATTGCGGCTCTGGCTCGGTTCGCCAACGTCAAACGTCGCATGGAGGTCCGCGGCGAGGCACGCGGCGTGACGGTCTATGACGATTTCGCCCACCATCCCACTGCGATCGCAACCACGCTCGAGGGGTTGCGGAAAAAAGTCGGAACCAGCCGGCGCATTCTCGCCGTTCTGGAGCCCCGCTCCAACACCATGAAGCTTGGCGTGATGAAGGACCGTCTGGCCGCGAGCCTGGGAGCAGCTGATCGTGTCTACTGCTACACACAGGGCCTGGGCTGGGACGCCCGGACTGTGCTTGCGCCACTGGGTGCACTGGCCCGTTGCGAAGACGATCTTGGCAGGCTGGTGCAGGCCATTGCGGCGGAGGCCCATGATGGCGACCATGTGCTGGTGATGTCCAATGGTGGCTTTGGCGGGGTGCATCAGCAACTGCTGGATGCGCTGGGCGCGACGGCGGTGGCTTGAATGGGACTGGCGTGATCGTCTATCTCCACGGTTTCAATTCCTCCCCGCAATCCATCAAGGCCCGACAGTTCGGGCAGTACCTGCAGGATCGGGGGCTTGGCGATCAGTGGTTCTGTCCGGCGTTGCCCCCGAGTGGTGATGAAGCGATTGCGATTGTCGAGCGTGCCATCGCAGACCGTCCGCCTGGTTCATTGACCTTCGTTGGCAGTTCGCTCGGCGGTTTCTACGCGACCTGGTTGGCGGAGAAATATGATGCGCGTGCCGTGCTCATCAATCCGGCCATCACGCCTCATCTCGGACTGCGTGATTACCTCGGTGAACAATCCAACATCTACACCGGTGAGCGCTACCAGCTCACCGAGGCAAATTTGCAGGCGTGGGAACGACTCTTCGTCCCTGCAATTACGCCTTCGCGCTACCTTCTGTTGGTCGAAACCGGGGACGAATTGTTGGATTACCGCGAAGCGGTGAGGCGTTATTCCGGTGCGCGCCAGGTCGTGGTTGAAGGCGGGGACCACAGTCTGCAGAGTTTCCCCCGCCACATCCCGGCCATTCTGGAATTCGCCGGATTGCCGTCAGACGCCTCACGCATTTAATTCAAGCAGGTTCAAGCGCCGCACGTACGCAACCTGGGGGGGGGGCGGGATTCGCGCAGGATATAATTGCCCCCGTTGGCAGCAGCAATGCGATAACGCCGCCGCCGCCCTCCCCTTTTTCCATTCCCGGCAGTCTTATGCACGTTCTCCACGAAGAAAACGGCGGCTTCAAGGTCGGGACCGTTCTGGCGGCCACCGATGCCGCGCTGCAGGTAGAGTCGCCCCACGGCAAGCGAACCAAGGTCAAGGCGAATGCCGTGCTGCTGCGATTCGATTCGCCGGCACCTGCGGAACTGCTGGCCAAGGCCGAGGTTCTGGCTGCCGACATTGACATCGATTTCCTGTGGCAGTGCTGTGGCGAGCTTGAATTCGGCTTTGCCGACATGGCACGGGAATACTTCGGGCGTGACGCGACTGCCACCGAATCCGCGGGCATATTGATCAAGCTGCATTCCGCGCCGATGTACTTCTATCGCAAGGGCAAGGGTCGTTATCGCGCTGCGCCCGCGGATATCCTGAAGGCGGCGCTGGAAGGCCAGGAGAAAAAGCGGCAGATCCAGGCCCGCATTGATGCTTGGGCGGAGGAATTGGGCGCAGGCCGGTTCCCCGAGGCCTTGCGTCCGATGCTCCAGGAGCTGTTGTACAAACCGGATCGCAACAAACCCGAAACCAAGGCGCTTGAGCGCGCCTGCGAGCAGACCGGTTTGTCCGTGGGGCGGCTGCTGGAGCATTGCGGGGCGCTCCCTTCCAGCCATGATTACCACCTGGGGCGCTTCCTGTTTGAGTGCTTTCCCAGGGGGCTGCAATTTCCGCCGGACCTGGGCGCAGTCACGCCCGCGGATCTGCCGCGGGCCGAGGTTGTCGCGTTCAGCCTGGATGATGCTGACACCACCGAGATCGATGATGCCTTTTCAGTGACGCCGCTGGCGCCGGGGCACGTGCGCATCGGCATACACATTGCCGCGCCTGCATTGGGATTTGCGCCGGGTTCGGCGCTCGATGCCGTGGCCCGCGCGCGGCTGTCCACCGCCTATTTTCCGGGCAGCAAGATCACCATGCTGCCGCCCGAGGCGATTGCGGCGTTTTCGCTGACAGAAGGCGGGGTGCGGCCGGCCCTGTCTCTTTACCTGGATGTACGCGAGGACGGGTTCGAGATCGAAAACCGCCATACCGTGGTTGAACTGGTGCCGATTGCTGCCAATCTGCGCCACCACAACACCGAACGGCTGGATGCCGCCTTCCCTGCAGGCGAAGTGCCGGCGGATGTGCCGTTTTCCCGTGAACTGCACCTGCTGTGGAAATTTGCGCTGGTGCTGGAGGCCGGGCGTGGCAAGCAACCGATGCTGCGCGAGCGGCCGGAATATACCTTTCGTGTCGAGAGCGACCGTGTCGACATCATCACGCGCCGCCGCGGCGAACCGCTCGACAAGCTGGTTGCAGAGTTGATGATCCTTGCCAACAGCACCTGGGGAAAACTGCTCGACGACAACGATGTGCCTGCGATCTACCGGGTGCAGGCTAACGGCAAAGTGCGCATGACCACTGGCGCCGCCGCGCATCAGGGTCTGGGAGTCAGCCACTATGCCTGGTCGAGTTCGCCCTTGCGCCGCTATGTAGACCTGGTCAACCAGTGGCAACTGCTTGCCCTGGTGGCGGGCGAGGCCGCCCCGTTCAGGAAGAACGCATCCGAGCTGCTCTCGGCTGTATCGGATTTCGAAGCGA
>CAMCYY010000257.1 GCA_945885335.1 Bordetella parapertussis
AAAGACAAAGACGAAATTGTACCCAGATCAGCGCCTGATAGCCATGTTCATTGCCTCACAAACCAATCTCCCAACCGGCGGTGCGCTATCATCCTGCCTGTCATTTTTATCCGGCAAACAGCAATGAATGAGTCGGCCGTCCCCGATACGCCTGTCCTGCGCCTGGAAGGGGTTTCGAAAAGCTACGGAGCCGGACGGATCCTTCAGGACATCGACATACGATTGCAGCGCGGATCGTTCACTGGCCTGGTTGGCGTAAATGGCGCAGGGAAGACCACGCTGATCAAATGCCTGCTTGATTTTTGCAGCCTAGATGGCGGACGAATCGAGATTTTTGGCCAGCCGCACAACACTCCACAAGCACGCCTGCAGCTGGCATTCCTGCCCGAGCGCTTCACCCCTCCGTACTTCCTCTCCGGCCGGGAGTTCGTGCGGGCCATGCTGGAGTTTGTGCACATCCGGTTCGACGAAAGCACCGTCCGCACCATGTTCAAGGATCTCGACCTTGAAGCGGGAGCGCTGGAAAAACCGGTGCGCTCCTTCTCAAAGGGCATGACTCAGAAACTGGGCCTCGCGGCATGCTTTCTTTCCGGACGCGATTTTTTTCTGTTCGACGAGCCCATGAGCGGGCTGGATCCAAAGGCGCGTGTCCGGGTAAAAGCCCTGTTGACACGGCTGCGCGCCGAGGGAAAAACTGTCCTCCTTACGTCGCATTCTCTCGCCGACATCGAGGAAATCTGCGACTATATGCTCGTCCTGCACAGGGGCCACATTGCCTTTTCCGGTGCGCCGCTGGAACTTCGCGAGCGTTTTGGCGCACCGACGCTGGAGCATGCCTTTTTGAGGTGCATAGAAGCCGATGGCTAAAAAACCGAGCCTGCTGATTGTCGATGATGACCAGCTGATTACCGATACCCTGTCCTACGCATTGGGCAAGGACTTCGATGTGCTGGTCAGCGACTCGCGGCCGCACGCGATCAGCCTGCTGAGACAGCTTGATGAGGCGCCGCAATTGGCACTGGTTGACCTCGGCCTCCCTCCATCCCCCCATCGTCCCGACGAGGGCTTTGGCCTGATCCAGGACCTGCTGGCACATTCACCGGCGATGAAAATCCTGGTGCTCTCCGGACAGAACGACGCGTCCAATGCCAGGCATGCACGCGCCCTGGGGGCCGCCGAGTTCGTGGCAAAGCCGTGCGACCCGGGCAACCTGAAAAAAATCCTGCTGCATGCACTGCAGTTCCGCACGGCAGAGATTGAAGGCACCACACAGACAGACCCGCTCATCGGACGCAGCCCTGCACTGCAAAAACTGAAAAGCCAGATCAGCCAATATGCCGACTCCCCGTTTCCCGCCCTCATTGAAGGGGAGTCCGGAAGCGGCAAGGAGGTTGTAGCAAGCCTGCTGCATCAGCTGGCATGGCGCAATGGCAAGCCGTGGTTCGCGCTCAATTGCGCTGCCATCGCCCCGACCCTGGTCGAGCCCACCCTGTTCGGTTATGTAAAGGGCGCTTTCACGGGTGCAACCCAGAATAAGTCCGGCTACTTCGAAGACGCCAGCGAAGGCACGTTGTTCCTGGACGAAATCGGCGAACTCCCGCTGGAATTGCAGGCCAAGCTGCTGCGAGTACTGGAAAACGGGGAATTCCAGCGCGTCGGCGAAACCCAGCAGCGCTTCTCACGCGCACGCGTCATCGCCGCCACCAATCGCGATTTGCGCAGCGAAATCCGGAAGGGAAACTTCCGCGCCGATCTTTACCATCGCCTGTCGGTATTCACCATAGAGGTTCCGCCGCTACGCGAAATGGAGGATGACCGGCTGCTGCTGCTTGAACACTATTGCAAGTTCTACGCAGAGCAGGCCAAGCTCGCGCCGTTCTCCCTGGACGACTCCGCCGTCGCCGCCTGGCGCAGCTACCGTTTCCCAGGCAATGTGCGGGAACTGCGCAATATCGTGATCCGCCTCACGACCAAGTACGCTGGCCAGAAGCTTTCCGCGCAGGAACTGGAGCCAGAGTTCGACCTTGAGCAGGCTTCAGACACCGACCCCGGTCTTCCGGCTGACCACGAAACACTGATTGATCAGGCGCGCCGGCACCTTGAGCGGGAACGGGGATTCAATCTGGACAACATGCTTAAGGCCTGGGAACAGGGATATATTGAGGCAGCCATGAAGCTGACGCGCGGCAACGTCCGTCAGGCCGCCAAGATTCTGGGCATCAACCGCACCACGCTTTACTCCCGGATGGAGTCGCTGCAAAAGCAGCAGTAACGCACCTCAAGGCATCTATTGACCCGAATTAAACGCGTCAGCAAGGTCGCGCGCCCATGTATCTAAGTCATTTTGGTCTGGATGAGCCACCCTTCCGGATCACCCCGCACACTGATTTTTTCTTTGCCGGAGCGAGCCGCGGGGCGACGCTAGAGGCGCTGCTCTACGCCATCACCCACGACGAAGGAATCGTCAAGGTTTCCGGGGAGGTGGGCAGCGGCAAGACCATGCTGTGCCGGGTGCTCATTGAACGTCTCCCGGACAGTGTCGAAACCATTTACCTCGCGAACCCATCCCTTTCCCGTGAGGAAATCCTGTATGCCATCGCCGATGAACTGAAGCTCGGGTTGAGCGCGGAACGCGCCACCCGGCTACTGCGTGAATTGCAGGATCATCTGATCAAGCTGTTTGGCGCCGGGCGGCGTGTCGTGGTGCTCATTGACGAAGCCCACGCCATGCCGAAGGAAACCCTGGAGGAAATCCGCCTGCTCTCCAACCTCGAATCCGGGCGCCACAAGCTGCTTCAGATCGTGCTGTTCGGACAACCGGAAATCGACGAGCAACTCGGCTCGGCAGACATGCGCCAGTTGAAGGAACGCATCACCCACAGCTTTCGCCTTGAGCCCATGGTTAGAAGCGACATTGAGAGTTATATCGACTTCCGTATGCGGGCCGCAGGCTACCGTGGACCGAACGTATTTTCTGCAACGGCAATCCGCAGGATCTCCGCCGCCTCCGAGGGGCTGACGCGGCGCATCAACATCCTTGCCGACAAATCCCTGCTCGCGGCCTTTGCGCACTGACCTAGCCCGAAATAGCTGTACCAGTAGATGTGAGAGGATTTCACGAACTGGACATTATTTTGGAGGAACAGGTTATGCCGACCAAGCACCACAAGGCGGAGCAAATCGTTGCGAAGTTACGGCAAATTGAAGTTTGTATGGCGC
>CAMCYY010000258.1 GCA_945885335.1 Bordetella parapertussis
GACGGGCGGTGGAGCCCTGGTCGGGAGTAGTGATCAATTCAGGCATCGATTTGACTCCAGTTGTACTTGTACAGAAAGAATGTGCTCATCACCCTGCTACTCGTCCAGCTTGATATTGTTTTCCTTGACGACCTTGTCCCAGACCGCCATCTCCTTGGCCATAAATTTTCGGAAGACATCCGGTCCGTAACCCGCTGCCATCGAACCCTGCGCCTCCCAACGCTTCTGTGCTTCAGGTGTCTTGATGGCCTTGTCCACGGCCGCATGCAGGGTATTGACGATGGGTGCGGGCGTACCGGCCGGCGCCGCCAGCCCGATCCAGGCCGAATAGAAGAATTCGGGATAGCCCATTTCGGAAACCGGCTTGACGTCCGGCAGCGCAGATGCTGCCTCTTCTGTCAGCACGGCCAGCGCCCGGACTTTCCCGGCCTTGAGTGCCTGCAAACTGGCGGACAGGTTCTTGGGGACGGCATTGATGCGACCTGCCAGCAAGTCAACCTCCGCGGCGGCACCGCCCTTGTAAGGGACAAAAGTGAACTTCACACCTGCCGTACTGGCCAGCCACGCGCCAACCAGATGAAATGTGCTGCCTTCTCCAAGCGTTGCCCATTTCACCTCACCCGGCCTTGCCTTGGCATAGGCGATGAACTCCGGGAAGGTGCGCGGTGCAAACGCGGGGTTGGTGAGCAGCAGAAAGGTGTTCTTCGTGGTCAGGATCACCGGCGCAAAATCCCGGAGCAGATCATAGGGCAGGTTCTTGCGTACCGCCGGCAGCAACGTATTGGCGGGATTGACAAACATCAGCGTATGGCCATCCGGCGCCGCCCTGGCCACATGGCTGGCCGCAATGACGCCGCTGCCCCCGGGCTTGTTTTCGACCACAACCGGCTGCTTCAGGTGCGGCCTGAGTCCTTCCGCGTAGTAGCGCATTTCGGTGTCTGCATTCGCGCCGGGAGTAAAAGGCACGACGATGGTGATGGGTTTGGATGGAAAATTCCCGGGGCTCTGCGCAAACAGGTTCGTGCACGGCAACGCGGCAAGCGGTGCCACCGCTGCGGTTATTGCAATTTTCAGCAAATGCATGATTGCCTCCGTTTTTGATAATCACTTGAACAGCCATCCTGCGGCTGCCCTTTGTGCGTTATTGAGTCTTGCCGGGCTCTGACGCCGCGATCACGGCCTTCATTCCTTCCATGGCCTTCTGCCATTCGGCCCTGAGCCTGTCTTCGCGTGCATAGTCGAAGCGGCCGTAGAACTGCGGATTGAGGTCCTTCTCGTCGGGCGGGTTGTCGGCCAGATGGCGTGCGGTGAGTCGGGTGGCCGTTTCCACATCGACGCGGTCGCGGTAGCCCAGCAGCAGCCGGCACTTGGACATGTCCAGAATGGCGCTGGACTTTTCCGCCAGCGGAAACACGCCCTTGCAGAGTTCTGCCGGCATGCCGACCAGTTCCATCGGCGACTTCAGTTCGTCAATGATGATTTCCGCCACCCGGCGTGCCGGCAGCACCTGCTCGTCGCCGGCATTGAAGAATTGCCCAGAGGCTTCCGGACGGATCGAGGCAAGGTACACCAGCCAGGCAAGGTTCTCGACGTAGCCGCGCTGGAAATAGGACATGCCGTCGTGGGGCAGGATCATGAAGGGCCGCTTGTCGAGCACGCGCCGCACCACCGCCCATTCGTGATTGGTTCCGGTCCTCGGGCCAAATACACCGGGGTAGCGCAGGATGGTCATCTCGAAATCCCCGCGTCCATGCTGCTCCATCAACTGGTCCTCGCCGATGGCCACCTTGCCGGTGTAGTTGGTTGCGTCGTACTGGCGTGGCGCGAATTCGCGCACCGGCAGCGCAATACTGCCCTTGGGCGTGGGGGCGCTCAGGCCGCGATACACCGGCTGGCCGGTGATGGCCACCAGCCGCTTTGCGCGCTTGGTAAGAGTGGTGGCCAGGGCGCGCAGCTTGCCATAGCTGCACACGGCAATGTCCCACTCGGTGTGACCCAGCTTGGCCTGGATGTCGGCATCGTCGCGGGCATCGCCGATGATGCGATTGACCTCGCCGGCAAATGTTCCGGGATGGCGGCCCGAGTGCATGATGGTGACGCGATGCCCGGCGGCAAGAAAATTGTTCACGAGCGGGATGCCGGTCGGGCCGGTGCCGCCGACGACGAGTACGTTGAGTGACATGAGATTTTCCTTTTGTCGTTGCTAATTGGGTATTGGTGAGTCGCCGCCGTGCTACGGCCGCACGCTCCTGCGCAGCACGCGGATGCCGATGGCGGCGCGATGCACCTCCGAGGCACCGTCGGCGACGCGAAAGCCGCGCACTTCCTGGGAGAAGCCCGCCAGCGGCGTGTCGTGGGTATTGCCCAGCGCGCCGGTGAGCTGCTGCGCCCGGTCGATGACCCGGCTCAGGGCTTCGGAGACGAAGACCTTGGCCATGGCCGATTCATGCTTGACCGATTTGCCCTCATCCATGAGCGCCGCCACCTGCCAGGTCACGAGGCGCGCGGCGTTGAGTTCTATGTGCGCATCGGCGATCAGGCTTTGCACGTTCTGAAGGTCCGCCAGGCGCTGGCGGAAGGACTGGCGCTTGTTCACATACTCCTGGGCGATTTCTACGCAGCGCACGGCGCGCCCGGTATGGCGCATGCAATGCGCCAGGCGCGCCGGTTCCAGGCGCAACTGGGCGTACTCGAAGCCGCGTCCGACTTCACCCAGCACATCGCTGTCCTCCACTTCGCAGTCGACCAGATCGACTTCGCAGGGCTCGTTGAAGGGGTTGTGGTGCAGCGAGTCGATGACCCGACGCAGCCGCCAGCCCGGATTGTTTCGGGTGTTCACCAGGAAGATGCCGGGCCCTTCATCGGATTGCGCAAGCAGCAGGGAGAACGACGAAACATTGGCGCCGGACGAGTACCACTTGTGGCCGTTGATCACCCATTTGCCATTGCGCCGCGTGGCGTGCGTTTTCAGCATGCTGGGATCGGAGCCCGCGCCCGGATGCGGCTCGGTCATCTGAAAACAGGCTCGCACCTTGCCGGCGACCAGGGGCGCCAGGTATTTCTCGCGCTGCTCGGGCGTGCACAGCGCTTCCAGCGTAAGGATATTCGGGCCATCCGGCGCATAACAGTGGAAGACATTGGGCCCCAGCGGACTGCGCGAAGCCTCCTCGAGGTAGACCTGGGCATCA
>CAMCYY010000259.1 GCA_945885335.1 Bordetella parapertussis
GGCCGGCCACGCTGCGTCTTCGAGCAGGGACTTCGTTTTTTGCGGACCTTCCCGAAACGCTACAATGCCGGGGCTCCGGTGGCGGGAGGCGGCGATAGAGCCTTCCGTTGCGGACCCGACCAACACATTGCATAGATCCGGAGACTCCGCATGGCAGGTCTGTATTTCGAGGAACTCACACCGGGACTTGAGATAGCCCATCCCTGGGGACGGACGGTGACAGAGGCGGACAATGTGCTGTTCTCCTGTCTGACACTGAATCCGCAGCCTCTGCACATCGATGCGGATTTCGCCTCGAAAAGCGAATTCGGCAAGCCGCTGGTGAACAGCCTGTTCACGCTGGGGCTGATGATCGGCATGAGCGTCAACGACACCACCATGGGCACACTGGTGGCAAACCTTGGCATGACCGATGTGACATTTCCGAAGCCGGTGTTCCATGGCGACACGCTGCGCATGAAGACGAAGGTGGTGTCGCGGCGCGATAGCAAATCACGCCCCAATGCGGGCATCGTGGAGTTCGAACACAACGCCATCAACCAGCGCGGCGAGATGGTGGCGCGCTGTCTGCGCCAGTCACTGTTGATGAAAAAGCCGGCGGCCTGAGCACAGCGCCTCGCGCCGGTCGCGCCGGACGAAAAAAAGCCGTTGCGGATGCAACGGCTTTTTTTTCGGCCCTGGAGTTGCAGGCCTGCCGGATTACTTCTTGGTTTCTTCAGCCTTTTTGTAGAACATGGCCCAGAGGAAACCGCCGAACACCACTGCCATCAATACCAGCATGAAGATTGCGCCCGCCCATTTGCCGCCCCACTGAGTTGCAGGATCGGCAGCGGCTCCTACTGCTGCAAATGCGGAGCAGGAAAACAGGAACAGTTGAATTGCGGTGATCAGCTTCTTGGTCATTTGCAGTCCAAAGGGAAAGTCGGGGCGCAAGTATGCCAGTACTGACGGTGTTTGTACTGACGCCGGACTGACAAAAACTGAAGTTCAGCTGATATTTCGCTGACAAATGCCCACTGTACCGGATGTGTGCCGCGGTCGAAAAAGGCATTGCGGCCCCGAATCTGGTGACTCCGGGGCGCGGAAGCGCGCTATTCGTCTGACTTGATGTTGTTTTCCGTCACCAGTTTCTTGATTCGCGCCAGATCGGCGACGATGGCCTTGCGATAGTCCTCGGGCGTGCTGAAGGTCGCAATGGCGCCGTCTTCGGTCATTTTTTTCGATACCTCGGGCGCACGGCCAGCCTTCACCACTTCCTCGTTGATGCGCTTGACCAGCGCTGGCGGCGTTTTGCCCGAGACCATGAAGCCCCACCAGCTCTGGTGGTTGTAGCCCGGTGCGCCTCCCTCCGCGATGGTTGGCATCTCGGGCATGAGCGCCGAGCGCTCGGCAGTGGTGACGCCGATGATACGAACCTTGCCGGCCTTGGCGAGCGGCATGGCGGTCAGCAGCGTGGTGATGTTCGCATCCACGCGCCCGGCGAGGAGGTCGGTGATCAGCGGTCCGGAGCCCTTGTAGTGAATGAAGGTCGCATCGGTTTTTGTCAGGCTGTGAAGCCAGGCAGCCCCGATGTGGGGCGATCCGCCCGAGCCTGTGGTCGCAACGTTGAGCTTGCCCGGATTGGCACGTGCATAGGCGATGTACTCGGCTGCCGTGTTGACGGGCAGTGAAGTGCGCACCAGCAGCACCGATCCGCGTCGCGTCATCAGCGATACCGGTGCGAGGTCCTTGAGCGGATCGTAAGGCAGGTCCTGGCTGAATACTGCGGACAGGATGAAGCTTGAGGTGGTGCCGAGCAGCGTATAGCCGTCTGCCGATGCCTTGGCCACGTAGTTCGTGCCTATCGTGGTCGCCGCACCCGGCTTGTAATCCATGATGAAGGTCTTGCCGAGGTTGTCTCCGAGTTTTTGCGCGTACAACCGGCCCTCGGCCTCTGTTGACCCTCCGGGCGGGAAGGGGATGACCACGGTGACCGGTTTGACCGGCCAGGCGCGCACGAAATCCTGTGCTGTCGCAGCAGCTGATGAAAGTATCAGCGGCGCGGCTGCACACACAGCAGAAAGCGTGGAAAGTGTCGTTTTCAAGATGATTTTCTCCGTATTGCCTTGCGGCGCCGGCGCAGCATCAGAACTTGATGCACACCTTGCGCGCGTTTTCCTTGTAGGTGGTGGCGTAGTCCATCGCCTTTTCGATCTCGTCCATCGTGAAGGTGTGGCTCAGGAGCGGTGACACATCGATCTCGCGGCGCACGATGAGGTCCAGCGCACACTTGAAAGACAGCAGATGCGGCTCGCGCAGCGTCTCGGTGTGGGAGTTGATGGTCATGCGCCGGCGCTGGAAGTCGTGGAAGTTGAACGGCACCAGTTCCTTGGTCATGGGCTGGCCGAAGAACAGGCCGTGACCATCGATGCCGATCATGCCGATCGACTGGGCCAGCGCCTCGCTGTTGCCTACCGCCTCGACGAGATAGTCCACGCCTTTGCCACCGGTGTGGTCCATCACGGCCTGGAAGGCCTGCTGGCCGGGCTTGACTGCAACGTCCACGCCGAAGTGTTTGGAGATTGCAAGGCGCGCGTCGTTGTAGTCAGACGCAATCACGGTCTTCGCGCCGGCGCGCTTCAGGCTCCAGGCGAAGAACAGGCCGGCGGAGCCCTGGCCCATCACCATGACGGTCTTGCCCACGACATCGACGGGCAACTGGCGCAGCGCGTAGATCGTGGTGCCGAATTGCTGTGCCATGAGCAGTTCCGGCAGTGAAATGTCGGTCTCTGGTACTTTGATCATGTAGCGCGGCTGTATAACCTGCCAGTCGCAAAAGGTGCCGGTGCGGTTCTCGTAACCCGGCACGGTGAGAATCAGTTCGCCTTTCGTGTAGCCCTCGACGAGGCTGTCCTCGACGTAGCCAATGCCTTCGTGGCCGGGCGTACCCGGATGGGCGATGCGCGCAGGCAGCGGAATGTCCGAGTGAACGGTGTGCACGTCGCTGCCGCAGATGGCGGCCCAGGCGCTCTTGACCAGGACTTCGCCCTTGACCGGGTCGAGCCGGTCGACCTGCTCGCACACGATATGATGTTTGCCGACAACGTGGCTGGCGCGCATTTTCATGCACATTCCTCCTGATGGTTTTTATGGGAAGGCAAGAAACGTAATTTTAGCCAGACGGCGCAAGTCCGGGTCGTC
>CAMCYY010000260.1 GCA_945885335.1 Bordetella parapertussis
GGATTGCCGATGTTCATGGTGATCTTGACCGGAGACTTCGGCATTTCACCAGTCTCCCTTGAGGTCACATCGAACTTGAGCAGGCCGCGATAGACATGTCCGGTATCGCCTTCGGCGCAGGACACCGTCACGGCCTCGCCATCCTTCAGCACCCGCGTAGCATCGCCACAACCGACGACTGCCGGTATGCCCAATTCCCGGGCAATGATCGCGGCATGGCAGGTACGACCGCCGCGGTTTGTGACGATGGCTGCAGCGCGCTTCATGACCGGCTCCCAGTTGGGATCGGTCATGTCTGTGACAAGGATGTCACCCGGCTGCACTTTGCCCATTTCACTGGCATCGCGCACGATGCGCACCGAACCGATGCCGATCTTGTGCCCGATAGCGCGCCCGGAGGCCAGCAGTTCGGATGTGCCCTGGATGCGATAGCGTTCCTGGTTCGACGCAGATTTTTGCGACTTCACAGTCTCCGGACGCGCCTGCAGGATGTAGATCTTCCCGTCCTTGCCCCATTCGATGTCCATCGGGCGGCCGTAGTGTTCCTCGATCTTTACGGCAAACTGCGCCAGCTCTAGCACATCGGCGTCAGACAGGCAGAAGCGGTTGCGATCAGCCTCGGCAACATCAAGTGTTTTTACCGAGCGGCCGGCTGCAGCGGAGTCGCCGAATATCATCTTGCTGGCCTTGCTGCCCAGTGTGCGGCGCAGAATGGCGGCATGTCCGGTGCGCAAGGTAGGCTTGTGCACATAGAACTCATCCGGATTGACGGCGCCCTGCACCACCATCTCGCCCAGCCCCCATGACGCTGTGATGAACACGACATCCTGAAAACCGGATTCGGTGTCTAGCGTGAACATCACCCCGCTTGTGCCCTGGTCGCTCCGGACCATGCGCTGTACAGCGGCCGACAACGCAACTGACGAATGCTCATATCCCTTGTGCACCCGGTAGGAAATGGCGCGGTCGTTGTACAGGGAGGCAAATACATGCTTCATAGCCTCGATGACGTTGTCGATGCCGTGAATATTGAGAAAGGTTTCCTGCTGGCCTGCGAAGGAGGCGTCCGGAAGGTCTTCCGCAGTGGCACTGGAGCGCACTGCGACCGTATCGCCTTCCCCGAGCTTCAGATCGTTATAAGCTGCCTCGACTTCCTTTTTCAGGCCTTCGGGAAATGGTGCACCGAAAATCCAGTCGCGAATTTCCTTGCCGCACAAGGTCAGCGCATCGACGTCACTGCTGTCCAGGCCTTTCAGTCGTGCATCAATGCGATCCTTCAACCCGCCGCTGGAGAGGAATTCACGATAGGCATGTGCGGTGGTTGCGAAGCCGCCGGGCACGCGTATTCCGGATTGGGCAAGCTGGCTGATCATTTCCCCGAGCGAGGCATTCTTGCCGCCGACGCGTTCGACGTCGTGCATGCGCAGAGACCGGAAATCGAGAACATTCAGGCTGTCAGCCATTTGTCGTCCTTACCGTTATGCCATGCGCTATTGAAGCGCACGCAGAAAGGAAGTATTTTACCTTTCGATCAACCCCCATGCAGCGCGGATTTGGCCATTCACCGCCTGCTACCAACCGGTACCCGTCATGTCACAGCAACGCCGTCGCACAGTCTTTTTCGTCTCCGACGGCACAGGCATCACGGCCGAAATGCTGGGGCACAGCCTTTTGACCCAGTTCGAGGGCATTGAGTTTCACCAGATCACGGTGCCCTTTGTGGACTCGATGGAGAAGGCCGAGGCGTGCGTCGAGCGCATTGGCGAGGTGGCCCGCATCGGCAATAGCCGGCCGGTGGTGTTCACCACCCTGGTGAATGAGGATATTCGCAGCGCCATTCACCGTGCCGACGGCTTTGTGCTGGACTTCTTTGAGCGATTTCTCGACCCGCTGGAGTCCGAACTCGGGGTTAAATCCACACACACCGTTGGCCGCTCACACAGTGCGATGGATGTGAAGGAGTACCAGAATCGCATCGAAGCCGTGAACTTCGCCCTCGCCCATGATGATGGGATTTCCGCCCGGGAGTTCAACAAGGCAGATGTCATACTGGTGGGCGTTTCGCGCAGCGGCAAGACGCCTACCTGCCTCTATCTGGCTCTGCAGTTCGGAATCAGAGCGGCGAACTGCCCGCTGATCCCCGAGGATTTTGAGCGCATGAGGTTTCCCGAGTCCATTGCTGCGCACCGGTCGAAGCTCTATGGCTTGTCGATTGCGCCAGAACGGCTGCATGAAATTCGTACAGAACGCAGACCGGACAGCAAGTATGCAAGCCTCGAGAATTGTCGCCATGAAGTTGAACAGGCCGAGTTGCTGATGCGCAGGGAAGGCGTACGCTGGCTGAGTTCGACCACGAAGTCCATCGAGGAAATTGCCACCACCCTGATGCAGGACCTGAAAATCGAGCGCAAGACCTACTGAGGGTGTTGAGCCTTCTGGCGCACCTGCTCGAACAGACATACCGCGACTGCGCCGGCGACATTCAGTGATTCAACCTGGCCCGGCATGGGTATCGCAAGGCGTTCGCTGGCACAGCGGGACAATTCGGGCGACAGGCCGGCGCCTTCATTGCCGAAAAGCCAGGCGACGGGACCACGCAGGTCCGAGGAAAACAACGTCATTTTTGCCCTGGGCTCGGTCGCGGCGATCTTTCCGGAGAAGGCACCTGCCAGTGCAACAAGATCTGCGTTCTCGTGCAGGTGAAGACTGAAATGTGCGCCCATCCCGGCGCGCACTGTCTTTGGTGCCCAGGCAGACGCACAGGCGCCTGATAGGGCAACATGCCGCAGTCCTGCCGCCGCTGCGGTACGCAACATGGAGCCCAGATTTCCTGGATCCTGTATGTCTTCGAGCAGCAGGCAGGTTTCGGCAAGTTCCGGCCACGCTCCGGGTGCGGAGACCTGTATTGCTGCAACCATTCCTGATGCGGTTGCCACTGGCGAGATTGCGCTGAGCAGCCGGTCAGCGAGCACCAGCCGTACATGAGCCGGACAGCGCTCGAACAAGGCCTTCTGATGCGTGCGTGTCAAGGCGGTCTCGCTGATGGCGAGGACATTCGCCGTGCCACTGCTTTTTGCATACGCTGCGATCAGGTGATCGCCCTCCAGCAGGGTCAGACCGGAGTCGCGCCGTTCGCGAA
>CAMCYY010000261.1 GCA_945885335.1 Bordetella parapertussis
CCAAAATCTGGCTGTCGGTAAATCGCGATTTCTTCAAGGGAACCTCCTCGGGGTAGATTACGAGAAAATTCCACTTCTGGCTGATACTCTTTTATGGGGGGATTACCATGAGTGTTTTGGCGGAATATCATGCTGCAATGGGGCCGCTAATCGTCGCTAACGAAGGTACGCTGGAAAAATTTGCCGGTGATGGCATGATGATTTTCTTTAATGATCCTATCAAGGTTGAGAACCCGGCACTGAATGCAATGACGATGGCGCTAAGCATGCAAGAACAATTTGAACCGCTACGCATGCTCTGGAAAAAACGGGGGCATGCACTTGAACTTGGCATCGGAATTGCGCAGGGCTATGCAACCTTGGGAGCGATCGGTTACGAGGGGCGTTGGGACTACGCGTGTATTGGCAGTGTCACTAATCTCGCTGCGCGTCTTTGCGGGGAAGCAAAAGGCGGACAGATATTAACCAATCAGAAAACTCTGGCACGCGTAGAGGACCTCGTCGATTTCGAGGGTTTAGGTGAGGTCTCCCTGAAGGGCTTTTCCTATCCGGTTGAGGCAATCAACATCACGCGACTCAGGTCGTAAAACAATACAAAAAATATTCACTGATCGTATTGTGATTTGGTCTGCTGAGAGCGTAGCCACTTGTTCCTTGGATTGCGCCTAGAAAAAGCGTTTTCTGTTGAAAAAAACTGGACGTAAAAGATTGGGATCAACAGACCGGTCGCGGTTTCCCTGATCGATTGCAAGGTGTTGGTAAGTCGCTGTCAGCGCGAGATCAATCGGCTGCAAACCGCGAACCAGTCCTACATGGATGAAGGCGTGCAGATTCTCGAGCTCGCGAGCAACGCGCAAGTTTTCTTTGAAACTAGATCCGCGCCAGAAAAGGCGGTTGCTCAAATTTACTATCGAACGGCTCTTGGGAGTGACGGTAAGGTCGTCGCAACATTCCGACAACGGTTTGATCTGTTGGCAGAAACCATGCGCGATCGCAGCCACCCGGAAGGCGACTACAACGGCGTTTTTGGCAAAACAGAGATTTGGCTCCCCGGGCAAGGATCGAACTTGCGACCAATTGATTAACAGTCAACTGCTCTACCGCTGAGCTACCGAGGATTTGAAGACCTGACGAATTCAGGCCTGAAACGCCACTGTTCCGGTGAGGAACAGTGAAGAGGCGCGTATTGTAAGGGCTGGACGAGGGGCGGTCAAACGCGGATTGGGCTTGTCCGGGTGATGGTGCTGGTAACTTGCGCTCCCGAATGCTTCTGGCAGATGAATATGATCATATTTAATGTCTAGTCATTTAGGCATAAGCCTTAACGAGATATTTATTATCTTGGTTGTTATCGGCATATTTCTGCGGCCATGCCATCTGTAGCGGCTTTCATGCCGCCGCAATCGACACCGGCGTGTACGGCGCTACTTCATCGAACAATTCCACGATATCGCTGTTGCGCATCCGGATGCAGCCAATGGACCCCGGCTCGCCTACGGCCGCGGTGTCCGGTGTGCCGTGGATGTAGATATAACGGCGCATGGTATCGACCTGCCCCAGGCGATTGAACCCCGGTTCGCAGCCCGACAGCCACAGCAACCGGGTGAGCATCCAGTCGCGCCCGGGATGGATTGCAGCCAGTTCAGGCGTCCAGATTTCCCCGGTCGGGCGGCGTCCGACAAACACGCTATTCACTGGCTCACCTGCGCCAATCTTCGCCCGCACGATGTGCTGGCCACGTGGCGTGCAATTGCTGCCGTTCAGTTCGCCGGCGCCATTGCGGGCGGTCGAAACCGAATAGCGCCGTACTTCCCTGCCCGCCTCATCCAGCAGGCGCAGGGTCTGATCGGCAATCGAGATTTCAATCCTGGACAAGCGGCGCCTTTCCCGCATGTTCGCGGTCGCGCTGTCTGCGTTCGCGGAAAAATGCGCTCAGCAGGCCGCCGCATTCATCGGCCAGTACGCCGCCCTGCACGGTGGTGTGATGGTTCAGGCGCTGTTCGGCGAAGGCATTGATGACACTGCCGCAGGCGCCGGTCTTGGGGTCTGACGCGCCGAACACCAGCCGGGCGATGCGGGCGTGCATGATGGCCCCGGAGCACATCAGGCAGGGCTCCAGCGTGACGTACAGGCTGCAATCGGTGAGGCGGTAATTGCCCAGCGCGGATGCGGCATTCCGCAGGGCCTGGATCTCGGCATGCGCGGTGGGATCATGCCCGGAGATGGGCGCATTGAAGCCGCGCCCGACGATGCGGCCATCGTGAACGACGACGGCGCCGACCGGGACTTCGCCTGCGCTGCGCGCGGTGTCCGCCAGTTGCAGCGCTTCGCGCATGAATTCTTCGTCGCTCATGGCACCCAGAGTGCTCAGCGCGATTTCAACAAGGCGCTGGCATATGCCTCTGGTTTGAACCCCACGAACAGCTGCCCGTCGTGATCCAGCACCGGACGTTTGATCATCGATGGCTGCGCCAGCATGAGTGAAACGGCTTTGCCCGCATTGAGGGACTGCTTGTCTGCTTCGGGCAGCTTGCGGAAGGTGGTTCCGGCGCGGTTCAGCAGGACGTCCCAATTGTGCGTCTTGAACCAGCCCTGCAGCAGTTTGGCGTCGATGCCGTCCGTCCTGTAATCGTGAAAGGCATATTCGACGCCATGATCATCCAGCCAGACGCGGGCCTTCTTCATGGTGTCGCAGTTCTTGATGCCGTAAATCGTGACGGCCATGCGTATCCTTGGTTGGTACATTCACGCACGATGTTAGCAGACGGCATGCCCGCCGTTACGGCCCCGGCCCCCGTCTGCCAGGAGGCACTACTCAGGCTGGATGCCCGCCTCTTTCACACGTTTGCCCCAGTTATCGATCTGGCGCGCGATGAATACGCGGAACTCCTCCGGGGTGCTGGGCTCCAGTTCTGCAGAGGCGGCCTCGAAGCGCGCCTTGATCTCCGGCTTGGTCAGCACCTTGCGCGTGGCGCCGCTCAGGCCATCAATGATGGGCTTGGGCGTGCCGGCGGGCGCGAACAGTCCGACCCATGAATTGATGCCAAAGCCCTCGAAGCCTGGCGTCTCCGACACGGTGGGCAGATCAGGCAGCAGCACCGAACGTTTTTCCCT
>CAMCYY010000262.1 GCA_945885335.1 Bordetella parapertussis
GAACACCGACGAGGTGCCGTCTTCATTCTTTGGCCGGTTGGCCTGCTTCGCGCGCATCGGCGTGGCTTCCACCACGGCCTGCGTCACCGGCTGGCCGGGGCCCGCCATGCTGTCGGCGGCCATCTGGATCTGGCAGGCGCGCTCCAGCGTCCAGTAGCTGATGAACATCTGGGATATGTTGCGACCGATGGCGAGCAGGCCGTGATTGCGCAGGATGAGCAGGTTCTTGCGGCCGAGGTTTGCCACGAGGCGCGGCTGCTCCTCCAGGTCGGTGACCGTGCCTTCGAAGTCGTGATAGGCGACCTTGTCGTTCAGCATGACGCTGTAGAAATTGTCATTGCGCAGGCCGCCGGCCTTGCAGGACACTGCCATGCCGGCCGTGGTGTGGGTGTGCAGCACGCAATGGGCATCGTCACGTGCGGCGTGGATGGCGCTGTGAATCACGAAGCCGGCGCGGTTGACCGGGTAGGGTGAACCGTCCAGCACGTCGCCTTCGAGATTGATGCGCACCAGGTTGGAGGCCGTGACTTCGCCGTAATGCAGGCCGAAGGGGTTGATCAGGAACTGCTTGTCGTTCTCCGCCAGGCCGGGGACGCGTGCCGTGATGTGGTTGAACACCAGTTCGGTCCAGCCGAACCAGTCCACCAGTCGATAGCAGGCGGCCAGTTCCAGGCGCAGCTTCCATTCGGCTTCGGAGAATTGCTCGGGCCGCAGTTGCGCCGCTTCCTTGATGCCCTGATCCATGCTTCGATCCTTCAGTTGATTGCAGAAGCACGGATTTTAGTCGAAGCCCGGGCCTCCGCAGCCTCAAGCAGGCAGCAGCCCCAGCACCTCTGCGCGCCGCCGTACCAGCGCATACACCGCCGAGAGCAGCGGTGCCGGATGGCCGATGGCCTCGGCCGCCTCCACTGCCGCACCGACGATGCCTTCGACCTCCAGTGGCCGGCCGGCTTCCACGTCCTGCAGCATGGAAGTTTTCACTGCACCCAGCTTGCGCGTGATGGCAATGCGGTCCGCGGGCTTGATGTCCACCGGGATGCCAAGTGCCGCGCCAAGCGCCAGCGCTTCAGTCATCACCCCGACGAACAGGGCGTGCAGGCGCGCATCGTCGATCATGCGATCGGTGGTGCAGCCCATGAGCGCGCTGACGGGGTTGAAGCACAGGTTGCCGAGCAGCTTGAGCCAAATTTCGCGGCGGATGTTGTCGCTGGACTCGGCGCCAAAGCCTGCGGCCTTGAAGGCTTCCGTGATCTGCGTGACGCGCGCGCTGCTGACTTTCGCTCCATCGCCAGCGGGCTCGCCAAACACGACGCGGTTGCCCGAGGTATGTTTGACATAGCCCGGCTCGATGGAGGAACAGGCCGGGAACACCACGCAGCCCACCACGCGTGCAGCACTGATTGCCGCTTCGGTTGCCCCCAGGGGGTCGACTGCTCGCAGGCGATGGCCGGTGAGCTTGCCGCCGCCCTCCAGGAAATACCACCAGGGAATGCCGTTCACGGCAGGGATGACGATGGTCTGGGGGCCGAGCAGCGGAGCGATGGACTGCGCCGCTGCGGGTAGCGCCGGAGCCTTCACCGTAATGATGACCACATCCTGCACGCCGAGGTCGGCGGCCTTGTCACTGGCCGGAACGCGCTCGGCAAAGTGTTTGCCCTCGCTGTCCAGGCGCATGCCGTGGGTGCGGATGGCTTCAAGGGTTTTGCCACGTGCCATCACGCTGACCTGCTGCCCTGAGGCCGACAGGCGCGCCGCGAAGTAGCCGCCGATGGCGCCGGCGCCGACGATGGTGATTTTCATTTTTGTCCTTGTTCCAAAATGGATGGCTTCAGACTAGTGCCTGCCACAGCAGCGCGATGCCGCCGGCGAGCACGACGGCGTCCATGATAACGCCATGAACCTTGAGTGACAGCCGCCGCATCAGCCAGCGCGCGACAAACGCTCCGGGCATGGTGCAAAGGCCGATCAGAATGCCGGCGAAGACCAGCTTCGCATCAAAGAGGCTGGAGGTTCCGAACACTGCAAGCTTGGTGAGGTTGATGATGGCCGAGACCGTTGCGTCGGTGGCGATCAGCGGAGAGCCGTGCACGCCCGAGGCCATGAGGATGGAGAGCAGCAACAGCCCGGTGCCGGTCATGCCACCGGTAATCAGTCCGTAGCCAGCGCCAGCGGCGCTGAGGCCCGGTTTGCCCAGCTGGTAGTCTGCGCGCGCGAGGAGGCGGCGCAGCGGAATGCTGAGGATCAGAAAGCCGCCCAGACCGATGGCGACCCAGCGGGCGTTCATCCAGGTAAATACCGTTGCGCCCAGAATGGCGGCGGGCAGGGCGCCGAAAAGCACCTGGCGTGCCCTGGCGAAATCAATCTCCCGCCAGAACACAGCAATGCGGCTGAGGTTCGTGAGCATGGCCGAGATGCTCATCACCGGGATGACATTGGCGATCCCGACTACGGGCGCCACCACCACCGGCAGGATCAGCCCCACGCCCTGGCCTGACAGGCCGCCCAGGATGGAGGCAAAAAAGGCGGCCAGCGCAATCGCCAGCAACTGAATGGCGCTGGCATCGGGGAACTGCAGGACGGACCAGTCCATGGCTAAGGCGATCTGCCCGCGAAAGGTTCAGAAATCAGGACTTCATCTCGATGAATTCGAGCTGCACACCATCGGGGCCTTCGAAGAAGCAGGCGCGCCGGCCATTGCTGACCACGGTCTCTTCCAGGATCTTCACGCCCTGGGCCCTTGGTCACCACCGAGTCATATTCATCACTGTCGATGGCAATGTGCTCCATGCCCAGCGTCTGGTGGCGCGTCTGGCTGTCGAAGAATTGCGTCACGTTGATCGACAGGCCATGCAGATCGATGCGGCAGCCGCCGTTTGGGTTCACGCTGGTGACCTTTGCGCCCAGCGTATCGACATAAAACTGCGCCGTCTTCTGCGGGTCGCGGGTCTTCAGGTGCAGGTGGTTGAGCTTGAACGGCATGGTCTCTCCTCGGGCGCGTGCGGTGGCCGGCTATTGTTGAAACGCCGGTGTGTGGTCAGGATTATGCACCGCGGCCATCAGGGGTGCTGCAAGGGGCGTCCCTTGAGGTTGTAGAGCAT
>CAMCYY010000263.1 GCA_945885335.1 Bordetella parapertussis
AGGTTCGCCGTGCGCGCAATGAAGTCCTCGCGCGTCTCGAAGATGTTGAACTTGCCCTGGTTCAGGCGGATATGCGGGAAGTTCAGCGAAGCGGCAATCGCCGGGGTGTCAACGCGGTTGAAGGCATCGACAAAGGCAAGGACTGCGGCTTTGCCGTTTTTATCAGTCATGGATGGATATTCTTTCTAGGGAAACGCTGATCAAGTCCGGAATTTCGGAAACCTGCGTTGCGTTTCCCTCTGCAGTGGGGGATATACAAGGGGGCATGCCCCCTTGTTCGGTTATTCCCTAGGTATCGGCCTGCCGGCGACACCCATTAGCGAGTGACCGAGAGTTTGCTGATGCGTTCGCCGTAAGCCCTGGTGATGTAGTAGAGGTCACCCTCCTTGACAACGAATCGACACCACTCCTCATTGCTGGTTGGCCAGGCGATGAAAACACAGAAGCGCCCCTTGTCGTCAATCTTCCAGCTCCCCTTCCTTGTCGTTCTTCCACTCGGACCAGCAGAGGAAGCCATCATCGTCCCGTCTGGATCGTTTCTCCAGCTCAGTCGATTGCCGCGAGCACTGGAGAAGTCAACAGACGCGCCCTGAAGGAGATGAGTGACATCACCAGCTGACAAGGGGGGCAATGCCTCCACTGGCGTTTGGGAATGCGCGGAGAGGGCTGATGACAAGAGAAGAATAAACAGCGCTGCGCGATTCATTTGACATGCCTCACTTATCAGGCCCGGGGATGAGTTTCGTCATGGAACAAGCGATCAGGAGCAGACCACAGGTTTGTCATGCATGCTTCGGTCCTGCCGTTATCGCCGGAAACGGACACGCCCCCTGATGTATTCGATACCAAAGCGTAGCTTCTATTGATAGCTGAGCCTCTGGATGCCCGGGCTGCCGGCGGCGCAATGCCCCACCGTTCGGTCGGCCACGAGCAGGGCGCGTGTGAAAGGCGGGAAATATTCCATCAACTTCGATTGCCCCGGCCCCGGATCCACCTCGCGCCCACAAAATACCTCCACATGTTTCTCGATCTGCGCGGCCGTCCGGGTGCCTTCCACCGCCCGCTCACAGACAGCCATTGTTTCCATTGGAACACGGACGCAGGCCGGACTCGCCTCGGCCAGACCGGATATCAGGATGATGAGATAGATCATGGCCAGTCCGTTTCAGATGTCTTGAATCGATGAGCCTGAGCTTACGCGAAAGGGATCGGCAACTTCCATTGCTAGCAGGCGTAGACCCGATCGCCCCTGCGTGGTCGGTGAGGAAATGACCGGAAACTCCACCTCGGCATCACCCGCTTCGCAAGGGCGGGAATAATTCTTTGGTTATGCCTACTGGTCCAGCTTGATGCCGTTTTCCTGCACCACCTTGCGCCAGCGCTCGGTTTCGCCGGCCAGCATCTGGCGGAACTGCACCGGTGTGCTGCCGACCAGGGCGATGCCCTCGGCCTCAAGCGGCGACGACACGTCCGGCGAGCGCACCGCCTTGGCGAAGCCTTCGCTCAATCGGTTGATCACGGCCGCCGGCGTCGCCGCCGGCGCGAGAATGCCGAACCAGCTGCTGGCGTTGTAACCGGGAACACCCTGCTCCTCGATGCTCGGGAGGTCCGGAAGAATCTTCGAGCGTACGCTGCTGAGAGTTCCAAGCGCTTTCACCTTGCCCGACTTCAACAGTGGCAGCGAAGCGAGCACAGTCAGTGACCCAAGGTCGGTGCGGCCAGCGAGCAAATCAATCTGCGCTGGACCCGCACCCTTGTAATGCACGAACGTGGCCTTGACTCCGGCTGCATTCTGAAACCATGCGCCAGAGAGATGGCTGATCGTGCCCGCACCGGTGGTGCCCCAATTCAGCTTGTCCGGATTCGCCCGGGCGTAGGCGATGAGTTCCTGGATGTTCTTCGCCGGCAACGAAGGGTGCGCGAGCAGCAATGAGGCGCGCTGGCTCACCAGGGACACCGGCGCGAAGTCGCGCAGCACGTCATAGGGCAGGTTGCTGTAGAGGAAGGGATTGATCGTGAAGCTGGCCGAGCCGACCAGCACGGTGTAGCCATCTGCGGGTGCTCGCGCGACAAAGGCAGCACCGATGGTTTCACCGGCACCGGGCTTGAAATCGAGCAGGAAGTTCTGCCCCATCAACTCGGTCATCTTCGCTGCATGGCGACGTCCTTCGATGTCGACCGGGCCACCCGGCGCAAAGGGAATGACCATCGTGACCGGCTTGGACGGGAATACGCCCGTGCTCTGTGCCAGCGCCCCGGCGGACACCAGCGCGGTAGAAAGCAGCGCAGCCGCGCCGGCCTGTTGAAACAAATTTCGTGCTGCCATTGAACCTCTCCAGTCTTTGCGTGCTCTTTTAAGTGTCTGTGTACTTGCTTCGATACGGACGGTGCGCGTGACTACCACGCCTTCAGGTTGCCAGTCTTTTCTTAGCTGTCATCAGGAACAGCGGAAAAGCCCTGTCCTTGCCGTTCACTTTTTTCGTGATGTCGAGGACGGTCTCGAAATGGACATCGGCGAAACCGGCAGCCTCGGCCTGGCGGGTGAGCACCTCGCGATCAAAGCCGTGATGCACTTTCTCATCGGGGCCATGGAAGGAACCGTCCTCCTTGTCGAGGTCGGCAATGCACAGCGTGCCGCCTGGCTGAAGCAACTCATACAGGCGATGCAGCACGCCATCCGTGTCGGGAATGTGGTGCAGCGTCACTACCGAATAGGCGATGCCGTAGCGCTCGGCAGGCAGCGGGTCCGCGGTGAGATCAAGGCGCAGCGCGCGCATGTGCCCCGCCCTGGCCGCGGTGATTTTCCGACGCAGTACATCGAGCATGCCGTCGGAGGTGTCGCTCAGCGTGATCTGTGCGAACGCATCCTTCATGGCAAAGCTGAGAAGCCCGGTGCCGCAGCCGAATTCGAAGGCGGTGGTGTTCGATGCGGGCTTCACCGTTCTCAGGATGGCGTCGGCGGTGAGCTGCGAGCGCCACACTTTTTTAGGGTCCTCGTCCCAGTCCTTGGCGCGCTCGTCGAATGAGGGGCGGGCGTTTTCTGTTTGCATGTTTTCTCTC
>CAMCYY010000264.1 GCA_945885335.1 Bordetella parapertussis
TATACGTGACAACGGTTTAGAAGCGCCGTTGATGATCGAGTGGGAGTAGGGGGGCGAGACGGCCGTCGGGGCTGCTTTCGGTTTCGGAGATACCTTGTTGTTTAGGTGGTCCCACCTCGCAAGGAAGATGCGGCGGGTAACGTCGTGCTGCAATTGAAGAGTCCCTGGCTCGACGAGACCACGCGCATCAGGATCACGCAGCTGGAATTCATGCAACGTCTGGCGGCGCTGGTGCCGCGCATGGGCTTGCCGACGAGAGCCCCGCCACGCTCCCCAGCGCGGCCGCCGACGCTTGCCCGTGGCGATCAAAGTGCGTCGAAATCCGCCCCCACGGGTCGACGCAGTGACCGACGAACCCGCACGAGAGCAAACACCGTGCAAATTGATCGCTTCTTGATCCAGCGATATAGGCGCGCAGGGAGAAAAAGGGGGTGTGAAATTCCTATACGCCTGCACCACGGTGGCGTCATTCCGGCGAACGCCGGGGTCCGTGCGACCGCGATGGCGCCAGATTATAGGTGCCCTTAAGTATTTAAAAAATTCAATTGCTGCTAGCATCTCTCACCATGGTGAGCAGCGGTGAGCAAGCGTGCACCGAAGACGCCCAAGCGTGACCCCGACCGCAATTCCCTCCCGCCCATCCGGGACTACTGTCATAGGCCCGAAAAATGTCCTTTCGCGTCCTGATCATCGAAGACGATGCCGTGCTGGCCGATGGCATGAGCGGCGTGCTGCGTGCCTCAGGTTATTCGGTGCACTGCATTACCGATGGCGTTCACGCATACGAAGCGCTGAATACCGAGAGCTATGACCTGGCGATCCTCGACCTGGGGCTGCCACGCATGGACGGCCTCGAATTGCTGCGCCGCCTGCGCGCGCAGGGCAAGCACACCCCGGTATTGGTGGTCAGCGCGCGCGATGCCGTAAGCGAGCGCGTGACCGGGCTCAAGAGCGGCGCGGACGATTACCTGATCAAGCCCTTCGACCTTGCCGAATTCGAAGCGCGCGTGCTCGCCCTGGCAAGGCGCAACCCGGAACAGCAGCGGAAAAATTTTGCATCCGGGGGCCTGGTGCTCGACATTGCCGGGCGCTCGTTCACGTTCAACGGCGAGCCCATCGCGCTGACCCCGCGCGAATACAGCATCCTCGAGGCACTGATGGCCAGCACGGGCAAGCCGGTCAGCCGGGAGCAGTTGCAGAATCTCGTCGCCCTTGGTGATGAAGACCTCAGCGACAATGTTTTTCAAGTGAATATTTCGCGCCTGCGAAAAAAACTGGAAGGTACGGGCATGAGCATTCGCCAGATCCGCGGCTTTGGCTACTTGCTTCAGCACGCCGCCCCGGCCACAGGGCGGGACTGATCCGCGGCCATGAGCGGAAAGCCCGGTCCGGTCTATCTCGATTTTCCGGGCGATATCCTCTACCAGAAAGTCGCCGAAGAAGACATCGACTGGAGTCTCTCCGGCCGGCCGCTGTTGCACCCGCGCCCGCAGGGCGAGGCTGCGCAGGTCAATGCGCTGATCGAGGCGCTGTCAAAGGCGCAGCGGCCCATCATCCTCACCGGCAGCGGCGTGATCTGGTCGCAGGCATGGACCGAGCTGCAGGCCTTCGTCGAAAAGGCCGGCATTCCCTTCTACACCACGCCGCAGGGCCGCGGCGTGGTGCCTGACGATCATGCGCTGTCCTTTCTCGCCATGCGCTCATCGGCGTTTCGCGACGCCGACCTGATCCTGATCATCGGCACGCGCATGAATTACGTCATCAATTACGCCGCGCCGCCGCGCTTTGCCGTCAAGGCCACAATTGCGCGCATCGATATCGATGCCGACGAAATCGCATCGGCCCCGCGCAAGGTGGATATCGGCATCGTCGGCGACTGCAAGGCGGTATTGCAGCAACTCCTCGCGGCGATGCCGGGACGCGTCGACGCAGGCCGCTTCGCCGACTGGCGCAAGAAGCTCGGCAACGGCGAGGCGGCGAAGGGCAAGCAGAGCGGGGAGGACAAGGCGAGGATGAATGACATGCCGATTCACCCCCTGCGGCTGTGCGAGGAGGTCAAGAATTTCATGCAGCGCGACGCCATTCTAGTGGTGGACGGGCAGGACATCCTGAACTTCGGCCGCCAGTCCATGCCGACGTTCGCACCGGGCCATCGACTGAACTCCGGACCGTTCGGGATGATGGGCGTGGGCCTGCCCTTTGGCATCGGTGCCAAGGTCGCGCAGCCGGACAAGCAGGTCATCGTCGTGCACGGCGACGGTTCTTTCGGACTGAACGCAATGGAGCTGGACACGGCCGTGCGGCACAAGATTCCGATCATCGTAGTGATCAGCCTCAACGGCGGCTGGACGGCCGATCCGGAGCGCGAGAAGGTCGGCCGCGATCTGGGCTATACCCGGTTCGACAAGATAGCCGAAGCATTGGGCTGCCATGGCGAATACGTGGAGAAGCCCGAAGACATCCGGCCCGCGCTCGAGCGCGCGCAGAAAAAGGTGGACGCAGGCATGGTGGCCCTGGTCAATGTCAAGACCGATGATCGCGCTAGCGCCACCACGGTGCGATTCTCGGCCTACCGGACGTAAGCCCGCGCTGCCGACAGGGATGCGGACAATCCACGGGCGTCATTGCAAGCGGCCGCGTGCACTGATCGCATCGCAATGGGGCCGCGCGCAGGCCAGAAGGTGCTGAGCCTGCGCGCCGTGCCCGGCCGGGACAAGAAAGCCAGGGCGGGCCTGTGCGCCGATGCGCACGGCTTCAGCCTGCATGCCGGGGTGCGCTGGTGCCGCGCCTGAGCCTGCATCTGATCCGTTTTCACGGAGTGCTGGCACCCAATGCCGGGCTGCGTGCGGTGATCGTGCCGGACCCGGCGCACAAACCAGGGGAACACGCCAAGGAACACGCACACGCAGCGGCACGCATGGGCTGGGCGCGCCTGCTCCGGCGCGTGTTCGACCTCAACCTCGAACACTACCCGCAGTGTGACGGCGACTTGATCCTGACCCGGTGATACAGCCGCGCGTGAA